>CAWEUD010000025.1:0-6347 GCA_963812115.1 uncultured Chloroflexia bacterium
CACCCCGATCCTACGCCCTCGCACGCGAGGCGTGTCGTAGGCTTGTTCCCGGTCACCTGCGCCACAGATCAGGAGAGAACGTGGATCACACCGACTTCGCGGCATCCGTGCGAGCATTCGTTGACGAATTCAACGCGGGTGATGTCGAGGCGGTGCAGCGACACATCGCACCCGACTTCTACGCGCATCGCCCGGGTCCGGATGAGCCAACCGCCACCGAGGTCTGGGCCGAGCTGGCGGCCGATCTGCGCCGCGGCATGCCGGACCTGCATATCAGCGTGGATGAGCTCGAGCCCTCCGCCGATGGAGAGCGCCTCTCGGGGCGGATCACCCTCCTCGGCACGCACTCCGGGCCGCTGTGGGGAGCCCCCGCCTGCGGAGCCAGGATCGAGATGACGTCGGCCGTCAGCGTCCGACCCGTCGACCACGCCTTTGCCGTCAACTTCGACGGCGTCACGGCGACTGACCTGCTCGGCCCGTTGCGAAAGATGGAGCTCGTGAACCCGCCGGACCAGATGCACCTCCCGGCCAGGCACCCGGACTCGCAGGTCCCTGACTTCGTCCTGCGGATCGCCTTCACCGGCCAGGCAGGCGACCGCCCCTGCAGCCACCTTGACCAGATCCGCGTATGGAAGCCGGCGGTCGACGTGTGCCAGGAGTGCGTGGCCTCGGGCGAGGCCTGGCCCGCGCTGCGCCTGTGCATGGCCTGCGGCTACGTGGGCTGCTGTGACACGTCGACGCACACGCACATGAAGCACCACGCGGAGGCGACCGGCCACGCCCTGATGCGGTCGATCCGCCTAAACGAAGGCTGGGGCTGGTGCTACGCCGACAATGCGTTCTTCGACAAGCGCACCCTGGAACGCCTCAGGGCGCGCCAGGGCGGAGGTGCCTGATGGCCTACATGGTGATGCAACGGGTCACCACGGCCGTTCACGAGGGGTATGCCGGACGGACCGATGTCACCGAGCAGCTGGCGCAGGCTCGGACGTGCCGTGGCTGGCTCGAGGCGCTCTCGATCGACACGGCCGTGCGCGCCGAGCTGCTCGAGCCGATTCGGGCCGTGGAGGAAGCACTCGCCGACCTGGTCCGCGCTCCGGGGATCCATGGCGCTACGCGCCGGGCTTGAAGACCATCAGCGCGATGATGATCGCGAAGCTCACCAGCTCGGCTCGCGACACGAGGAAGATGCGCTCAAGCAGCTGCCGACCAGCCTTCGATTCCGTGCCCTGCGTCTCGAACAGCGCCGCCGCCCGCTTCGCGTTCGGCGCGAGATAGGCGGCACCGCCCACGGCCGACAGGAGCCAGAGCGCGATCGAGGCCACGATCCAGAACTGCCCGAAGCTCCAGGCCCGCACGGTCATCACCGCGCCGCTGAGGAGGATCAGCGTCGCCGCCGGAACGAAGGCGCGATTACCGAGCGCCTCGACGTGCCGGCCCAGCCGGGGGAGCTCCGCGGGGTCATCGGAGTGGTTCATGCGGATGGCGAGCAGCTGTACGTAGAACGACCCGCCCACCCAGACGACCGCGCTGAGGATGTGGATGTAGAGGAGCAGGTGGTACATCGGCGCCATTCGTCCCCGGTACATGCTCGCTTCGACGGGCAGGATACAGAGGCGCGGATGCCGCGTCGATGCTTCCCGAGGGGGTCGGGAAGGCCACCCCGTGACGCCGGGATCGATCTCAGCCACGGTTGGCGCCATGTTGCGACGCATCGAGGTCGAGACGAGGCTGCCACACCCCGTCGAGCGGGTCTTCGCCTACCTGGCCGATCCCACGCGGTGGCACGAGTTCGCGCCGGCGGTGGCGCTTCGCCGCCAGATGGGCGATGGGCCGGTCGAGGTCGGCACGCGCTGGGAAGCGATCGACCGCATCGGTCCCTTCCGGGTCTACTTCACCGATGAGCTCACCGAGCTCGAGCCGAACCGGCGCGTGGTCTGGAGCTCTTCTGCGCCGTGGAACGCGCGGACGAGCTATGCCTGCGTGGCCGATGGCGACGGAACCCGGGTCAACGCGGTCTACGAGGGCGACGTCAGCGGCTGGTTGCGGTTGATCGGATGGGTGCCCTCACGGGTGATGGCCATGGTGCTGGCCGGCGACTTCCGGCGCATGCGTCGCCTCCTCGCGGCGGAGGAGTGGCGCTCAGCTCGCGCGCAGGATCAGCGCGGCGTTCATCCCGCCGAAGCCGAATGAGGTCGACAACGCCAGCGTAGGTGCCGCCGCCAGCGGTTCCACCAGGACGTTCAGCTCGACCTCGGGATCGAGCGCACGCAGGTTGCAGGTGCCCGGCAGCAGGCGATGCTGGAGCGCCATCACGGTGATCGCGGCCTCGATTGCGCCGGATGCGCCCAGGGCATGCCCGTAGAGGCCCTTTGTGCCGGAGACGGGGACGGTCACCGCGCTCGCTCCCAGCGCCAGGTGCAGCGCGCGTCCCTCGGCCACCTCGTTCAGCGGTGTCGACGAGGCGTGGGCGTTCACGTAGCCGATCTCGCTGGCCGCGACCCCTGCGTCACTGAGCGCGGTGGTGACCGCCGCCGCAGCCGCCTCGCCCGACGGCAGAGGAGCAGTCAGGTGATAGGCATCGGTCGATGCGCCAAAGCCGACCACCTCGCCCAGGATGGGGGCCCCGCGTGCCTCCGCGTGCTCCCAGGCCTCCAGCAGCAGGACCGCCGCGCCTTCGCCCATGACGAACCCATCGCGATCCACGTCGAAGGGGCGCGAGGCGCTCGCGGGGTCGTCGTTGCGCTGAGAGAGGACTCGGATCATGGCGAACGCACCAAAGGTGAGCGGCGCCAGCGGGGCCTCGGCACCGCCCGCCAGCGCCACGTCGACCTGTCCGGAGCGGACAGCGCCAAAGGCCTGGCCGATGGCGGTGCTTCCCGAGGCGCAGGAGTTGGCGTTGCCGACCGACGGGCCGCGGATGCCCAGGTCGATGGCGATGTTGCTGGCCCCCGCCCCGCCGAAGACGGCCGTGGCAAGCGTGGGCGCCACCGCTCGCACCCCGCCGGTCACGTACGCCGCATGCTGCTCCTCGCCGAAGGCGACGCCGCCGAGTGCCGAGCCGATCCAGACTCCCGTCCGCTCGGCCGGCCGGTCCGCCGGCGTGAGTTGGGCGTGGGCCACCGCCATCCGGGCGGCGGCAACGCTGAGCTGGCTGAAGCGATCGAGGCGGCGTGCGCGCTTGACATCGAGGTGATCGGTCGCCACGAAGTCATCCACCTGGGCGGCGATCCGCGAGGGGAAGGGCGATGCGTCGAAGCGGTCGATGCCGCGCACCGCCGAACGGTTGGCCAGCACACCTGCCCAGAGGCCGTCGGCGCCAGTGCCGATGGGCGTTACCGCGCCGATGCCGGTGACCGCGACGCGCCTCATGCGCCCGCCTCCGCCATGGCTTTCACCCGGCGCAACGTCCGGCGCGCGATGGGGTCGATGAACTGCGGGCCGATGACCAGCTCGGCCGCGAACCTGCCGATCAGCGGCCAGCCCAGCTGCAGCTCGTGCTCGATGCTCACCTCGCAGCCGCCGTCGAGCTCGTCGAAGTGCCAGGCGACCTCCATCCCGCGCGTCACGCCGCCGGTGTGCACGAACTCGATGCGTCGCTCCTGGGGGAGCGGGCGCTGGATCGCCTCCCAGCGGACCGGCAGCGGACCGCGCCGTGCCCCCATCGCGAAGCGGCGCTCCGCCGTCCGGGATCCTGCAGCTGCCGCACATAGCGGTAGTGCGGCAGCCGCTCCGGCCAGCGCTCGACCTCCGCGGCCAGCGGGAAGATGCGCGCGAAGGGCGCCTGGATCCGGATTGCGACGCTGCTCTTCACGGCCGGAGCACCTGGAACAGGAATCGCGGTGCGAGGGCGTCGCTGGCCGGGCGGCAGTCCCCGAGCGCCGAGCCGAGCCGCAGCGCGAGTTCCGGGCGTGCCGCCAACCGGCGCAGCGCATAGCCCATCAGCGGCTGGGCGGCAAGCATGCCCTGCATCAGCCAGGTGAGGGCGTCCTTGGCCGCGAAGGCGCGGCGCCGGGCCGCCAGGTAGCGCAACTCCGCTCCCTCATCGCCGGTGCGCGAGCGCCTCCGCCGCGGCACGCGCGGAGCGCAGCGCGCGGTAGATGCCCTCGCCGGTGAACGGGTCGATGAAGCCCGCCGCGTCGCCGATCAGCATCCAGCCCGGCCCGGCCGCGCTCGCCACGCGGTGGCCGATGGGCGAGGCGCCGCGGATGGGGGTCAGCCGCCGCCGTCCCTCCAGGCGCTCCGCGACCGCCGGGAGGCCGCGGATGGCCGCGGCGAAGCGCTCCTCCGCCGGCCGTCGGTCGCCGTCCAGCGGCAGCGCCATCCCGACGTTCAGCCGGTCGCCGCGCAGCGGGGCCAGACCCACGTAACAGCCCGGCCCGACGTGCATCTCGCCGCTGCGACAAGCTCCGGGACGCCCTCGTAGTGGGCCACCAGCCCAAGCCTCCGCGGCGCGCGAACCGGCCGCGCTACGCCCAGCTGCTCGGCCACGCGCGAACGGGCGCCATCGGCGCCGATCAGCCATCGGCAGCGGACCGGCCGCCGTCCCTCCGGCGTGCGAACGCTGGCCCCGCCCACGCGCCCGCCGTCCGCAGCACCTCGGTCAGGGCGTGCGCTCGAGGAGCCGCGCGCCGCTGGCGGCCGCGTGCGCGGCCAGCGCGCGCGTCGAAGCTGGTGCGCTCCACGCCCCAGGCCGCGCGGGCCGAGGTCCCGTCGTGATAGCGGACGTCTACCGCGTCGGCCCCGCGGATGACGCGCATGCCCGTCAGCGGCAGCGCGTCGGCCCGCCACTCGGCGTCCGGCGAGCCCAGCCGGCGCAGCTCCTCCTCGATGCGCGGGCTGGCGTATTCGGCGCACGCCTTGGGCCGCGGGTGCCTGCGGGCCTCGACCAGCAGCACGTCGCGCCCGGCCGCGGCCAGCGCGCCGCCACCGCCGAGCCGGCCGGACCGGCGCCGACCACCAGCACCTCGCAGTCGAGCTCGCGCGGCTCATCGGTACACCGTCGTCACGCGCGGCAGGAGCGGCAGCTGCGCCAGGCGACCGCAGCCCGGCCTCGGCCGCCAGGTCGTCGAGCTCGTGCAGCGTGTAGGCGCGTCGCGCCGAGAGCACGCCGTCGTGGCGGGTGTAGCGGCCCGCGGCTGAGGGCGAGCACCGTGATCGCGCTGACGCGCGAACGCCAGCGCGCCGCGGCGCAGGTCGTTGACGACCACGCCGCGGCGGGCGACGCGGCGCATCTCGCGCAGCGCCGCCACCGCATCGGCCGGGTCGAGGTGGTGCAGCACCAGCGAGGCGTGCGACGACGTCCACGCTCCGTCGTCCAGCGGGAGCGCGCGCACGTCGGCCTGCAGGAAGGTCACATGGCTGGTATCGGCGCAGGTTACGCGGCGCGACGGCCAGGATCTCGGGGCGCAGGTCGGCCGCCAGCACGCGCACGGGTCGCGCGCGCGAGGAGCCGGCGGACGAAGTCGCCTGAGCCGGTGCCGACGTCCAGCACGCTCGCATCGGTCTGCCGTCCAGGAGGTGGCGTGGTGGCCCGCACGCTGTCGCCACGCCGCCCGGCAGGCGGTTGAGCATCGCCATCTCGCGCAGGTTGACCCGCAGGTCGCGGGGATCGAGGTGCTCGCCGTCCAGCAGCTCGTGGCGCGCGCTGCGCGAGCGAAGGCTGGCCACCCGGTGGACCTCGGTTACTGGAGACCGATGCTACTGCATGCTCGCGGTGGGTTCGAGGAGGGTGACGATCGAATCGGCCGACCTCGGGGAGCTTGGCCTGGCCTACAGCCGAGCTGGAGCGCCACCTGCCCCTCGTGTCCGATCGGTGCAGCCAAAAGCCGGCCTCGGCGAGGTGCCGGGGCGGCTCAGGTGGCTGGGAGCGCGGAGCCGACGGTTGGGCCGACCGGCCGCGCAGCGCGGCCTGCGAGAGCGGGGAGGTTAGCAGGCGGGGAACTCCGCGGAAGAGGGCCAGCTCACCAATGTAGGTGGTCACCAGCCGAACGCGGTCCGCAATGTTCTCCTTGACCCAGTTCGTGGCCACGTGATCGGACTTCTGAGCCTGCTCGCGAGTCTCCCAGATGCTGATCGCAACGACCTTGTGGTTGCCGGCGTCGACCATTCCGTAGTTCACGAAGCCGGACTCCTTCGCGAAGATCGGCAAGATGCCCTTCTCGGCGATGCCAGGTAGCGGCTCAGGAAAGGTGCCCTTGGTCAGGTCGTAGGTGGAAAGTCTCGTGTAACGCAAATTCTTGCTCCTTTTGCCTCCGGGATTCGGCAAGTCGACACGAATCGAATTCTCCGATGGCTCGCCGGGACGACAGGCCTACCGGTCATTCAAATTCGCAGCCTTACAGCCG
>CAWEUD010000026.1:0-103599 GCA_963812115.1 uncultured Chloroflexia bacterium
TATCACGCCGCGCCGCCCAGCCCGGGCAGCGTCATCGGTCAGGAGGAAGGTGGTGCCCAGGCCGGGACTTGAACCCGGATGAGTTGCCTCATACGCCCCTCAAACGTACGCGTATACCAATTCCGCCACCTGGGCCCGCTCTGAGGGTATGGTACCGAGGGAGGGACTTGAACCCACACGACCGTAATGGTCACTAGGTCCTGAACCTAGCGCGTCTGCCTATTCCGCCACCTCGGCACGCGTTCGCCGGACGCGAACGCCCGGCGAGGCCGCCAGATTCTAGCATGCTCCCGGGCCGATGCGGTTCGGGCCGGACCGAGCAGCCGGTCAGGCGCTCGGCAGCAGGTTGAGCAGGCTGAAGAGCACGAACAGCACGGCCAGCACGATGGTCAGCCGGAAGAGCGTGCGCTCGATGCCGCGACGGCTGCGGTAGGCGGTGACCTCGCCACCGAACGCGCCGCCAAGCCCCGTCCCGCGCTGCTGCAACAGGATCGAGGCGACGAGCGCCACGGCAAGGATCATCTGGGCTACGACAAGGGGACTCATCGAGGGCGCAGTCTACTCGATGAGGCTCCGACCCGTCATCTCGGGCCCGGGCGCGATCTCCATGAGCGCGCAGAGCGTCGGGGCCACGTCGGCCAGGCGTCCGTCCCGCAGCCGCGCCCCGCGCCAGGCCTCCCCGACCAGCACCATGGGCACCGGCGACGTGGTGTGCTTGGTCTGCGGCTTCCCTGCCTCGTCGCGCATCTCCTCGATGTTGCCGTGATCGGCGGTGATCACGAGCGCCCCGCCGGCAGCGAGCACAGCATCCGCGACGCGTCGCAGGCACCCGTCGACGATCTCGGCGGCCTGCACCGCCGCGTCCCACACGCCGGTGTGGCCGACCATGTCGGGGTTGGCGTAGTTGACCACGATGAAGTCGTACTGGCCGGAGCCGATCCCCTCCAGCAGGCGCTCTGTGACCTCCAGCGCGCCCATCTCGGGGGCCAGGTCGTACGTGGCCACGTCGCGCCTGGACGGGACGAGCACGCGCTCCTCACCCTCGAGCTCCTCCTCACGGCCGCCGTTGAAGAAGTAGGTGACGTGCGCGTACTTCTCGGTCTCCGCGACGTGCAGCTGTCGCTTGCCGAGGCGCGAGAGGTAGGCCGCCAGCGAGTCGATCTCCAGCGGGGGGAACGCCACCGCCATGGGCAGCTCCTCCTGCGCCTGGTACTCGGTCAGCGTGGCGACGCGCAGGCGCGCCGGCCAACGGCCGCGGTCGAAATCATCGAAGTCGTCGAGCGCCAGCGCGCGCGTGAGCTGTCGCGCCCGATCGGCGCGGAAGTTGAGGTGCACCACGGCGTCGCGGTCGGCCATGCCCCGGTAGCCATCCACCACGCTGGGACGAATGAACTCGTCGCCCTCCCCCGCCTCGTAGGCGGCTTCGATGGCGGCGACCCCGCTCGCGACGTGCCGGCCGTCACCATGCACGATCGCCTCCCAGGCGAGCTGCGTCCGGTCCCAGCGCCGATCGCGATCCATGGCGTAGTAGCGGCCGCTGACGGTCGCGACGTTCGCGCTGTCCCGGATGCGTGCCTCGAGGGCGGGCAGGAACTCGATGGCGGAGCGCGGCGGCGTATCCCGTCCATCGGTGAAGGCGTGGAGCGCCACGCGCTCGGGTGGCAGGCCGACGTCGTGTGCCAGCTCGGCCATGGCGACGATCTGCTCGTCAACAGCGTGGATCCCGCCCGGGCCGATGAGCCCCATCAGGTGCAGCGTGCTCCCGTGCTCGACGGCGTGGTCGGCGGCCAGGCGCAGGGCGGCGTTGCGGGCGAACTCGCCGTCGTCGATCGCCTTGCTGATTCGCGGAAGGTCCTGCAGCACCGGGAAGCCTGCCCCGAGGTTGAGGTGCCCGACCTCCGAGTTGCCCATCTGGCCCGTCGGAAGGCCAACGTCCTCGCCCGACGCCGCCAGGCGGCAGCTCGGCCACGTGGCCGTCAGGTCATCCCAGGCGGGCATCCGCGCGGCGAGCAGCGCGTTGCGCTCCGGGTCGTCGTTCAGGCCGAAGCCGTCGAGCACGCAGAGGACCACCGGGTGCGGGGCGGCCATCAGCCACGCACCTCTGCCGCCGCGCGCACGATCGCCGCGAAGCGCGACGCATCCAGCGAGGCGCCGCCCACCAGCGCCCCGTCCACGTCGGGCATCGCGAAGAGGTCCTCCGCGTTGTCGGGCGTGCAGCTCCCGCCGTAGAGGATCGGCACCTCGTGGGCCGCATCGGGATCAGCCTCGTGCAGGATGCTGCGAACCTGTGCCGCGGCAGTTTGGGCGTCGTCCGGCGAGGCGGCATCGCCGGTGCCGATGGCCCAGACCGGCTCGTAGGCGATCACGAGGCCGCTCCCCGCCAGCCGCTCCAGTCCGGAGATCGCGGCACGCAGCTGCCGGTCGATGACCGCCTGCGTCTGCCCAGCGCGGCGTTCGTCGGCCCGCTCGCCGATGGCGGCGATCGGGATGATCTTGTGGTCGACCGCCGAACGGACCTTGGCGGCCACGCCGGCATCGGTCTCGTTGTCGTACTGCCTTCGCTCGGAGTGGCCGATGATGACGTACTCCGCCACCCCGGCCAGCATCAGCGGGGAGACCTCGCCGGTGAAGGCGCCCGACTCCTCCGCGCGCATCGTCTGCGCACCGACACCGACCTCGCTGCCGTCGACCGCCTCGGCCACGGCCTCCAGGAAGACCGACGGCGGGCAGATCACGGTCCGCGCGGAGAGTCCCCGCGTCGCCGCCGCGACGGCGCGCGCCAGCTCGACGGCAGCGGAGCGGCTGGCGGGATTCATCTTCCAGTTCCCCGCCACGAATGGCAGCCGGTTCTCGGTCACGCGGTCCTCCTGGCTCGGTTGGGTTGCGGTGGCTCCTCGGCCCTCGCCGCCAGGGCGACGAGGCGTCGCAGCCGATGGTTGACCGCCGAGCGGCTGATGCCCAGCGACGCGGCGAGGGCGTCCAGGTCGGCGTCGGGCTGGCGGCGCCGTTGCTGTGCGGTCTCGCGCAGCGCCTCCGGCAGCTGCTGCAGCTCCCCGCTCGCCTCCAGTCGGCTGATCGCCTGCAGCTGCCGATCCGCGGCGCGGACGGTCCGGTCGAGGTTCGCCTCCTCTGCGTTCAGGAGCCGGTTGAGGCGGTTACGGACGTCGCGCGCGACGCGGTCCGACTCCAGGTCCAGCAGAGCGCGGTTGGCGCCGGTCAGGCGCAGCAGCGCCCCGAGCTGCTCGCGTCCCTTGAGGTAGACCACGTGCCGGCCGCGACGGCGCTGCAGCCCGGGCGTCAGGTCCAGCTCCTGGAGGTGCCCCACCAGCTGCGCCGCGCGGCGCCGGTCGTCGAAGACGAACTCGACGTGCGGACCGCTGTGCGTGAGGGAGATTGACCCGGAAAGCAGCACCCCGCGGAGGAACGCGCGCCGGTCGCATGGCTTGGCGCCGGCCCAGTGCCACGGGGCATCACCTTCCGGCGAGAGGGCGACCGCGAGGTGGTGGCGTCCCGAACGCGACCTGCCGGATCCGGCCCGCGGACCGGCCGCGGGGCCGGCGGTCGCCCGGATCCCCAGCGATGCCGCCAGCTGGACGGCGACGCGCGCGGTGGAGTGCTCCAGCGTGCTGACGCCGCCGGCGGCGCTGCGGACGAAGAGCAGGCCGGCCAGCTCCGCGCGGCGGCAGCAGCTTCGCGCGGGTTGGATCCGGGCGAGCTCGCCCTTCAGCTCACTGGCGACCAGCATCAGCTCGTCAGCCGGCCGATGCGGCCGGGCGACGGAGGCGACGTTGCCGGACTCGTTCCCCGCGTTCCTCCTGCTGGAGGCGGAGCAGCGCGCTGGCCAGCTTGGCTGGATCGTGGCGATGCGCGTTAGAGACGTCCACGAGGTCCTGTTCGATGACCGCCACCGGCAGCCCCTCGAGGCGGCGCTCGTCCACGATCACCGGCTGCCCCAGCCAGCCCTGCGGTCGTCGCGCCGAGTGGTTGCCGTTGATGAGCGCGAAGTCGATGAGGTCGTCGCCCACGTGCTCGAAGAGGGCCTCCAGGTGTGCCGCGGCGGAGAAGCTCGCCGTCTCGCCCGGCTGGGTCGCCACGTTGCATACGTAGACACGCAGGCCGCTGGCGGCCGCGAGGGCATCCCGGATGTCGCTGATGAGCAGGTTGGGAAGCACGCTCGAGTAGAGGCTGCCCGGGCCGATCACGATCATGTCCGCCTCGAGCATGCGTTCCAGCGCCTCGGGATTGGCGCGGACGTCGCCCGGCTCGATCGTCACGCGATCGATGGGCTCCTCCGCATGCGTGATCGCCGCCTGGCCCTGGAGCCGGCGACCGGATGCCAGCACCGCTGCCAGGTTCAGCGGCACGCTCGTGGCCGGCAGGACCTGGCCGCGCACGGCGAGGACGCGGTTCGACTCGCGCACCGCCTCCTCGAAGTCACCGGTCACGGCCGTCATGGCCGCGATGAACAGGTTGCCGAAGGCGTGGTCGTCCAGGCCCGAGCCGGGCGGGAATCGGTACTGCATCAGCTGGGTCATCAGGGGCTCGGCATCGGCCAGGGCCGCGATGCAGTTACGGATGTCGCCCGGGGGCGCAATCCCCAGCTGCTGGCGCAGGCGACCCGATGAGCCGCCGTCGTCGGCGACGGCCACGATGGCGGTGATGTTGGCCGAGTAGCCCTTGAGCCCGCGAAGGAGCGTCGAGAGTCCGGTCCCGCCACCGATCGCCACGATCCGCGGTCCCCGGGCAAGGTAGCGCTTGGTGTAGAGCACCTCCATCACGCTGTCGCCGCGCTGCACGAACGGCGACACGACGCTCCGCATCAGCCCCCAGACCCCGACTGCGGTGAGCAGGATCCCGCCAGCCAGGGCGATGGCGGCGCGGATCGGCCGATCGAGGCCGGCGCCGGTGATCTGGAGCACGATGGAGTCGTCCGGCAGCCCCCGGTAGAGCTCGATGAGGAGGATGGCGGACGCGAGACCGAGCACGGTGATCCCGGCGAAGAGCAGCAGCAGCCAGCGCTTGAGGTGCATGCCGGGGTACATCCAGCGTGGCAGCCGCGGCAGCTTCATCGCTCCAGCTCCCGGTGGAAGACGGCGACCGACGCGCCCTCGACGTCCTGCAGCCGTCCCGCCAGCTCTTCGGCCAGCGCGATCGAGCGGTGGTAGCCGCCGGTGCAGCCGAGCGCCACCGTCAGGCGCTCCTTGCCCTCCGCGCGGTAGGCCGGAATGGTCAGCTCGAGCATCTCCGCGACGAGGTCGAGGAAGCGGCCGGCGGCGGGCTGCTGGAGGACGTAGTCGCGAACGGGTGGGTGGAGTCCCGACAGCTTCTTCAGGTCGGGGACGTAGTACGGGTTCGTCAGGAATCGGACGTCGAACACGAGGTCCGCCTCGAGGGGCAGGCCGTACTTGAAGCCGAAGGTGACGATGTCCACCGTCACCGCGTCGCCCGCGCCGTCGCGCGGAACGAAGCCGATGAGCCGTTCCTTCAGCTGTCCGACCGACAGGCCGCTCGTGTCGATCACGTGGTCGGCCAGTTCACGGGTCGCCTCCAGGCGCCGCCGCTCCTCGGCGATCCCTGCCTGGATCCCGCTGCGCGCCTGCAGTGGGTGCCGGTGGCGGGTCTCGCTGAACCGGCTGACGAGGTTCGCGTCGTTCGACTCGAGGTAGATGATGTCGAGGTTCGCTCCCTGGCCGAGCAGCTTCTCCCGCGCCTCGCGGATCGCCAGCGCAGGATCCCCCGCGCGGATGTCGAGCACCAGAGCGATCCGGGCGTAGCGCGCGGGATCGGCCTGGCGAAGGTCCAGGAAGTTGTCGAGCAGCTCGGGCGGCAGGTTGTCGACGCAGTAGTAGCCGAGGTCCTCGAACTGCTTGGACGCCTCGCTCTTCCCGGCGCCGGAGAGGCCGCTGATGATGACCACCTGGCCAACGGCAGGCTGCCCGTCCTGATCGGGTCTCCCCCGCCGGCCGGGCAGCGTCGCGGGAGATGCTGCAGTGGCGGTCTGTGCGGCTCGCGGCATGGCCCTGTGCGTCGTGCTCAGTCGTCCGAGTATAGCCCTACCGAACCCGCTCGCCGTCGCCGGCAAATCCCCATAGCAGGCCGTCGACCGTCGCTGCGGCGCTGCGGCGCAGTGCAGGCAGGTCGTACCCGCCCTCGAGCGCCAGGGCCACCCCCGGGATGCCGAGTCGCGCTGCGAGCCGGCCAATCTCCACCGCGACCCGCCGGTACCCGTCCTCGGTCACGGCCAGGTGCGCGAGGGGATCGTCGCGATGCGCGTCGAACCCGGCCGAGACGAGGATCGCCTGCGGGGCGAACGCCTCGAGTGCCGGCAGCATCTGCGTGAGCCAGGCGTCGGTGAAGAGATCGTCGCCGGCGCCCGGCGGCAGGGGCACGTTGCGCTTCGTGCCAGCAGCGCCGCCGCTCCCCCGCTCCATCGCGTCGCCGGTGCCGGGGTAGAGCGGCGACTGGTGGGTGGAAGCGTAGAAGAGATCGGCGTCGGCATCGAAGATCGCCTGCGTCCCGTCGCCGTGGTGGACGTCCCAGTCGAGGATCGCGATCCGCATGACGGCGTCGTTGGCGCGCAGGTCGGCCACGGCGATCGCGATGTTGTTGACGAGGCAGAAGCCGGCCGCTCGCTCGTCCGATGCGTGGTGTCCCGGCGGCCGGACCACCGCGAACGCAACCTGGCCGGCGCCGCGCGCCACCATCCGTGCCGCCTGGATCGTGGCACCGGCCGCCATGCGGGCAGCGTCAACCGAACGGCGCCCCACGTAGGTGTCGGCGTCCAGCCAGCCGCCGCCGGCGTGCGCGATCTGCTCCAGCCGATCGACGTGCCACGCTGGATGGATGCGGTGGAGCTGGTCGTCGGTCGCGGGGATCGGTGCCTCCCGAACGAGCTCTGCGCCCGCCCGATCCGCGCCATCGATCACCCCCGCTGCAACCGCGGCGAGCCGCTCAGGCCGTTCGGGATGGCCCGGCGCCGAGTGCTCGTTCATGCCCGCGTCGGTCAGCAGGAGCACGCGCGCAGCTGGAGTACCGGCCATCGGTCAGCGCCTGATGAGGCGGATGATGAGCAGCGAGCCCTCGAAGAGCAGGAACATCACGCCCGACAGGATGAGCGGTGAGATGGGATCGCCGCCGGGGGTCAGGACGATGGCGAACAGGACGATGGCCAGGATCGCCCACCGGCGCTGCGAGGCGACCCGCCGGTAGTTGAGGATGCCCACCCGTGCCAGGCCGATCAGCACGATCGGGAACTCGAGCACCAGGCCAAACGCCAGCATCATGGTCGTCACGAAGCCGATGTAGCCGTCGACGGTCAGTGCCGGCTCCAGCCCGTTCCCGGCGAAGCCGAGCAGGAAGTTCAGGGCGTACGGGATGACGATGAAGCCGATGACGATGCCGAGCGCGAAGAGGGCGAGGGCGGCGATGATCACCGGCCACACGAAGCGCCGCTCGCGAGCGGTCAGGCCGGGCGTCACGAATCGCCAGACGTGGAACAGGATCACCGGCATGGCGAGGGCAATGCCGATGAAGCCGGCGATCTTCAGGTACGCCGCGAACAGGTCGGGCGGGCTGAGGAAGATGAGGGTCCGGTACTCCTCCGGGAGGCGCGTCCGCAGCAGGTCCAGGACGGCGCCGGCGAAGAGGTAGCCGACGACCGCCGCGGCCAGGATCGAGATGACGATGATGATGAGCCGGCGACGGAGCTCCTCGAGGTGCTCCACAAGGCTCATGGTCGCGAGCTCGTTGGTCACGATTGAACTACCCGCTCAGCAAGCCGGCACGCCGCGAGGCCGGCGGCCAGGCTGGTCGCCGGGGCGTGTGGTGGACGGGAGCGCGCCGACGGGACTACTTGGTGTCGGTCCGCTCGTTGCTCGCGCCCGGCTTCTTCGTGTCGCCGCGGATCGATTCCTCGAGGTCGTTCGAGGCCTTTCGGAACTCCCGGACGCCCTTGCCGATGGCGTTGCCGATGTCCGGCAGCTTGCCGGGTCCGAAGACGATCAGGACCACCACCAGGAGGATGATGAGTTCAGGCCAGCCAATTGGTCCCATGCGATATGCCGATCCTTCTTGTGGCGCCTGGGGCGCCGGCTTGTTCGGGCTAGGAAGCCAGTGTAGCACCGGCATCGGCCATTCTGGCTCGCCAGCGCTCCCCCGCGTCCGCCGCCGCCCGTCGCCAGTCACTGCCGGACGACGCGGCCGCAATGCCGCGTGAGATGTTGACGAGCCCCGGAGCCCGACGCCCATGGCAGGACCGGACGGCCGCCACCAGGTCGCCACCCTGTGCGCCCACGCCGGGGACCAGGAACGCGGGCTCGGGATGGCGGGTGCGCAGCGCCTCGAGCTCGCCGGGTGCCGTTGCGCCCACCACGAGGCCAACCTCGGGACGCGGCCACCGGCCGTCCACCCAGGCAGCCACGTGCTCGGCCAGGGTGCGCCCCTGCGGTTCGACGCGGAGGTGTTGCAGGCTCGCGGCACTCGGGTTCGAGGTGCGAGCCAGGACGTAGACGATTCTGTCCCCGTACGCGAGGAACGGCTCGATGGCGTCTTCGCCCAGGTATGGGGAAAGCGTCACCCCGTCGGCCGCGAGGTGGCCGAGCAGGGCCGTGGCGTAGCGCTCCGCCGTGCTGCCGACGTCACCCCGCTTCGCATCCAGGATCACGACGTGATCGTCCGGGACGTCGGCGCGGACCCGCTCGAGTGCCGCGCTACCGGCGCTGCCAAAGGCCTCGAAGAAGGCGACGTTGATCTTCACCGCCGCTGCCAGCGGCGCAGCGACCTCCAGCAGCCCGCGAGCGAAGGTCTCCAGGCCCTGGACGTCGTGCGGGAGCCCCTCCGGCAGCGCGTCGGGGTGGGGATCGATGCCCAGGCACAGCGGCGCCCGCAGCGATTCGACGCGGCGTCGGAGCCGATCGATCGGCGTCACCGGGCCGCTCCGGCGGGGGCCCCGACCGGAATCGCGACGGCCTGCCGGCGACGCTGTGCCAGCGGGCTCGCGTCGCCATGAGCGTAGTCGGTGACGCGCAGCCTGAGGCGAGGGTTTCCCTGGAAGGCGTCCTCCTCCAGCGTTCCCACCAGGTCGAGCATGCTGCCGGGCTCCGGCAGCTCGCGGTCCGCGGGCGTGCCGAACGCGATGGCGTCGATCGTCTCGGCGCCGCGGCGCATGCGGAACGCCACGTGATCCTCCCCGCTGCCCACCCGCCGCGCCTCCCGGACCGAGAGCCCGGTCACCGCCAGCACGGGCTCCACGTGCCCCGGGCCGAAGGGGGCCAGCCGTCGAATCTCCCCGGCCAGTGCCCAGCCGAGGTGCACCGCGGGCAGCACCAGGTCGACCGTGACGCGGCCCGCCCGCTCCAGGGTCTCGCCGGAGCCGGCGGGGAAGGGCCGGGGCAGCCTGCCGAAGGCGTCCGCGAAGGCGGCCCAGCCATCGGGCGAGAGGCTGAACCCCCCGGCCCCGGCGTGGCCACCGCGCTTGGTCAGGTGGCCGGCACATGCCGAGAGCGCCTGGGCGACGTGGAAGTCGGCGGGAGCGCGCACCGATCCGCGCAGCTCCTCCCCCACCAGGCACGCGACGGCGACGGGCCGAGCAAGTGACTCGGCGAGACGGCCGGCCACGAGGCCAATGACCCCAGGGGCCCAGTCATCGCCGCGCAGCGCCAGCGGCGCGTCGCCCGGCAGGTCGACGAGGAGTGCGCGTGCCTCGTCGATCGCATGGGCCGTCAGCCGGCGTCGCTCCCGGTGCGCGTCGCCGAGCGCCTCGGCGAGGCGCTCGGCATCCTCCCGGTCTTCCTCGAGCAGGAGGCGGATCGCGAGATCGGCCTCGTCGAGGCGTCCGGCGGCGTTGATCCAGGGTGCGACGCCGAAGGCGAGGTCGCGCGCCGTGGGCGCCTCGGGGTGCTCCGCGGTGCGCGCGAGGAGGGACCGGAGTCCGGCACGCTCGGTCCTTCCGAGCTGCGCCAGCCCCAGCCGCACGATTGCCCGGCTCTCACCGGTCATGGGCGCCATGTCGGCGATCGTGCCGATGGCTGCCAGGCCGGCGAGATCCGGCACCTGCCGGCCGCGGCGCGTCAGCAGCGCATCCGCGAGCTTGTACGAGAGCCCGGCGCCGGTCAGGTCGACGTCCGGATAGCTGCAGTCGGCACGGTGCGGATCGACGACCGCCACGGCCGGCGGCAGCGTGCCGCCGGGAAGGTGGTGATCGGTCACGATCACGTCCAGTCCTATCCGCTGCGCGTGCTCGACCTCCGCCACGTTGACGACGCCGCAGTCGCAGGTCACGACCAGGCCGATCCCGGCCGAGGCGAGCCGCTCCAACCCCGGCACCGAGAGGCCGTACCCCTCAGCCAGTCGCGAGGGGATGTGGCGCACGACCTCGGCCCCGCAGGCCCGCAGCGCGGTGGACCAGATGGCCACCGCGGTCATCCCGTCGGCGTCGTAGTCGCCCCAGATGGCGATCCGCTCCCCCTCGTCGATCGCCCGTTCCAGCCGATCAAGGGCTGTCTCGGCATCGGCCATGAGGGAGACGTCGTGCAGCGATGCCTCGCCGCCCTGCAGGAAGGCGCGCAGCTGTTCGTCTGTCTGGAACCCGCGGCGCGCCAGGAGGGTGGCGACCGGCCGCCCGAACCCTGCGAAGACCGGGGGGGCGAGCAGCGGCTCCGGGAGGAGCCACTCGAGGCGCGGAGGGATCACGCCGGCATGGTAGCCGCGGGCGCTTACCCGCCGCTTACGATTCGGTTACCGGCGGTCAGCGGGTGGTGGCCTTCGCCTTGGTGGGCCGGCCCTTGCGGCTCGCGTCCCACTCGTACCACGCGACGAGCAGCTGGCTCGCGTTGAAGATCGACGAGTACGTGCCGCTCACCACGCCGATCAGCAGCGCCAGCGTGAAGGTCTTGATCGTGGCCGGACCCAGCAGGAAGAGGGCGGCCAGCGTCACCACCACGGTCACCGAGGTGTTGATCGACCGGCCGAGCGTCTGCAGGATCGAGTGGTTCACGATCGCGCCGAACGGCTCGCCGGCATGGCGAATCCGGTTCTCGCGAATGCGGTCGAAGACCACGATCGTGTCATGCACGCTGAAGCCGATGACGGTCAGCAGGGCCGTCACGAAGAGCGCGTCGAACTCCAGGTTGAAGAAGAAGCCGAGGATCGCGAAGATCCCGACCACCACGATCACGTCGTGCAGCAGGGCCACGATCGCGGCGGTCCCGAAGCGGAAGCCGAACCTGACCCACAGGTAGAGCAGGATGAAGAGCTCGCCGACCACGATCAGGATCACCGACGATCGGATCAGCTCGGAGCCGATCAGGGGGCCGACGGTGGTGAGGCTGCGGGGCTCCCCTGGACCAAATCGGTCCACCAGCTGCTTCTGCAGTTTGTCGAAGTCGGTGCCGGCGGCAACCTGGATCGGCGTGGGGCTGGCGCTGGGAGCCGCCGAGCCAGACGCCCCGGCCGTCGTGCTCGGCACCGGCGTGGTGATCGCGCTGCTCTGGGTCGGCGTCGGCGAGGGCGATGGCTGGCTCGATGCCGAAGCGCCGGGCGAGTCGGATGCCCCGGGCGAGCCTGAGGCGTCGGGCGAGCCGGATGCCCCGGGCGACGGGGTCGGAATCGGCGTCTGCGGCGGGAGCAGGTCGATCGGCTCGGTGCGGATCTCCAGGAAGCCGTCGGACAATTCGCGCACGGTGGCATCGGTGTAGCCGAGCTCAGCCAGCGCAGTGGTGACCTCGGAGGCGGCCGGCCGGCTCTCGTAGCGGACCTGCCACACCGTGCCGCCGGTGAAGTCGACCGACGGTCGCAGCCCGCCGAGGATGATGAAGATCACGCCGGGAACCGTGATCAGCGCGCTGAAGAGGAAGTACCAGCGGCGCTTGCCGACGATGTCGAACATGGCTCAGCGCTCCACGTGGTAGAGCTCGAGGCGCCGGCCCCAGTCGGTGCGCACGACGTAGCGGAGCACCGTCCGCGTGACCGTCACGGCCGAGAACATCGAGACGAGCACGCCGATGATCAGCACCAGCGCGAAGCCCCGCACGACCGTCGTCCCCTGCCAGTAGAGCCAGGAAGCCACCAGGATCGAGCTGACGTTCGAGTCGAGGATGCTCGACCAGGCACGGTTGAACCCGGCCTCGATGGCGGGCACCAGCGACTTGCCGGCGCGTATCTCCTCCTTCATCCGCTCGAAGATGAGGATGTTCGCGTCAACGGCCATGCCGATGGAGAGGATGAAGGCCGCCACCCCGGCGAGGGTCAGCGTGACCCCGATCAGCCGGAAGATGGCGTAGACCACCAGTGTGTAGAAGATCAGCGCGCCTGCGGCCAGCACGCCCGGCATGCGGTAGAAAGCGACCATGAAGATGAGCACCAGCAGGAGACCGATGCCGCCCGCGGCCAGGGCCTGGGCCAGGAAGTCGGCGCCCAGCGTCGGAGCGACCTTCTCGACGCCCTGCTCGAGCAGGGAGACCGGCAGCGCGCCGAAGCGCAGCGTGTTGTAGAGGTTCTCCTGCTCGGTTCGGGCACTGGCCCCGGTGCCGACGGTGATGACGGTGTTGCCGCCGCAGATTGCACCGCGGATCGTCGGGACGGTGTAAACGATGCCATCCAGCGCGATCGGGCCCTGGCGACCGACGTTGTTGGTGGTGAACGTGCACCACTGCTCGGAGGCGGGGCTGCGCAGCGTGAACTGGACACCGACCTCGCCGGTCTGCGACGAGGGCGCGACGGTGTTCGGGTCGATGAAGCCGCCGTCGAAGAGGACCTCCACGCCACCGTTCGCGATCTGGTCGCGGACGTCCTGGTTGTCCGCCAGCGTCTGGCCCTTCGGGTCGATGAACTGCAGCTGTCCGGTTGACCCAACCAACGAGCGGATCTGGTCCTCGTTGGAGAGGCCCGGCACCTCGACCACGATGCGCCGCTGGTCGGCGCTGACCTCGGTCCGCACCTGCGGCTCAGAGACGCCGATGCCGCCGACGCGCCGCTCGATGATGTCGCGCGCGGTGCTCAGCTGCTCGTCGGTGACCGTCTCGCCCGGCTGCGGCTGCACGGCCAGCGTGACCCGGATCCCGCCCTGCAGGTCGAGCCCCAGCGTCGTGTGCAGATCCCCGCCGGGCAGGCCGGAGGGCATCCACGAGCGCGGGATGTCGATGTAGATCGCCAGCAGGAGGGTAACGAGGATCACCCACGGGGCGATGCGGCGCCAGGTCATGCTAAAGCCAGTTCGGTCCTTTCACTCGGGCGAGCGCACCGGCATCGGGCCGGACACGAAACGCGCCGCTCGTCGGCGGCGGGCCGCGCGATTATAGGGGCCGATCGGCGGGGCTCGCAATCGGCGCTCAGGCGAGCATCCCCTCGCGCGCCAGCCGGGCCTTCAGCCGCTCCGCGACCTCGCGTCCCACGCCGGGCGTTGCAGCCACCTCCTCGACCGTGGCCTCCCGGATATGGCGGACGCTCCCGAACCGCTTGAGGAGCGCGCGCTTGCGCGCCGGGCCGATGCCCGCAACATCGTCGAAGACGCTGGCCAGGGCGCGCTTGCCGCGAACGGTGCGGTGGTAGGTGATGGCGAAGCGGTGCGCCTCGTCGCGGATGCGCTGCACCAGGTAGAGCGCCTGCGACCGCCGCGGCAGGACGATGGGGTCGGAGCGACCGGGCACGTACAGCTCCTCGAAGCGCTTCGCCAGCCCGGCCAGCGGCAGGTCGCTCATGGCGAGCTCCTGCAGCACGCCCACCGCCGCGGACAGCTGCCCCTTGCCGCCGTCCACGATGACCAGGTCCGGAAGTGCCCAGCCCTCGCCGCCGCGCCGCCGTCCCTCGCCGTCGTCGATCGATTCGGGGACCTCGTCGGCACCGACCGCCGCCAGGGAGAGTGCGCCCGTCTCCGCGCGGAGCCGGGAAGCCCGCGAGAAGCGACGTCGCAGCACCTCGGCCATCATCCGGAAGTCGTCGGGCGTCTCACCGGAGCGAATGCGGAAGCGGCGATACTCGCGCGGCTCGGGACGCCCGTTCACGAAGACGACCATGCTGCCGACCGCCGACGTGCCCTGGATGTTGCTCATGTCGTAGCACTCGATCCGCTCCGGCACCCGTGCCAGCCCCAGTGCCTCGGCCAGGCCCTCGAGCGCCTCGTCGCGCTTCTCGGCGTCGGCGAGCCACTCGGCACGCTCCTTGGCGAGCGCCTCGACCGCGTTCTGCGTCGCGAGCGCCAGGAGGCGCCGCTTCTCACCGCGCTCGGGGACGTGCAGGGCAACCCGGGAGCCGCGCCGCTCGCCCAGGAAGGCGGTCAGCTCATCGCCCTCGGCCGGCAGCGCCGGCAGGAGCACCTCGCGCGGCGGACGCTCCGTCACCGAGTAGTACTGCTGCAGGAACGAGCCGAGCACCTCGCCGTCGCTCGCGTCGCGCGCGTTCTCCACGATGAAGTGCTCGCGACCGATCATCTTGCCGTTGCGGATGACGAACAGCTGCAGGCAGGCCTCCCCCTCCTCGCGCGCCATCCCCACCACGTCCTGCTCCGCGCGGCTGTAGGCAGCCACCTTCTGCTGCTCGATCGTCCGCTCGACCGCGCGCAGCTTGTCGCGGGCCGCGGCAGCCTGCTCGAAGCGCAGCGCCTCCGCATGCTGCCCCATCTCGTCGCGCAGCTCGTCCGCGATCCCCTCCTGCTTGCCGTCCAGGAAGTCGACGATGCGCCCGATCGTGGCGCGGTAGGGCGCCTTCTCGACGGCCTGGATGCAGGGACCCTGGCATCGGTTGATGTAGTAGAGCAGGCAGGGCCGCTCGAGCACCCGCTTGCCCTCCGGAATGTCGAGGTTGCAGGTGCGGAACGGGAAGATCTTGCGCAGCAGCTTCAGGGTGTCGTCCACGCTGGACGCCGATGCGTACGGCCCGAAGTAGCGGCTCCCGTCGCGCGCCAGCTTCCGCGTCCGCACGATGCGCGGGAAGTCCTCGCCCAGCGTCACCTTCACGAACGGGTAGCTCTTGTCGTCGCGCAGCCGGATGTTGAAGCGCGGCCGGTGCTCCTTGATGAGGTTGCCCTCGAGCAGGAAGGCCTCGCTGACCGTGTCGGTGACGATGTAGTCGACATCGGCCACCTCCTGCGTCATGCGCAGGATGCGTGCGTCGAGCGCGCCCTTGCTGCCGAAGTAGGAGCGCACCCGGTTGCGGAGGACATCGGCCTTGCCCACGTAGAGGACACGCCCATCCGCGTCCTTCATCAGGTAGACGCCGGGTGAAGTCGGCAGCTGGCGCAGGATCGCGCGCAGGTGGGGGGTCACGAACCGAATTCTAGGCCGATGCGGCCGCCGCCCTAGCCGCCGGTCGAGGGCGAGGGTGCCGGCGTGGCAATCGGCTTGGCCAGCTCATCGGCGATGTAGTCCTTGAGCGGCTGGTAGTCGGTCGGGCCGTCGCGCCCGATGACGACCAGGATGTACTGGCCGATGGTGTTCGTCGTGGCCTGCAGGATCACGTCCTCGGTCAGCTCGATGCGGCGGTCGGGGCTGAGGTGGCCGCTCAGCAGGAAGAGGTCGATCGCCGAGAGGTTCGTCGTCATCTCGCCCTTCAGCGCGTCCATCATGGACAGCCCGGGACCGATGGATCCGATGCCCCCGGAGCCGATCTTCTGGCGGAGCGCCCCGAGCACCCGCTGCTGGCGCACCGAGCGGGCGAAGTCGCTCGACTCCTCCGTCACCGAGGTGTACCGGGCGCGGGTGTAGGCCAGGGCCTCCTCCCCGTCCAAGTGCAGCTCGCCGCCGGGGAATGTCCCGCCGTTGAAGTTGCCCTTGCGGAATAGTTCCTCGTTCCACGTGTACGAGAAGGCCGTTGGGTTCTGGATGGTCACCCCGCCGACGGCGTCGATCACCTCCCGGAACCCGGTGAAGTCCATGGCCAGCCAGTAATCGATCTGGAGGCCCGTCACCTCGCCCAGCACCTTGGTCGCCAGCCGCGCTCCCTCCGGGATGCCGTCGCGCGCGTAGCCGATGGCGAACGCGGCGTTGATCTTCGCGTTGTCCGGGATCTCGGGATCACCCTCGACCCACAGGTCACGCGGGACCGGGATCATGGTCGTCGTATCGGTGGCGGGGTCGATGCTCAGGATCTGGATCGAGTCGGCGAGGTAGTTGCCGCCGGTATGCTCCGGGCCGCCGTACCCGAAGAGCACGACGTTGATGCGGTCGCTGCCACCGAGCGGCCCCCACAGAGCCGATGAGGTGGCCGGCGCGGTGGAGACCGAATCGTTGAAGGCGCTGACGCGCTGCCAGACCACGATTGCGCCGATCACCGCGACGACCAGGACGAGCAGCAGCCCGATCAGGAAGATCGTCCGAAGCGGCGGTCCCGTGCGCCGCTGCCGTCGACCGGCGGCCGCCGGGGCCTCGGTGGCATACGCCGCCTGCGCATCCGGATCGATGCCCTGCGCGCGCAGCGCCGCGTCGCGGCTGGCCGCGTCCTGGACGCGCCGGGCACGGGCGGTGGGGGTTGCGTGTGGTCGTCTGCGGTCGCGAGCGGTCATGGGGCGGCGACAGGATAGCTGGCGATGCGGCCGGCTGCTGCCGACACCGGCGACTCCATCGTTCTCGGCGATGGCGGGTGGTAATGGCCGGGTGATCCGTCGGTAAGCCGCCCGCCGGATGCTTGGCCGCATGGTGATCGAACGCCGGCAGTCGCCGGCCGACCGCGAGTCCCGGATCACCGCGCGTCTGGACCCGGAGCAGGCTGCGGCGGCCACCCTTCCCGACGGGCCATCGCTCATCATCGCACCGGCCGGCAGCGGCAAGACGACGACGCTCATCGCCCGCCTGGGCGTGCTGCTGGCGCGTGGCGTCCCTCCCGAGCGGATCGCCGTGGCGACCTTCAACCGCGACGCCGCCCTGGAGCTCTCCGCACGGATCGGCAGCCGGCTGGTCCCCGACGAGCCGTGCGCAGAGCGCATCGAGGTCCGCACGCTTCACGCGCTGGCTCGCCAGGTCGTCATCGACGCCGGCGTCCGTCGCGAGCTCGTCGCCGATCGGCTCCCGCTCCTGCGCGCCCTGCTGCGACGGACGGCCGCGGAGACGGTTCCGGTCGCCGGCGAGCCGCCGGCGACCCCACGCCTGCCGGATGCCGCACAGCTCGACACGCAGATTTCCGCCTGGAAGGTCGAGGGGCACGCGCCCCCGCTGCCGTCATTGGTCGAGGCGTATCGGTCCATGCTGGTTTCACGGGGAGCGCTCGACTTCGACGACCTGGTGGCGGAGGCGGTCCGGCTTCTCGAGACAGACGAGGGCGTGCGCGACCGCTGGCAGCGGCGCTTCAGCCACCTCTGCGTCGACGAGTTCCAGGACGTCGACGCGGGCCAGCTGCGACTGGTGCGGCTTCTGGCGGCTCCACAGGACAACCTCTTCGTGGTCGGCGACGACGACCAGACCATCTATGCCTGGCGGCTCGCCGACGTCCGTCGCATCCTCGGCTTCGAGTCGCTCTACCCCGCCGCGCGCCGCGTGCAGCTCGCCACCAACTACCGCTGCCCGGCCAAGGTCGTCGAGGCTTCGCGGCGCCTGATCGAAGAGAACGTGGAGCGCTTCCCCAAGCGCATCGGCGCGTCGCCACGTGCGCCCGCATCGGTCGATGGCGTCCCGGCTCTCGCTGCGTTCGACAGCTCGGCCCCCGGTTGGGCCGATCAGCTGACGGCACTTGCCGCCGCCGAGGCCGCAGCCGGACGTACGACGTGCTTCCTGGCGCGAACCCGGGCCGAGCTGACGCCCCTCCTGGCTGCCGTGGTGCGCGCGGCGCTGCCGCATACCACGAGCGTCCCAGCGCCCGTGCAGGCGGAGCCCGTCAGGGCCCTGGTTGCCGATGCGCGCCGCGGCCCCGCCGGCGACATGCCATTCACGACCCTGCGGGGACTCCGCGTCGGCCGCGGATGGCGACGGGCTGACGGTGCGGAGGCGCTCGGAGAAGACGACCACGCCGCCCTGGATGCGCTGCTCGGATGGAGCGTCGGGTTCAGGCGGCTCGACGCGTTCCTGGCCGCCCACGACGCGGCCCTGACGCGCCTGGAGTCGCTCCGTCGTCCCGACGCCCGGGTCGAGCTGGTCACCGTGCACGCGGCCAAGGGTCGCGAGTGGCAGACGGTGGTGATCGTCGGCATCGAGGCGGACCGTTTCCCGAACCGTCGCTCGCTGGTCGATGCACGAGAGCCGGAGCAGGCCCTCGAAGAGGAGCGGCGCCTCGCCTACGTGGCGATGACGCGGGCCACGCGCACGCTGGTCCTCGCAGCGGACCCGACGAAGCCGTCGCGGTTCCTCGCAGAGGCGGGGCTGCGCTAGAGGCCGACCTCTGGAGCGATCGAGGAAAGGTGGCGGACCATGTTCTCGACGTGGTGGTCGAACCCGATGCCCAGCTCGTCGGCCCCGGCCAGCAGCATCTCGCGCGGGACGCCGCGCGCGAACGCCTTGTCCTTCATTCGCTTGCGCACGTGCCGCGGCTCCACGTCGGCGAGACGCTTGCTTGGTCGCATGAGGGCCACGGCGACGAGGAAGCCGGCGAGCTCGTCGCAGGCGTAGACGAGGTGGTCGAGCCGGCTTGAGCGTGGCACGTCGAGCGCGTCGTTGTGCGCTCGGACGGCGTGCACGATCTCGTCTTCATAGCCGCGGCGTGCGAGCTCGTCGGCCCCGATGGTGCCGTGGGCCTTTGGATCAGGGTGCCGCTCGTAGTCGAGGTCATGCAGGAGGCCGGCGATCCCCCAGCGCTCGACGGTCGCCGCGTCGTGGCCGTCATCCGCGGCGTAGCCACGGACGCCAGCCTCGACCAGCAGGCCGTGCTTCCGCAGCGAGGGGCTCTCGTTCCACGCATGGAGCAGGGCGAGGGCCTCGTCGCGAGCGGGACCTGGCACGTGCCGCGCGCCTACGTGCGGCGCGCCATCGCAACCTGCAGGACGCCGCCGCCCAGGATGGCGACCAGGCCGACGATGATCAGCCAGAAGGCCGGACTCAAGAGCCCCAGGACCACCAGGATGATGCCCAGGATGACGAGCGCAGCACTTGCCACGGACCGAACCCTCCATCGTTCAGATGCCCCCGATCGGGCCGCATCATACTCCGGGCCTTGACCGTCAACGTGCCGGATCCCAGTCGACGATCCCGACCCAGGCGGTAGCGGCCGGGAGCCGGACTCCTTCCGGCTCGCGCGCCACGGCGCGGTTCACGGCAGCCACCAGCAGGTCGTTCGCCGGACCTTCGTCGGGGATCCAGAGCTGGTGGCGGAGCTGCGCCAGCAGGCTCGGCACGTCCGGCCAGCGACGCGCGGGCTGCGGAAGGCGCTGCAGGCGCGGCCGGCTGCCGCGCGCCTCCAGTATCGCCACGAGCTCGGGGCACGCGGGCAGGGATACCCGCTCGACGCCATGAACTGCCGTCCAGAGGGGCGCCGAAAAGCTTGCCGGCGAGTGCTCCAGCATCACGGCCACGCAACGGCGCTCCGCGGCCTCATCCATCGCGTCGAGAAATGGGCCGATCGGCGCCTGGTCGTACCCCACGTGCGCAATGAACGCCACGTCCGCGCGCAGTGACGACGCCCCGGCGGCCTGCGGCCAGCGTCCCTCGTGCACGTCGATGTTCGCCACGCCATGGCGGGTCATGCCGTCGCGCAGGGCCGCGAGCATGCCCGGCGACGGATCGAGCGCGACCACCTTCCCGGCGCGCAGCGCCAGAGGAAGGGCATAGCGGCCTGCACCGGCACCGATGTCGAGCCAGGTCTCCCCGGGCTCCACGAGGCGGAGCAGCGCCTCCAGCAGCTCATCGCCCTCGCGCCGCGGATCCTCGATGAAACGTGCCGTGACCGGCGCGTAGAAGTCCGGCGCCTCGTCCACCAGCCGGCAGCGCTCGACCTGGTCCCGCTCAGCATGAACGCGCGCGTCCCACGCGTCCTGGAGCTCCGTGGCCCGCTCCGTGTCGACCATCCTCAGCCGGCGGCGGCGGCGACGCGTCGGCGGCGTGAGCGGGCGGCGGGCCGCGGTGCATCCAGCACCTTCCGCAGGTAGCGCCCCGTGTACGAGGCGTCGTTGGCAGCCACCTGCTCCGGGGTGCCCGAGGCGACGAGGTCGCCGCCGGCGTCTCCCCCCTCCGGCCCCAGATCGATGACCCAATCGGCGCTCTTGATGACGTCCAGGTTGTGTTCGATGACGACGACCGTGTTGCCCGCATCCGCCAGCCGGCCGAGAACGTCGAGCAGCCGCGCGACGTCGTCGAAGTGGAGGCCAGTGGTCGGCTCGTCGAGGATGTAGAAGGTGCGCCCGGTGGCCCGCTTCGACAGCTCCGTGGCCAGCTTCACGCGCTGCGCCTCGCCGCCCGAGAGCGTCGTGGCCGGCTGACCGAGGTGGATGTAGCCCATCCCCACGTCGTGGAGGGTCTGCAGCCGGTTTCGGATGGAGGGCACGACGCTGAAGAACTCGAGCGCCTCGTCGACCGTCATCTCCAGGATCTCCGCCACGTTCTTGCCCTTGTAGTGGATCTCGAGCGTCTCGCGGTTGTAGCGCTTGCCCTTGCACACCTCGCACTGGACGTAGACGTCGGGCAGGAAATGCATCTCGATCTGCACGATGCCGGCGCCCTCGCACGCCTCGCAGCGGCCGCCCTTCACGTTGAAGCTGAAGCGTCCCGGCTTGTAGCCGCGCAGCCGCGCCTCGGGCACGGCGGCGAGCAGCTCGCGGAGCGGAGCCCAGAGACCGGTGTAGGTCGCCGGGTTCGAGCGAGGCGTGCGACCGATCGGTGACTGATCGATCTCGATCACCTTGTCGATCTCGTCGATCCCCTCGATGGACCGATGCTTCCCGGGGCGCTCGCGCGCACCCCAGATCCGCGCCGCCAGCGCCGGGTAGAGGATCTGGGTGACGAGGCTCGACTTGCCGGAGCCGCTCACGCCGGTCACCGCCACGAAGCACCCCAGCGGGAAGCCGACGTCGATATCGCGCAGATTGTTCTCCGCCGCGCCGCGGATGGTGAGGCTGCGCCCGCTCCCCCGGCGACGACCCTCCGGGATGGGGACGCTGCGGTCGCCGCGCAGGTACGCCGCGGTGACCGACTCCTCGTTCGTCAGCAGCTCCCCCAGCGGCCCGGAGTGGATCAGGCGGCCGCCGTGCTCGCCCGCGCCCGGCCCGATGTCGATCACCCAATCGGCCGAACGGATCGTCTCCTCGTCATGCTCGACCACGACGAGCGTGTTTCCGAGGTTGCGGAGGCGCTCCAGCGTGGCGATGAGCCGGTCGTTGTCGCGCTGGTGCAGCCCGATCGACGGCTCGTCGAGGATGTACAGCACGCCCATCAGGCTGGAGCCGATCTGCGTCGCCAGCCGGATGCGCTGCGCCTCTCCGCCCGAGAGCGTTCCCGAGGCACGATCGAGCGTCAGGTAATCCAGCCCCACGTCGACGAGGAAACCGAGGCGGCCGCGGATCTCCTTGAGGACCTGCCGGGCGATCTGGTTCTCGCGGTCGCTCAGCCGCGCGGACAGCGCGCCGTACCAGGCGAGGGCATCGGTCACGGAGAGCCGCGTCGTCTCGATGATGTTCTGCCCCGCCACCGTGACCGAGATGGACTCCGGCTTGAGCCGCATGCCGCCGCAGGTGGGGCACGGCTTGGTCGTCATGTAGCGCTCGATCTCGCCCTTGATCATCTCCGAGCCGGTCTCGCGGTACCGCCGCTGCAGGTTCGGGATCACGCCCTCGAACGTCGTCCGGAAGGTATGCATGTTGCCGTTGCGCGCCCGGTAGCGAACCTCGACGCGCTCGCCGCCGTTGCCGTGCAGCACGATCTGCTTGGCCCCGTCGCCCAGCTCCTCGAACGGGACGCCCATGCCGAAGCCGTAGCGCTCGGCCACGGCCTCGAGGATCTTCGCGCCCCAGGACTCGGTGATCACCATCCGGCGCCACGGCAGGACGGCTCCATCCGAGAGGGCGCGGGACCGGTCCGGGATGACGAGGTCCGGATCGATCTCCAGGCGCGAGCCGAGGCCTGTGCAATCGGGGCATGCGCCGTGCGGCGAGTTGAAGCTGAAGTTGCGGGGTGCTGGTTCCTCGAACGATCCACCATGCTCCGGGCACGCGTACCGCTCGCTGAAGAGCCGGTCCTGCTCCTTCTTCGGCGCATCGGGCAGGTTGACGAGCAGCAGGCCGTCCGAGAGCCGAAGGGCGGTCTCGATCGAATCGGCCATGCGGGAGGCATCGGGCCGCGGAGCGCCGTCGTCATCGGTCGGACGCACCACCAGCCGGTCGACCACGACCTCGATGCTGTGCTTGTACTTCTTGTCGAGGCTGATCTCTTCGTCGAGGTCGCGCAGCTCGCCGTCGACCCGGACCCGTACGAAGCCCGCCTGCTTCGCACCGGCCAGCAGCTTCTCGTGCTCGCCCTTCCGGTCTCGCACGAGCGGGGCGAGCAGCATGAGCCGGGTCCCCTCCGGCAGCTCGTACAGCTGGTCGACGATCTGCTCCACCGTCTGGCGGGCGATCTCGCGTCCGCAGACCGGGCAATGCATGCGCCCGATTCGGGCGAAGAGGAGCCGCAGGTAGTCGTAGATCTCGGTCACCGTGCCGACGGTCGACCTCGGGTTGCGGCTGGCGCCCTTCTGGTCGATCGAGATCGCCGGCGACAGCCCGTCGATCTGGTCGACATCCGGCTTCTCCATCTGCCCCAGGAACTGCCGAGCGTAGGCGCTCAGCGACTCGACGTACCGCCGCTGCCCCTCCGCGTAGATGGTGTCGAAGGCGAGGCTCGACTTGCCGCTCCCCGACAGCCCGGTGATCACGATCAGGCGGTCGCGCGGCATCTCCACGTTGAGGTTCTTGAGGTTGTGCTCGCGCGCGCCGCGCACGACGATCTTGTCCGAGGGCATCGGTCCCATTTTACCAGACCGATGTGAACGGACGTTCGGTTTGGCCATCAGCGCAGGAAGCCGTCGTAGTTGCTCACCACGAAGGTATTGCGGCACGCGCTGCGCAGTGCCTCCGGGCACTCGGCCGCCGCCGGATCGTCGAAGTGGCCCACGAAGATGAGCTGCTGCAGCCGCAGGTTCGGCCCGGCCGGCTCCGCCCGCGACGGGAACGGCGCCCCGACCGGCGCCGCCAGGCGCAGCCCGTAGAGCTCCAGCTCCTCCTGCGTGACGGTCTCCACCGGCTGGTACGGCATCAGGACACGCAGGGGGCAGCCCCGCGCCAACCAGCCGGTCGTGACGGGCGAGGCGCCGCGCTCCGCACAATCCGCGTCGAGCGAGGCGTACCAGCCGGAGATCCGCAGTTCGCGGTCGCCGTAGCGATCGGCCGGTGGCATCTGGCCGTCGAGCACCTGCGCGACGGCGATCCGCTGCACGTCGGGCTGCGGCTCTCCCAGCGACCCGACCGTCAGCAGGAAGAAGATGAACGCGCCCAGCAGCGCCACGAGCGCCAGGCCGATGCGGTTCGCGCGTGTCACGGCCGCCCCTCGAGCGCAGCCCAGGCATCGGCCAGGTGCTCGATGCCCCGCCGCCAGCGCTCCGACCGCGCCGGGTCGTTGAGCCAGGTGGAGGCGCCCGACGGGTGCGGCATGGCGAGCACCGATGCCCCAGGCGCCGCCTCCCAGGCGAGCTGACGGCCGACCAGGGCGTCGAGCCGCGCCGCCTCACCGAAGGCGAAGCGATGCGAGAGGCCACCGACCAGCAGCAGCAAGCCGGGCGACACGAGTCGCACCTCCTCGCGCAGCACCGGTCCCCAGCGCGCAACCTCGGCCCGGGACGGGGGCGAATCGACGGAGGCGCCCGGGCGGCGGCCGGGGTAGCACTTGCCGACCGAGGTCACGTACCACCGCTCTCGCAGGTCGTTCACCCCGATCCCGGCCAGCGATAGCCAGCCGGCCAGCCGTCGGCCGGCATCGTGCGCGAAGGGCAGACCGGTCTCGATCTCGCGCCAGCCGGGTGCCTGCCCGATGAGCATGGCGCGCTCCGACCCGTCGCCGGAGAGCACCGGGGAGCCGCCGTCGTCACAGGCGCCCATGGCATCCCGCAGCGCGCGCAGCTTCGATCCGGGCCGGGCGCGGCGTGGCTCCGGCAGCGGCCACTCCCCGGCATGCCGCACGCGCTTCGGGGAGGTGCGCTGCAGCTCCTCCGTGGTCGCTCGAGCCATGACCGTCAGCCCGTGGCCGACCGCAGCTGCTCAGCGGCGCGCAGGTCGTCCGCGATGGCGAGGCGCAGGGCGCGACGCACGCCCTCGGTCGTCGGGCCAGCTGCCTCGAGGGCATCGGTCAGGCGATCCCGGGCTGCGTAGAGCCGGTCGACCGGGTCGCCATCGGCTCCAGAACCGTCGCCTCCCACAGAGCTGGCCAGCCGCAGGTCCTGCTGCGCCACGCGCTCCAGCAGATCGGGATCAGGGCGGCCCGCGTCGTCGATGGCCGCCGCGAGCTCCTCGCGCGCGAGCTCGAGCCAGCGCAGCCATGCCCTGAATTCCTCGTCGCCGGGCGGCAGCTCGTCAAGGCTGAACGCCGCCCGCTCCACGCCGCCCTCCGCGGCAGTCGCGGCGGCTCGCTCGACCTCGTACCAGTTGTCGCCGAGGTAGCCCGGGGCATCCTCACCCGCTTCGCGGAGCCATGCGCAGAAGGCCTCGGCGCGACGCGGCATGGCGTTGGCAGCCTCCTCGTCGGACGCCCCGAATACGGCGCATCCGGGCAGCTCGGCGGCGTAGGCGGCGACGCCCCCCGCACCGTCGGCGTTCGTCTCGATGAAGATCGCGTGCGGCATCGTCCCGGCCATGGCTCACGGCCTCCTTCGGCGCGGGGGGCGCCGGCGCGAGCCGGCAGCGATCACGTTGGGCCGCGCGGCAACGCTGAAGACCTCGCGGCGCTCGCGTCGAGCGTCGCCGTCCGCCTGGCCATCCGCGGCATCGGCGGCCGCCGCGTAGACGTCCGCCGGCACGGATCCCGGAGCTGCGGCAAGCTCCTCGCGAAGACGGCGCAGCTGGAGGATCTCGTCGCGGAGCGACGCGGCGCGCTCGAACTCGAGGTTGCGGGCGGCATCCTTCATCTGCGCCTCCATGCGGCCCATCATCTCGGCCAGCTCTTCCGGCTCCTTGCCGGCGACCTGCAGCTCGGCCCGCTCCTCCGCCACGCGGCGCAGCCCCTGCTGGATGTCGCGGATCTCCTTGATGATCGTCTCGGGCACGATGCCGTGCTCCTTGTTGTAGGCAACCTGCTTCTCGCGGCGCCGATCCGTCTCGTCGATCGCTGCCTGCATCGAGGCGGTCACGCGGTCCGCGTACATGATCACGCGCCCGCCGATGTTGCGCGCCGCGCGGCCGATGACCTGGATCAGCGAGCCGCCTGACCGCAGGAAGCCTTCCTTGTCCGCGTCGAGGATGGCGACGAGCGTCACCTCCGGCAGGTCGAGGCCCTCGCGCAGCAGGTTGATCCCCACCAGCACGTCGTACACGCCGAGGCGCAGGTCGCGCAGGATCTCGATGCGCTCGAGCGTGTCGACCTCCGAGTGCAGCCACTGGACCTTGATGCCCAGCTCGGCGAGGTAGTCCGCCAGGTCCTCGGCCATCTTCTTCGTGAGGGTGGTGACGAGGACGCGCTCGCCGCGGCCGACGGTGTCGCGGATCTCCGCCAGCAGGTCGTCGATCTGGCCGGTCGTCGGGCGCACGCTGATGACGGGGTCGACCACGCCGGTGGGCCGGATGAACTGCTCCGCCACCCGCTGCGCGCGCTCGGTCTCGTACGGGCCGGGCGTCGCCGACATGTAGACGACCTGGTTCATGTGGTCCTCGAACTCCTCGAAGGTGAGGGGTCGGTTGTCGAGGGCCGACGGCAGCCGGAACCCGAAGTCGACGAGGATCTCCTTGCGGGTGCGGTCGTTCTTGTACATGCCGTGGACCTGCGGGATGGTGATGTGGCTCTCGTCCACCACGAGGAGGTAGTCGGTCGGGAAGTAGTCGATCAGGGTCCACGGGCGCGAGCCGGCCTCACGACCTGCCAGGTGGCGTGAGTAGTTCTCGATCCCGGAGCAGAAACCGACCTCGCGCATCATCTCGAGGTCGAACTGCGTTCGCTGCCGCAGGCGCGCCGCCTCCAGGTCGCGTCCCTGCGTGGCGAGCCAGCCGACGCGCTCTTCCATCTCCGCCTCGATTTCGTCCATCGCGGCCAGGAGCTTGTCGCGTGGCGTGACGTAGTGGCTGGCCGGGTAGATGTTCACCTCGCGCCGCTCCGCAAGCACCTCACCGGTGAGCCCGTCGATCTCGACGATCCGTTCCACCTCGTCGCCGAAGAAGTCGACGCGCACCACGTAGTCGCCAGAAACCGGCGCGAACTCGAGCACGTCGCCGCGCACCCGGAACTTCGAACGGGAAAGGGCGGCATCGTTGCGCTGGTACTGCAGGTCGACCAGGTGGCGCAGGACGCCGTCGCGCCGGTACCGGCCGCCCACCTTGAGGTTGAGGACGGTCGAGCCGTAGTCGATGGGCGCGCCGATGCCGTAGATGCACGACACGGACGCGACGATGATGACGTCCCGCCGTTCGAAGAGCGCGCGCGTGGCGTTGTGCCGGAGCCGGTCGATCTCATCGTTCCGCGACGAGTCTTTCTCGATGTACGTGTCGGAACGCGGCAGGTACGCCTCGGGCTGGAAGTAGTCGTAGTAGCTGACGAAGTACTCGACCGCGTTCTCGGGAAAGAACTCCTTGAACTCCTGGTAGAGCTGCGCCGCAAGGGTCTTGTTGTGCGCCATCACCAGGGTCGGCTTCTGCACCGCCTCGATCAGCTTGGCGGCGGTGTAGGTCTTGCCCGTCCCGGTCGCTCCCAGCAGGACCTGGTGCCGCAGCCCAGCCTCGACCCCCTCGATTAGGGAGGCGATCGCCAGCGGCTGGTCGCCGGTCGGCTGGTACGGCGCGTGAACCTTGAGATCAGGCATGGATACGGAGGACCTCGACGTGGCTGGGGCGGGCATGCCGATGATACCGAACGGCCATCCGTACCGATGCGGCACTAGCCGAGCGACCTATAGGAGCTCCCTCGGCCCCGACCTACGCTTCGGGCACCGATGTCTCCGCGCATGCTCATCCACCGGCGATCGGCGGCTGGCCTCTTCAGGCCGGCCGGCTTCGACCTACGCCGAAATCGGCGTTCGGACGTGCGCGGCCAGGCCATGGTCGAGTTTGCGTTGGTCCTCCTGCCGATCCTGCTGCTGATCGTCGGCGTCGTCCAGTTCGGGCTGCTGTTCGGCGCCAGCGTCACGCTCACGAACGCCGCGCGCGAGGGCGCGAGGGCCGGTTCGATCTACGTGTACGACTACTCGCTGCCGACGACGACGCGCTACCGGAACGACGCGGCGCGCTGCGGCGACGTCGTCGAGGCGGCAACCAACGCCTTCGGGATGCTCTCGACCAGCTCGCCGCACTTCAGCGCTCCAATGACCGCCGGAGCGTGCGCAACGCCCACGAGCAACGTCCTCGTCAACGGGGATGTCACGGTCTCCTACTGCGACCACGTCACGACGCCCGACGGCGCCTGCCCCGACGCGTCCGACTCCAACACCACCTGCGTGGGCGATACCCACGAGGGCTGTCTGATCCGTGTCACGATCACCTACCGCTCCGACATCATCGTGCCGTTCATCGGGGCGCTGATGAGCACCGACGCCAACGGACGGTTCGTGCAACGCGCGACGGCCACCATGGTGGTCAATTGATGCGCGGGCAGGTGCTGGTCATCTTCGCCATCCTGCTCGTGGTACTGCTCGGGTTCACCGGCTTCGCGGTGGACATCGGGCGTCAGAACGCCCAGCAACGCCACCTCCAGAACGCCGCCGACGCTGCCGCGCTGGCAGGCTGCAAGGCGCTCATCGACGGGGCATCGGACAACGCCGCTTCGATCCAGGCCCGAAGCGTGGCGCGCATCAACCTCGAGCGCTCGCCCATCGGTGTCGCGGGCGAAGTGGCCGCCGATACCGCCCGCGTATACGAAGACGGCCACGCGGGCGATCCTGCCTACCTGCAGAGCGGCGTCCTGGTTGCCGGAACGACCGTCCGCGTGGCGATCTCGTCCAACGTGCCGACCACCCTGGCACGCGTCGTCGGCGTCGGCTCGCTCGGCACCGTGGGTCGCGCCAGGTGCTCGCTGCAGGGCGGCCCGGCGATCCCCATCGTCGCCCGGAGGTACGCCAGTGCGCCGGGGCCTCTCAACGGATTCGTGGACTTCCTGGCAACGGACTCCACGAGCAAACAGGGAGCGGTCGACGCGTACAGCGTGACCGGCTACGACGGCCGGACGCCGGCCAGTGAGCTCGCGCCGGGGCCGACCTTCGAGCTGTACGGACCGGGCGCCAAGGCCGCCAACGACAGCGCCTTCCGCGGCTTCGTCGCCCTGGACGTCCGCAACTTCGAATCGGCGACTTCGCGCGTGCACTACAACGGCGTCACCGCCGGGGTGAGCGAGACCACGCTCAAGGACAAGGAGGGCATCTACCTTCGGACGGGCTATCCCGGCCCGGCGCTGCCGCCCGTCCAGACGCCCGCCAGCCCGAACAGCCAGCTCGCGGCCATGGAGGGCAACGATTCGCCGATGGTGGTGGGCAACTTCGACGACGTCTTCACTGCCGGCGACCGAGTCCTGCTGGCGGTCTACAACGGCACGGTCATGCAAATCCCCGACTTCGCCATCTCGCCGCCCTCGTCCATCGTGATTCCCGCGGACACGAGCCTCAGTGGTCCGGTCAGCGGGCCTAACTTCACCGTTTCGCGCAACAGCGCATTCAGCAGCACGGTCACCCTGCACCTGCAAGGCGATACCGCGGCCGCCGATCTCGGCCATCCCGAGTGGGACATCGTCCCCGACCCCTCGGTGACCCCGCCCGCAGCGGGCGACATGAATGAGCCGACCTGGTCGAGCAACGTCTTCATCCCCGACAAGAACGGGACGAGGATCGCCATGAGCGGGATCGAATCGAACGCGATCCCGGCAGGGATCTACACCGCCTGGCTCGAGGGCCACTCGGGGAATCCGTACTTCCAGACGCGACGCACGCCGGTCCCCGTCAAGGTCGGCGGCGCCCTGCGCGACTTCAGTCTCGGTAACTCGACGACGACGGCCACCATCCCCTCGCTCGGCGGCTCGGCGACCATTCCGCTCTACGTGTCCACGGAGAAGACCACCGGCGGCAGCACCTCGGACTGGGGCGCCTCGGGCAGCGCAGTGACGCTCGGGGTGGACACCAGTCCAGTCACCGGCTGGTTCACCGACTGCTCATTCAACGCTGTGACGATGAATCCGGGCCAGCTGTCGCTCAGCCAGACATCTGTCACACCGACGTCATCCAGCAGCGGAGCAGTCTCGAACCTGACGATCAGCAGCGTCGGCCTGGCGTCCGGCTGCTACCGCTTCAACGTGCGAGCTTACGGCACGAACGGCGGCGGCCAGCCGGTCGTCCACCTCCTCCCGGTCACCTTCTACGTGGGCACGACCTCTGGCAACGGGAACTACGTCGACGTCATCGGCTTCGGCGTCTTCGAGATCACCGGGACCGATTCGAACTCGATCTTCGGCCATGCCGTGAGCGGCATCTACGCGGACCCGAACGACATGTACCTGCGGCGCGCACAGCGCGCGCGCCTCGCACCCTGGTAATCCCCAAGGAGACGCCTCGTGGAACTCGAGTACAGCGACAGGAACAGCAAGCGGTCCAAGGTGTACATCGCCGTGGGCCTCGTCATCGCGGTCGTGGTCGGGGCTACGGTCTTCCTCGCGCTGCAGGCCGGCGGCCTGACCCGCGGCGAAGAAGCGGTCACCCGTCAGGTCGTGGTCGCTGTCCGTGACGTGCCGAGCCGCAAGCCAATCGAGGAGGGCGACGTCGCAATGCGTGAGGTGGTGGTCGACGCGACGAATGAGACCGCGTACACCCGGATCGACGAGGTCCTGGGGCGGCTCTCCGGCGTGTCGATCCTGACCGGGCAGTTCATCACCAGCAACATGCTGGCGTCGTCGACCCAGGGCCAGGCCTACTCCATCCTGGAGCCGGGCGAGGCGTACGACGCCTCCGGGCCCAACCTGCGGGCGGTCAGCATCTCCGTCCCGGATGAGCGGGCGGTGGCCGGCACCCTGGTGCCGGGCCAGCTGGTCGACCTGATCGTGACGATGGCCATCAACCCGGAGATCGGGCAGACGGCAGAGCAGGCGGAGCAGACGCAGGCGACGTTCATCCCCGGCCCATCCACCAAGGCCACGCTGCAGTCGCTCACCATCCTGGCCCGCAACGGCGCGCTCTACATCCTGCGCTCCGATCTGGCCACAGCCGAGAAGATCACCGAGCTCCAGGCCGCCGGCGGACAGTTCACCCTCGTCCTCCGGCCCGATGTCGACGACCGAACGGCCAGGACGCAGGGTTCCACCATCGACCGCCTGATCGACGAGTACGGATTCCCGGTGCCGCTGCCGCCCGACTACGGGACGAACGCCGGCAATCCGTAGCCTGGCTCAGGCCGCCATCAGGGCGGCGTAGGCCGACATCACCTGCCGGCGCGTCTCCTCAAGGTCGGCGGACCCGTCGATGACCACGTCGGCGGCCGCCACCTTCTCCTCCTGCGGCGACTGGTTCGCGAGCCGCCGGTGAGCCTCCTCCGCGCTCATGCCGCGCGACGAGACGAGGCGCGCCAGGGCATCGGCCTCGTCGCAGCGGACCACCCAGGTCTCGTCGCACGCATCGTGGAGGGGCGACTCGAGCAGCTTGATGGCCTCGATGCAGGCTGCCTCGACTCCCGCAGCCTCCAGCTCCGCCAGGCGGGCGCGCGTCTCGTTGCGGACCAGCGGATGCAGGATCTCCTCGAGTTCGCGCAGGGCGGCAGGATCGCTGAAGACGACGCGCGCGAGCGCGCCGGCCTCGATCGTCCCGAATCGCGCCTCGATTCGGCGTCGCGCCTCGGCGTCGTTGTTCCGGATCTGGCGCGCCACGGCATCGAGGTCGACCACCGCCACGCCCAGTTCGCGCAGCATCTCGGCTGCGGTCGTCTTGCCGCAGCCGATGTTGCCGGTCAGCCCGATCACCTTCATCCGGCCGCCGATGCTACCGGCTCTCGCTGGCACCCGGGGCAGAAGTGCGTGGAGCGCTGGCCGATGACCACGCGCCGGATCGGTCGGCCGCAGCGATAGCAGGGCTCTCCGGTCCGGCGGTAGACCATCAGTCGCTCCGCGTTCCCACCCTCCTCGCCCCGGGCGTCGACGTAGTCGCTGAAGCTCGCGCCGCGGTTCGCGATCCCCTGCCGCAGGACCGACCGCACGGCACGATGCAGCCGCCGGACCTCGTCCGTGGTCAGGCTGTCGGCGCCCCGCAGCGGGTGCAGGCGCGCGCGCCAGAGGGCCTCGTCGGCGTAGATGTTGCCGACCCCCGCGACGAACGACTGGTCGAGCAGGAGCGACTTGAGCCGCGCCGACCGCCCACGCAGCCGCTCGGCCAGCCGCGCCACGCTGAACGTGCTCGACAGTGGCTCCGGGCCGTGCCGGCCGAAAACGTCCCCCACGCGGTAGGGCGTTCGCAGCTCACCGATACGCGGCGGCCTGCGGCGGCGCAGGCCGCCGCCCTCCCAGAGGCCGATCCGCCCGAACTTCCGCACGTCCCGGTAGCGCAGCTGCCGCCCGTCTGCCAGGTGGAAGACGACGCGAGCGTACGGGTCGTCCGGCGTCTCGGCTGGCGACACGATCAGCGCGCCGGTCATCCGCAGGGCGACGGTCATCACCCGGCCGTCTTCCAGGTGAAGTAGGACCGTCTTCGCGCGACGCGAGACGCGCGCGATGCGTGCGCCGCGGAGCTGGTCGACGAAGAGCGAGGGCGGCTGCGGATGCCGGATGGTCCGCTCCCAGCGGACCTCCGCGTCGGTGATGCGTGCGCCGGCCACCCAGCGCTGCAGGTCGCGGGCGACGGTCTCGACCTCGGGGAGCTCAGGCATCGTCCGACCAGCCTACGCGCCCAGCGGCTCGGCGATCTCCTCCTCCGCCTCCAGGCGCGCCACCTCGACTGCGGTCTTCGAAACGCGCCGCCAGGCGCCGTCCTCGCGGAGGTATCGGTCCATGTTCTCCCAGTCCGTTCCGACCTTGAAGTCGACTTCAAGTGCCGGGTCGAGCGGCAGGGCACCCTCCATGATCTCGCTCGCCAGCTCGGCGAGGACCGGCAGCTCCTCCTCATCGGTCTCGAAAACGAGCTCGTCGTGCACCTGCAGCAGCATCCGGGAACGGAGGCCGCGATCCGCCATCGCCGATGCCAGCCGCACCATCGCGATCTTCATGCCGTCGGCGGCCGTCCCCTGGATCGGCATGTTGATCGCCATCCGCTCCCCCGCTGAACGCAGCGACTGGTTGCGCGCCGTCAGCTCGGGGAGGTAGCGACGGCGGCCGAGGAGGGTCGTCACGAACCCCTGGTCACGCGCCAGGATGCGGATCTCGGTGGTGTAGCGGCGGATCCCGGGGTAGGCCGCGAAGTAGTCCGCGATGAACCGCTGGGCGTCCTCGCGCGGGATCTTGAGCCGATCCGCCAGGCCGAAGTCGCTGAGCCCGTACGCGATCCCGTAGTTGATCATCTTGGCCACGCTGCGTTCGCGCGGTCCCACCTGCTCCGGCGCCAGGCCGAGCACGCGTGCAGCGGCGGCGAGGTGGATGTCCTCGTGGGCGGCGAAGTCGGCCTTCAGGCCCGGGTCGCCGGACACGTGGGCGAGGATCCGCAGCTCCTGCTGCGAGTAGTCGGCGCCCAGCAGCAGCTTTCCCGGCGGGGCCACGAAGGCGCGCCGGATGCGCCGTCCGAGGGCCGAGCGGACCGGGATGTTCTGCAGGTTCGGATCCGCGCTCGAGAGGCGGCCGGTCGCGGCCACCGCCTGCTGGTAGGTGGTGTGGACCCGTGCGTCGCTGCTGGTCAGCAGGGGGAGCGCGTCGACGTAGGTGCCCTTCAGCTTGGAGATCTGCCGGTGCTCCAGGATCAGCCCCGCGATCTCGTGCTGCCCGCGCAGCTCCTCGAGGACCGAGGCATCGGTCGAGAATCCCGTCCGCGTCCGCTTGGTGGCGGGGAGCTCCAGCTCGTGGAAGAGCACCTGCTCCAGCTGCTTCGGCGAGCCGATGTTGAAGTCGTGACCGACGACCGAGTAGATCCGACCCTCGAGGTCGGCGAGCTGCTGCCCGAACTCGACGCTCATGGCGGCCAGGGCATCGCGGTCGATGGCGATCCCCGCCAGCTCCATGCGGGCCAGGACGGGCAGGAGTGGCATCTCCACCTGGGCGAAGAGGTCCATCAGTCCCGCTTCGACGAGGTCAGCCTCCAGGCGCGGTCGCACCAGCAGGCTGGTCAGCGCCTCGGCCGCTGCGCGCCGCGCGGTCCCGATCTCCTCGGCCCCGGTCTCCGCCTGCACCGGCCGCTCCGGCAGCGTGGCGCCGAACTGTGCCGCGGCCAGGTCGTCGAGCGTCTGCGCGCGGAGGGAGGGGTTCACCATCCAGCTGGCGACGAGCGTGTCGACCGGTCTCCCGGCCAGCGACGCGCCGCGCGCCGCGAGGATGGTGATCAGTTGCTTGAGGTCGTGGCCGGTCACGTCGCGGTCGTCGCGGTCGAACCATGCCGGCAGCGGCCGGTCGTCGTGCCACGGGAGGTACCAGGTGGTGCCGTCGGCGCCGGCCAGCCCGATGCCGAGCAGCGGCCGCTCGAGGGTTCGCCCAGCGCCCGCAGCCCAGCCCACGCCGACCGCGTCGCCCTGTGCCTCCAGCCACGTCTGCAGCTCGGCGGCGTCCTGCTCCCCGCGCACGATGCGCGGATCGGCGTGCTCGATGGCACCGCCCGGATCAGTGAGCGCGCTGGGTTGACTCGGCACCGCCTCTGCCTGGCGCGTGCCGTCCCCGCCCGATGGCTGTCCGGTGAGCAGGTCCAGCGACAGCTGCAGGCCACCGCCGGTCTCCTGCTCCGCCGGCCCGTAGCCGGTGGGCGCGATGCTCGATGGCGGCAGCCGGTCGATCAGGCTGCGGAACTCGAGCTCGCGGAAGCGCTGCGCGACGGCGCGCCGGTCGTAGCGGCCGGTGCGCGCCTCCTCCAGCTTCAGCTCCACCGGCAGGTCGGTGACGATCCGGCCGATCTGGCGCGAGAGAAACGCGGATTCGCGGTGCTCGGCCAGCCGTTCGCGCAGCTTGCCCTTCACCTCGTCGAGGCGCTCGTAGATGGCGTCCAGCGTGCCGAACTCCTGGAGCAGCGAGCTGGCCGTCTTCTCGCCCACGCCGGGCACCCCCGGGATGTTGTCCGAGGTGTCGCCCTTGAGCGCCTTGTAGTCGAGCATCTGGTCCGGGCGCAGCCCGTATCGCTCCGTCACCCGCGCGTCGTCATAGATCACGGTGGAGGCGACGCCCATCCGGGTGGTGAGCAGCTTCACGTGGTCGTTGACGAGCTGCAGCCCGTCCAGGTCGCCGGAGACGATGTAGGTCTCGACGTCCTCGGCCCTGGCCTGCTGGACCAGCGAACCGATGACGTCATCGGCTTCGTACCCCTCCAGTTCGCGGATCGGCATGCCCATCATCTGGCAGAGCTCGCGCACGATCGGGAACTGGGAGCGCAGGTCGTCTGGCATCGACGGGCGCCCGGCCTTGTACTCGGGGTAGGCGTCGAAGCGGAACTGCGGCTTGCCCAGGTCGAAGCTGACGATCGCGTAGTCCGGCTTGAGGTCCTGCATGCCGCGCAGCACGATCTGCAGGAAGCCGAACGCGGCGTTGGTGAGCGTCCCGTCCGAGGTCGTGAGCGGCGGCAGGGCGAAGTAGCCGCGGTAGACCAGGCTCGGGCCGTCGATGAGCATCAGGATCGGTCGTCGGTCGGCCATACGCGGTCCCAGTCTAGACTCCGCGTATGGTGGATCGCCGGGCCTCCGACCCCTACGCCGTCCTTGGCGTACGACGCGACGCGACCGCGCTCCAGGTCGCGCGGGCGCACCGCCACCTCGCCAAGCGGTTCCACCCCGACCTCCACCCCGGCGAGGACATGACGGAGCCGATGCGCCGCATCAACGCCGCGTACCGCCTGCTCTCGTCGCCGGAGCGTCGTGCCGAGTACGACCGCGCGCATCCTGCCAGCGCGGTGCCGGGCGGTCATTGGGCCGCGAACCGCCGCGCGATCCGCCCGGCCCAGCCAACCAGCACCCGAACGTGGGCGACCTGGCGTACCACGGCCGACGAGGTGCGGGCCGCGCCCGGCACTCGTCGCGAGCCCGGCGAGCTGACGGTCCGCGTCACCCGGCGCCCGCCGCGCCGCGATCCCGTCCCGGCCGGTTTCCGCGACACCCCGTGGGCCGCGCTGCTCGCCGGCGCGATCTTCCTCGCGATCCTGCTGGCGGCTATCGTCATCGGCCGCCTGGGCTGATCCGCCGGCGCTAGCCCGCCCGCGGGCTGATGCTGAAGCGGAGCGCGAGTCCGCCGACGAGCAGCCCGGCGCCCGCCAGCATGAGGACAATCCACGGGAGCGGCGTCGAGGTGTCGATCAGCGCGGCGATGGACGGCTGGCCCGACTCGTCCGCCGGCGGTGCCGAGGCGGCTTCGGACGCAGCCGGATGCGGGCCGTAGTCGTTCGGCTGCATCGAGGCACCCTCGGTGACTCCCCGGCCGGCATTGCCATCCTCGGACAGCGCCGGAGCAGCATCACCGCCGGCACCGGCGCCCGCGCCCATGCCGCCAAGGCCGACCGCACCCACGATCGACAATCCGGCACCCAGCGCCATGGCGGGGCCAGCGAGCCGCCGGATCGTAGCCCGCCACCCGCCGTCGGGGTCCGGTGCCGGAACCGACGGTACCAATTGCAGCCGGCGCGACGGCACGAGGTCCGGCAGCTCTGCCAGGACGGCATGCAGGCTGGACAGCTGGCGCAGTAGGTCGCTGCAGTGCGCGCAGCCTTCCACGTGCTGGCGCAGCGCGCGGCCCTCCGTCGCCTCCGGATCGCCGCCGGCCAGCGCCGCCACGCGCTCCTCGGATGGATGGTCGTGGTTCTGCATCGTCATCGGTCCAGACGGCCTCAGCGCTCGAAGAGTTCCCGGTGCGACGCCATCAGCTCGCGAAGGCGGACCCGTCCCCGGTGGATGCGCGACTTGACCGTCCCGAGGGCCGACTCGGTCGCATCCGCCACCTCGTTGTAGTCCATACCGTAGACGTCGCACAGGACGACCGCCGTGCGCTGGTCGTCCGGGAGCTGCCGGAGCGCCACGTCGAGGAGGCGGTAGAGCTCGCTGCGGGATGCCTCCGTCACCGGGTCCGGCGCGTTGGCATCCGGCAGCTCGGCCTGCCCTTCGTCGGCGTCCGGCAGGGGCGTGGTCGGGCGGCGCTGGGCGCGGCGCAGGATGTCGTAGCTGGCATTCGCGGTGATCCGCAGCAGCCAGGAACGGAAGATGCCACCCCGGAAGCGGCCGATGGCGTCGTAGGCCTTCACGAATGCGTCCTGCGTGGCATCGGCCGCCTGCTCGGGGTCGCCCAGCAGGCGCCACGCCAGGCCGTAGCAGGCGGATTGGTAGTGCTCCGTCAGCTGAGCGAAGGCCGTGCGGTCGCCTTCGCGCGCCCGCGCCACCACGACCTCCTCGTCGACGAGGGGCTGCGTGCGGTTGCCGGGTCGGCTGGGGTCTGGGCTCGGCATCGGCCTCCTATAATCACACCGCCCGAGAGGCCGATGCCGCGTCGCGCTTCTCGATCCGGGCCGGAGTGGCGGAATCGGCAGACGCGTCGGTCTCAAACACCGATGAGTGCAAGCTCGTGTGGGTTCAACTCCCACCTCCGGCACCACAAATGGTAGCAACGCGGTAGCAATAAGCGTACGCTCGCGGACGAAAGAGGCGCCCCGCTCGGGTTAGGAGCGGGACGCCCATACGGAAGTCCTGTGTAGGAGGACCCCGCGATGGCAGTCTCGCACACACGACGGAGCAACGGCGAGGGATCCGTCTATCGCACCGCAGAAGGGCGCTGGCGCGCCGCCCTGGTCATTGACCATCCCGACGGCGAGCGCACCGTCCGGCGCGTCGTCTCCGGCCGCTCCCGGGCCGAGGTAGTCCGCAAGCTCGACGCGCTCAAGCGCGAGGCATCAGCCGGATTCGCCACCGGGGAGTACCTGGCCCGTTGGATTGAGGCAGTCCGGCCACGGCTGCGACCGGCGACGCACCGCGAGTACGCCCGCCACGTCCGCAGCTACTTCCCGCCCATCGCCGGCGTACCGCTAACCGCGCTCACCCGGGCCCACGTCGAGCGGCTGCTCGCCGGCATGCTGGCCCGCGGCCTGTCGCCCATGACCGCGGCGCACACGCGGGCGACGCTCCGCCGCGCGCTGCATGACGCGCAACGCGACGGCCTGGTAGGCCGCAACGTGGCCAGCCTGGCCCGCCCGCCGCGGGTGACGCGCCGCGAAATGCACGCGCTCACCGCCGCGGAGGTACGCGGCCTGGTGGAGCGCACGCGCGAGGACGCGCTCGGCCCGCTGTGGGCGCTGGCCGTCGGCTCCGGGCTCCGGCTCGGGGAGCTGCTCGGCCTGCGATGGCAGGACGTCGACCTCGAGGCCGGCCAGCTCGTGGTCCGGCGCGCGATGGCCCGCGCCGCGGATGATGGCTGGACCCTGGCCGAGCCCAAGACGGCGCGGAGCCGGCGCACCGTCATGCTGCCCGCGATCGCACGCGAGGCGCTGCTCCGCCGGCGCGAGGACCAGGCGGCCGAGCGCGAGGCGGCCGGGACCGCCTGGCAGGACGTCGACGGGCTGCTCTTCACCGATGCGGCAGGGCGCCCCATGCGCCCGCCGGACGTGTCCGACGAGTGGCGCCGCACCCGCCGCCGAGTCGGGCTGACGGTGCGGCTGCATGACCTGCGGCACACCGCGGCGACGCTCATGCTCGGCGCCGGCGTCCCGCTCAAGGTTGTTTCCGACGCGCTGGGACATTCCACCATCGCCATAACCGCCGACACCTACGCGCACGTCACGCCCGAGCTGCGACGCGAGGCGGCGGACGCGATGGACCGCGCGCTAGGCGGCGACTCGTGAGCGGCAAGCGCCCGAAGGTGGACCCGGCCGCCGTCGCGGACTTTGAGCGGCGCGCCCGGGAGGCGACCGCCGCGTACCTGCGCGAGCTCGACCCGGACATCACCGATGCGGAGATCGCGGAGCGGCTCGGCCACGCGCGGGGTTCGATCCTCGCGGCGCGCCCGCATGTCCCCCGCGGCCAGGTATTCCCGACTGTCAAGACGACGCACGAGCCGGCAACGCGGGAGGGCGCGGCGAACGTCAACCGATGGCTCGGCGCCGGCGGTCGACCATCGGAGCAGCCGCGGCGCATTGAGGCAATCGTCAACGCTGACCTGATACGGGCGCAGCCGAACACCTCCGACGAGGAAGACCAGCAGTGGGTGGATGCCGTCACGGAGCCGCTGAACTGGATAGGCGAACGCTTGCCAGATCTCGAACGAAGAGAGCGCGGCGGCCAGCCGCCAATTCACTAGCGGTAATCACCCGAGCGGCCCGCGCCATGCACCAATAGCCGATGTTCCCCCGGCCGGTGGGAGGACGACGAGCGGAAGCGCCAAATCGAAGACCGCCGCGGGGAGCTAGCCGCCGTGTTCCGGCCCGGAATCCACCACGAACTGCGACCGGCAGTCGAGAACCGATCGCCCGGGTTCGTCCCCGTAGGTGCAGCGTTCGGCAGCCGGATCGTCGAAGTGCCCCTGAACGACGATCTCACCACCGTCGCCGGGGAGTCCCGCATCCGGACCCAGGGTCATGACAAGACCCATTTGCGATTCGGGCGAACTCACGAGCTGGAACAGCGGGCCGACGCAACCCAGCCAGCGAAGGTCCTGTGCGACCTCCGGACAGGGGTCTTCGAGTGGTACGCCCGGGGACGCAAGCAGCCAGCCGCGCAACGTGAGCGGGTCGTCGCCGTAGCAGGCGATGTACAGGTATCGGGGCTGGAAGGCGAATCGGTCGAGCGGACCGGCTGGGTCAGCGCAATCGGGCTCCATCTCATCGAGCCAGAGGCTGCCATCCGCGCCGGCTCTTGCGGCCCACCCGAGCCAGACCGGGCAGTCGTATGGGTTTGTCGGGTCCGGGCCCGTCGCGCACCCTGAGCCGTAGGGGAGCCCGAGACCGCTGATCAGGTACCACTCCAGTCCGTCGCGAGCCTCCGGGCCATCCACGACCAGTGATTCATACCCCTCTGCAAGCGTGCCGAGCGGCGTGCCATCCAAGCCCGGTGTTGCCCGAACGCGGAGGCCATCTACCAGCGCGACCACAACAGCGTCGGTCGCCAGTGGTGAGGCCTGCGATGTGCTGGGCGGCTGGGAAGGCGTCGGGTCGACCGCATACGTTTCCACTGGTGGCGACGCAGAGGCATCCGTGGGAGCCTCAGATGCCATGAACGAGGCGGGCGCCGATGCGGACGCGGGTGGCGACGCCGATATCGCGCTGCACGCAACCATGATGACACTTGCCCCGAGCGCTGAAGGAATTAGTGCTCGGCTTCGCATGTCGCGATCTTAGCTTCCGGTACTGCGGCAGGCAATGCGGTAGCGGGCTCTGCCACGGGTCGTGGGATATCGCTGTCGGCTGTCTCGCATGAGTCCGATCCAGTCTCGTAATCAGGCGTGAGGAGCCGATACGCGGACGACGCGAAGGGTTACGAGATCCGCTTCGGACCGGCGGAGCTTCGGGACTTTGCACTTGAGGTCGCCGGTCGCGCACGGAACTACCCAGTGCGGAGCATTGAGAGGTGGCTCCGCCGCCGGACGCGGCTCTATCCTCGTCGCGATCTCCTCGCCCAACGGCGCCGAAACCAGGAGCTCTACGACTCCATTGGCGACTTGGTGGCACTCCTACTGGACCTCGACGTAGATCCGCCGACGATGCCATAGCATGGCGACCCTTGGCACCGCCGATCGCATCGTTCGCAGGCAGCATGCGGGAGCAGGCGTTGCCGAGTATCGGCGGATCGTGGCCGGGGAGCTGCGAAGGCGCAATAGGCGGCCAGTAAGCGCCGCCGGCTAGGCTGCGATCCGGGCCGGCGCTCTGTGGCAGCGTGACCCGGTGGGGGGATGGTGAGCGGCTGGCGTCGCCGGCCCACCGCTTATGCTGAGCGCATGGAGAAAGCCGTCCCAAATACCTACACGCTGGCCAAGCGATATCCGACCCTCGGCTATTCTCTAGCTGAGAAGGGGCTGGCCGAGCTCGATCAGCTCCTCACGGAAGTGGTGGAGGCGACGCTTCGCATTGCGCGGGAGCAAGCCCGCGAGGAGGCGGAGGAAGTCGCCCGCCGCCTCCCCTAAAGGCCCGGTCGACTGGTAGCAGCGCTGGTAGCAGCAGCCGCGGACGGAGGCGCACCGGCCGGCTCCCCTACCCCGCCGGATTGAGCACAAATCGGCCTGCCGGCTGGCAATCGCGGACGTTCGCGGACGTGCTCGCGACAACTCAAACACCGATGAGTGCAAGCGCGTGTGGGTTCAATCACCCGAGACATCGGGCACCTTGGTTTTCCCACCGATTTCGTTGGGGCCACCACACCTCCGCCAACCGCCGCAACAGGCCCGCGCGCCGGTGGTCGAGCGCCGTGTGACGCCCTCTACCATTGGGGCATGCAACCCGGCGGCGGGGCGGCCGACGCCGTGTGGATGGACGGTCGCAAGTGGCGGAATCGTCCGCACTGGCAGTTCGCCATGCGACGCCTCGGCGCGGACGAGCACGGGACGTGGCTGGCCGTGCCCACCGGGACGCCCGCGCGGCGCGGCCGCCGTGCGCAGGCGGTCGAGCACGGCTTCGTCATGCTCGTTCCGATAGGCGCCTGGTGGACGGTCGAGTTCTACCGTACGCACCCCTCATGGGAGCTCTACGTCAACATCGGGACACCGTGCGAGTGGCGGTTCGGGTCCGTGCGACAGGTGGACCTGGACCTCGACGTCGTCCGTGGGCTGGATGGCAGCGTCGAGGTGCTGGACGAGGATGAGTTCGCCGATCACCAGGTTCGGTTCGGCTATCCGATCGAGCTGATCGCGGCCGCACGGTCGGCGACGGACGTAGTCGTTCGCCTGGTCAGCCAGCGCCGCGAACCGTTCGGCGCCGCCGCTCGACGGTGGCTGCGCGAGCTGGGTTGAGCGCCCGCCGCTCAGATCTCTCGGTCGGCGTCCCGTTCCGGTGCCGTGAGGAGGTCGTCGGAGGTTCGGGGCCGCTGCTGCCAGCCCATGGCGTCCACCTCGCCGCTCGCCACGTTGAGGTGGACCGCCTGGTCCTCGACGTTGGCAATGGCGGACGCGGGCACGAAGAGGGCCGCCGAGAATCGGTTCCCGGCTACCTCGAGGAAATGCTGACCGACTTCGCGAATGCGGCCAAGCCGATGGCCGTCGTTGGTGAGCACGTCCCACCCGGGCTTCAGGTCCGCCACTCGCATGGTTCAACTGCCTTCTTGGGGAAGGTGGCCAGCGTAGCACTGCGCCGGGGCTCGGACGCTCGGACTCCTACACCAGGAGAGGCAGCCGCGAACCATCGTCCCGAGGGTTGTGGCGGCTGCCTCCTATTGGCTGGACGCCCGGGGGCGAACAGCAACAGGCCGGGGACCGGAGGAACCCCCGCGCCAGCTCCGGTGGAATGCTCCGGTGGGCCAGTCCCGCGCGCGATCCCGTGCCGCCTCCCGTGCCCGCGCCGTTACCGACGACGGATCGGGTGAGAGGTCGAGTGTCGCGTCGAGTGCTGTCTCCGGTTTCATCTCCGGTGGCTGATCGGGTCGCACCTCCGACGCCCGGCCTGCACACAGGCTAGTCCGATGCCCGTGCCAGGACCAGACCCTTTGTCCACGAGTTTTCGGCTGCGTCGTTCGCCTGTCCCCAGCATTTCCACAGTGCCATGGAGCCCGCCCCGCGCCCGGCTAGAAGATGTTCGAGACGCAGGCGACCAGGAGCCAGATCACCAGGATGATGCCGATGACCACGCCGATGAGGATCCTTCCCATCCGTTCCTCCATTCGATGCCCGGTGCGCTGCCCGAGTGGCGGACGCAAGAGGCATGCCGTGCCGGACCCGTCGCCGGCGAAGGCGTCGGTGGCGCGGCGGCCGTGCTAGGCTGCAGCGCGCCGGGTACTGGAACCCGGCGATGCACCGCTCCCTGTCGCGTAGAGGAAGCGTCCTTTCGTAATGACCGGCGAAACCGTCGACTGCTACAACTGCGGGCGCCCCAATCCGCCCTGGGCACAGGTCTGCCGCTCCTGCGGCGTGCCGATTCGAGCCGGGGGCAGCACCACGGTCGCCGCCGGCCGGCTTCCGACCGATCGGGATTCGCTCATCTCCATCGGGGCGGGCGTGGCAGCCATCGTGGGTGCCATCGTCGTGGGTCTGCTCTTCAGCGGGATGCTGCCGCAGGCCGCGCCCGTCGCCGAGGCGACGCCCTCGCCGACGCCGACCCCCAGCGCCCGGGCATCGGTCGAGCTGCCGTCGGAGGAACCGTCGGTCGAGCCGACGCCGGCGCCCACGCCCCAGCTGATCGGGACCGTGACCTTCGGCACCGGAATCAACCCAACCACGCGCGAGGCGACCGGCGTCACCGATGCGTTCGGCCCCGGTACACCCTTCTGCCACTCGGTCCAGCTCACCGAGCCGTTCGGCGTCGAGTCGATCCAGGAAGAGGTGCTGCGGGTCGAGGAGGACGGATCGTTCACCGTCGTCCAGGATCGCGCCAACAGCAACCTGAAGGTCAACGCCGCGTCTCAGATCTCCGGCTTCTGTGCCCCGAGCACGAACCCGCTCATCTCCGGCTGGGGCACCGGTGACTTCGTCCTGCGCGACTACCGCAACCCGGACACCCCGGAGCTCATCGCCGAGGACACCTTCTCCCTGGCGAACTAGGGACCGGGCTCGCCCCGTTCGCCGCCATCGGCGATCTCGTTCCAGGCATCGGCATAGAGGCGCGCGCGGATGGGGAGGTAGCCCGGGTAGTCGGCGCGGGCGCGCTGCACCTCATCGGCGCGAAGGGTGACGACCGCCAGCCGGTCCGTCGTCTCGACCATCACCTCACCGTTCGGGTCCACCGCGATGGACGGTCCGCCGATCAGGACGCCCTCCTCCGGATCCGGGCGGGTGACGCTCACGACGTAGACGGCGCTCGTGAGCGCGTTGGCACGGAAGACGAGCTTCCAGCGCTGGTACGTCGCCTCCTCCGTGGCGCGCGGGATGAGGACCGCCATGGCGCCCCTGGCCCCGAGCAGTCGCGACCCCTCGGGCCGGTTGTTGTCGCTGCAGATCTGGACGCCGATGGGCAGGCCAAAGGCATCGATCCGCTCAGGCGCCTCGTTGCCAGCCTCGTAGTGGCTCGTCTCCCAGAAGCCCGGCTCCTCCGGCAGGTGGAGCTTGTCGTAGCTGGCGCGCAGGGTGCCGCTGCGGTCGAAGACGAGCGACCGGTTCGTCCGCCGCCCGGCGCCATCGCGGTGGATGATCCCTCCCACGAGGCCGATGCCGGCTTCGGCCGCCGCCTCCGCCTGGGCCCGGCTGCGCGGTCCGTCAATCGGCTCCGCGTCCTCGTCGACCACCTCCTTGGTCGCCGGACGCCACGGGTTGAGGGGGATCTCGGGAAGCAGCGCGACGTCCGCGCCGCGGTCGGCGGCTTCGGCCAGGCGCTCGCGGAGGCGCGCGACGCCGTCCGGCTGCCAGAACACCTCGGAGACGAGGGCGACGGTGAGGCGGCCGTCGGCGCGAGGGGGAGCACTCTTGTTCATCGGGCGCAGAGTACCCCGAATTCGCCCAGTACAGACGAGCGCCGCACGACACTTCCCGTCGGCCCGGTTCGGCGCCTTCGCGCAGGTTGAGGGCAGCGGGAGACGACGCCTGACGGGCGTTCGCGGCTCTTGTGCGGCTGTCCGTCCGCAGGGGGCGATAAGCGCCGGGTGATCCGTCGGTAAGGGCACGTCGCGATCATCGGCGCATGCGGACAAACGCTCCCCGAGCAGTTCGCGCGCTGCGTCTTCGACGTGCGTGGCGGCAGCAGGATCTGGGGAGCCGGGCTGGCCTTTCGCGGGACGTCGTCCAGCGGATCGAGGCCGATGAGCTTGCGGGGGTAACGGTCGGCTCGTTGAATCGCATCGTCGCCGCGCTCGATGCTGAGCTCGCGGTGGAGGTTCGGTGGCACGGGGCGGAGATCGACAGCCTCGTCGATCGCGGGCACGCGGGAATCGTCACAGCGACGGCCGGCCGCCTGCACCATTGCGGCTGGATCACGCACGCCGAGGTGAGCTTCAACCATTTCGGCGACCGCGGCCGCTGCGATCTCGTGGCCTGGCACCCGGCGAGGCGAATCCTCCTGATCATCGAGGTGAAGACGCGGGTGGGAAATCTGCAGGAGACGCTCGGCCGCCTGGACGTGAAGACGCGCCTGGGCCCAGTCATCGCCCAGCAGCTCGGCTACGCTCAGCCCGCGCTCGTCGTTCCGGCCTTCGTGCTCGTCGAGGACGGCGCAAATCGGCGCCTGGTCGCGCGACACGAGGCGATATTCCGCCGCTACTCGCCACGCGGACGATCAGCGCTGGCTTGGGTCCGCCAGCCAACCGCCGGCGTCGTCGGACTGCTCTGGTTCGAATCTCCGCCCACCGCAGATCAGCGCCGCACGAATGGTCGCCCTGGCCGGCCTCGCCGCCCGCCCGCAGGTTGAGGGCCGCAGGAGGCGACAGCCGGGGACCCCCGCCCGGGCTCGTGCCGCTGTCGCCTGCATGAGGCGACAACTGCCGCAGCGGCTGGGCCGCAGGAGAGGACAACGGCCGCAGCGGGTGCGGCGCGCGACTACTCGGCCAGGAATTCCCGGTACAGGTTCTGGAAGTGGTAGACGCCGTTCTCCCGCTTGGCGCTGAAGCGGCCCGTGTCGTACGCCCGCGACCGCAGGCCTCGCTGCACCTGCTCGCAGATCACGATGTCCTCCTGCTGGATCTCGTCGGAGAAGGCGATCGTCTGCTGCATCGACTCCCATCCGGCCCCGGACCCCGGCTCGGCGAAGTACCACTCGAAGATGGTGAGCGTGCGGTCCGGCCCCAGCGGCAGGATGACGTTCGAGGACATGTTGTCCTGGTAGATGTTGAACATCGTGTTCGGGAACATCCAGTAGTAGAGGGCGTCCTCTTCGCCATCGGGCGTGCGCAGGTAGCGGCGGTCGCGCCCCAGCTCCTCCCCTTCGCGCAGCTCCCGGATCGGGGCGTGCTGCTTCGAGTAGTAGCGGAACTCCTCGACGCGGTAGCTGTCGTAGTCAAGCTCCTTGTACAGCTGCGGGTGCGCGATCGGCAGGTGGTATCCCTCCAGGTAGTTGTCGACGTAGACCTTCCAGTTGCAGTCGATCACGTAATCGCGTCGTTCAACCAGGCGCATGCGGTCGACGTCGTAGCCCGCGCGTGCCACCTCCGCCGGGATCTCCCCCATCACCTCAGCCAGCGCAGGCGCCGATGGGTCGAGGTTCACGAAGACGAACGGCCCCCACGACTCCACCCGCACCGGGTGCAGCCCGAAGTCCTCCTTGGCGAAGCGCTCGGTCTCCTCCATCTCCGGGCAGGCGCGCAGCGCACCATCGAGGCCGTAGGTCCAGCCGTGGTACTTGCACTGGAGGCTGCGCCGGTTGCCCTTGGTCAGCGCCACCTGCCCGGCCCGATGCCGGCACACGTTGTAGAAGGCTTTCAGCGTGTCGTCGAGCGCGTGGGTGACCACGATCGGCTCATCGAGGACGGTGACCGGTACGAAGTCGCCGATGCGCGCGAGGTCCTCCGCCCTTGCCACGAGCTGCCAGGTGCCGCCGAAGACCCGCTCCTTCTCGAGCTCCAGGTAGGCCTGGTCCAGGTAGTAGCGCGACGGCAGCGTCGCTGCCCGCGACAGGGGAACGGTCGTCATGACCGGAGTGTACCCATGCGGCGGCTAACCCGGCGGCGGGTGGTCAGCGGTATCCGCCCTTGCCCCGCTTCTCAAGCATGTGGAGCTTCAGGCGCTGCCGGCGACGCGCGGACTCTGCCTCGCCCGAGTCCCCCGGCTCGCGCGTCGAATCGCGTTCGGCTCGATCATCCGGGCTCATCGGCAAGGCGTCATCGAGGATCGACCAGAGGTGCCGCAGGAGCCGCATCGGCCAGACCATGAGATCTCAGCGTGCGTCCCGGGAACCGGGGCGTCAAGGGGACCAGGTCACTTCGCCTTGTCGCTGACCCTCCGACCGTGCTAAAACCCTGCAATCCATTGAAGGGGAGATTCAGGCGCGCTTGCGTCTGTCGCTGGAGGAATGCCGAGATGACTAAGCGCGGACTGCCACTTCTGCTCATCGGCCTGATGGTCCTCGTCGCCGCCTGCCAGGGCACCGGCAACGCGGACGACCTGCTGGCCACCATCAAGTCCAGGGGCGAGATCGTCGTCTCGACAGATCCCAACTACGCACCGCAGTCGTTCCTCAACCCGGACGGCAGCTTCGAGGGCTTCGACATCGACGTCGCCAACGAGATCGGCAAGCGGCTCGGCGTGGATGTGAAGTTCGAGACGCCGGAGTGGGAGGCGATCACCGCCGGAAACTGGTCGGAGCGCTGGGACATCAGCGTTGGGTCCATGACCGTGACCGAGGAGCGCAAGGGCGTGCTGGACTTCACGACCCCGTACTACTACACGCCGGCGCAGATGGCGGCGAGCGACGTATCCGGCATCAACAGCGTCGAGGAATTCGCTGGCGAGACGATCTGCGCTGGTGAATCGACGACCTACGTCGACTGGATGGAGGGCAACCTCTCCCTGGTCGACGCACCCGAGCCGGCCGATCCGCCAGCCGACATCACCGCGACGACCCTCCCGACCGATGCCAACTGCGCCGAATCGATCCAGGCCGGCCGCGAGGACTTCTCTGGTTGGATCAGCTCCTCGACGACGGTCCAGGCTGCCATCGATGAGGGAATCGCGCTCCACGCGGTTGGTGAGCCCGTCTTCTACGAGCCGCTCGCCGTCGCGATCGACAGGGGCGGCCCCGCCCACCAGGAGCTGCTGGACGAACTGAACAAGATCGTCCAGGCCATGCACGACGACGGCACGCTCACCGAGCTCAGCAACAAGTGGTTCGGCCTCGACCTGACCACGTCGTCGTGACGCACGCCCCGTTGCGATAGGCCGAATGGGGACGCCTCGCAGGCGTCCCCATTCACGTAGTAGGAGGATCGCGTGACTGCCACGCAGATGCCCGCCCCGGGCGCAATCGTCCTCAAGGTCGAGGAGGCCCATCGGCGAGCGAGGCTCGCCTTCCGGGTGAAGTTCGCGGCCGTGTGGATCGCCGTCATCGGCGTGCTCTTGCTAGGGCTCTGGCTGACCGACAACATCGACACGGAGTGGATGGGCACCTGGTGGTGGTTCATCCTGGGCGGTGCCCCGATCACCGTCCTGCTCTCGGTGGTGTCAATCCTCTTCGCCACGATCCTGGCCATCTTCGGAGCACTCGGCCGTCTCTCGCAGAACCCCTACCTCAACAGCCTCGCCTCCCTCTACGTCTCGTTCGTTCGCGGCACGCCGCTCCTCGTTCAGATCTTCCTCATCTACTTCGCGCTGCCGCAGGTCGGCCTCAAGATTCCCTCGATTCCGGCCGGGATCATGGCCCTCAGCTTCAACTACGGCGCGTACATGACCGAGATCTTCCGTGCAGGAATCCAGGCTGTGCCGCGCGGCCAGGCCGAAGCCGCGCAGGCGCTTGGCATGCCGGAGCGAATGGTCTTCCGGCGCATCGTGCTGCCACAGGCCTTCAGGATCGTCATCCCGGCGATCGGGAACGACTTCATCGCCATGATCAAGGACTCTGCGCTCGTCTCGACGATCGCGGTCCAGGAGCTTCTGTGGCACGCGCAGCGGGCTGGTACGCGGACGTTTCACACGCTCCAGGCCTACCTCATCGCGGCGCTCGTGTACTGGGTGCTCACGATCGTCTTCAGCTTCTTCCAGGAGCGACTCGAGCGACGCATGGCGCGAGGTGACCGATGACGGCTCTGGCACCTGCCAGCAGCGGGTACCCGGCAGACCAGCCACTCCCCCATCACCTGGGAGAGGTGATCGTCGAGGCGCGCGGCGTCGAGAAGTACTTCGGTCGCAACCACGTCCTGCGCGGCATAGATCTTGAGGTCCGCCGTCGCGAGGCCGTCATGCTCATCGGCCGCTCGGGAAGTGGCAAGACGACGTTTCTGCGCTGCCTGAACTTCCTGGAGGAGCCAACCGTTGGATCGGTCGAAATCGACGGCCTCCGGGTGGATGCCGACCCGCTCCGCCAGCGCTCGCGACAGCACCAAGAACAGATCCGCCAGGTGCGGCTTCGAGCGGGGATGCTCTTCCAGGAGTTCAACCTCTTCCCCCACATGACGACGCTACAGAACTGCATCGAGACGCCGACCCGCGTTCGCGGCATTGGACGAGACGAGGCGGTGGCGACTGCCGAACGGTTCCTGGACAAGGTGGGGCTGCTCGACAAGCGCGACGAGTACCCCGCGCGCCTCTCCGGCGGGCAGAAGCAGCGCGTGGCGATCGCCCGGGCGCTGTGCATGGAGCCCAAGGTGCTCCTCTTCGACGAGCCGACGTCCGCCCTCGATCCCGAACTCATCGGCGAGGTGCTGACCGTCATGGAGGAGCTGGCCCACGAGGGCGCGACGATGCTCGTGGTCACCCACGAGATGCACTTCGCACGCGAGGCCGCCGACCGGGTCGTCTTCATGGAGGAGGGCCTGATCGTGGAGCAGGGCCCGCCGGAGCAGGTGCTCGACGCGCCGCGCGACGACCGGACGCGTAACTTCCTGCGTCGCTTCCTCGAGGAGTGATGCAACGCATCGACTGGCCGATGCGTCTCAGCCCCCAACGGCACGCGGCTTGCTCTTCCGGTATTCAGCCGGGCGGCTTGCCCGGCGTAGCAGGAGGGGAACCATGGTTACGCGACGATGCATCCACTGCGAGTCCGAGATTGAGGTTCCGGCCGAATCGAGGGTCACCTGCCCGGTCTGCGGACTGGATCCCGACCTGCGGCCGCTCTTCTACCGCTTCGAGGACGCGCGCGCACTCTTCATGGGCGGCGACCCGCGCCCCGAACCGATCCCGGTACCCATCCACCGCTGACCCGCGCGGACGCGCGGACGCACCGGAGCCCGCCTGGATCGGCTAGCGCCGGATCCCGTACACCTGCGCCCGCGGCAGCCGCGCCGCCTCGTCGCCAGCCCGCACCCGCTCGCGGGCGGGCTTGAACGCCGCCGGCGTGTCGACCGGCGTTCCCCCCTCGCGCTCGATCAACCAGCGCAGCCCCTTCTCCGTCAACGTGGCGCCTCCTGCGGTGCCCGGTTCGATGAACGGCACGACCACCATTCGGCGCCGGCCGAGGCGCTCCACGGTGAGCTGCATCCGGAACGGATCGACCTTCAGCTCGTCGGCCAGCGGCGCGAGGTCGACGGTCCGGTTGGGATGCCGTCGCAGCGTGCGCAGCACGACGGCGATGAGCTGGTCATCGGAGATCGGTGCCTCGGAGGCCGGCGGAACGGTGGACCCGGCGGCAACCTCAGCGTGCGGCGGGGTGACGGCGGTGGAGGCGTCCGAGAGGTCCGCGGTGCGTCGCCGGCTGCGGGGCTTGGCGGGTCGTGGGCTGGCCATCGCTTCGAGGATAGCAGCAGATGGCGTCAGGCTTCGGTGGGGACCGGCCGGAGCTCCACCTCCACCGGCAGGCCGGCCGCGCTGCGCACGGCCTCGGCAAGGCGATCATCCCACTCCGCGTGGTCGCGCAGTCGCACCTGGCGCGTCGCGCCGGCCACCGGGATGCTGATCACGACCGGCAGCGGTCCGGGACGCCCACGGATGGTCGCCGTGACCGACTCGATGGCCGGGAGCAGCCGATCCATCGCGATCCCCGACTCGAAGCCGATCTGGATCATCCCCGCACCTGTTGGCGAGGCGCGCAGCGGGCGCGCGCCAGCGGGCGCCGGCGGCTCGTCGGATGCTTCCGGTTCCGGCGCCAACGGAATGGCCGCGACGACCGGCTGCGGCCGGGGCCGACCATTCCCGTTGCCGTTGCCGGGAGCGCCATTGCGGTGGCCGTTTGCGGCGGTGCCGCGGCCACCGCGCAAGCGGAGGAGCCGATCGCGCTCGGCTCCGAAGGCCAACGGCCCCATCCGCACGGCGTCGTCCCAGGCGTGCACCGCCTCGCACAGGAGCTGCGACCCTTCGTCGCGGTGATCGACGCGGCCGGTCACGAGGACCACGGCGTCGTCGGTCCAGGCGTTGGCGGTCTCCGCGTAGACCTTCGGGAAGACGACGACTTCGGTGGATCCGGTCAGGTCCTCCAGGGTCGCCACCAGCATGGTCGAGCCGGCCCGGGTGATGATGCGGCGCGACGTCTGGATGATTCCACCCAGGGTGACCTTCGACTGGTCGGACTCCTCCGCCAGGTCGCCGGTGTAGGCCGTCACGTAGTCCGGCAGGACCGATTCGATATCGCCCAGCGGGTGCTCGGAGAGGTACAGCCCCAGCAGCTCCTTCTCCCAGCGCAGTCGCTCGCGACGGGGCACCTCATCCTCAGCTGCCGCGTCATCGACCGATGACGGGCCGATGAGCGGCGCGGCCTCGACCGGCATGGCGAAGAGGTCGAAGAGCGTCCCCTGCCCGGCCGCGACGTCGCGCTGGTGGCGGAGGCCGGCTTCGAGGGCGTTGTCCAGTCGTGCAAGCAGCGAGGCGAGCGAGCCGAGACCGCGCATCGCGCCGCCCTTGACCAGGGACTCCAGCACGCGCTTGTTGACGGTGTGCAGGTCCACCCGGCGACAGAGGTCGTCGAGCGAGGTGAAGGAGCCGGCATCGTCCGAGACCCCGGAACGGCCCTCGCGCGCGGCGACGATCGCGTCGATCGCCCCCTCGCCGACGTTCTTGATCGCGACCAGGCCGAAACGGATGGCGGAAGTGCCGTCGTCATCGGTCTCCACGGTGAAGAGCGCGTGCGACTTCTGGACGTCCGGCGGGCGAACCTCGATCCCCAGCCGCCGGCACTCGGCGACCACGGCGGCCACCTTCTCGGCGCGCTCGCGGAAGCCGTTGAGGACCGCGGTCATGAACTCGACCGGGTAGTTCGCCTTGAGGTAGGCGGTCTGGTAGGCGATCAGCCCGTAGCAGGTCGCATGCGCCTTGTTGAAGCCGTAGCGTGCGAACGGCTCGAACGCGGCGAAGACCTGGTCCACGATCGCCGGCGAGACGCCCTTCTGCTTGGCGCCGGCCTTGAACTTCGCCTCGTGCTCGCGGAGGACCGCCTCCTTCTTCTTGCGGATCGCGTAGCACAGGTTGTCCGCTTCGGGCCCGGTGTAGTCGGCCATGGCGATGGCCGCGGTCATGATGTCTTCCTGGTAGACGAAGATCCCGTACGTATCGCGCAGTGCCGGCTCGAGCGACGGGTGCAGGTAGGTCACCGCCTCCTCGCCGTGCTTGCGGCGGATGTAGGACGGGATGTTGGCCATCGGCCCGGGGCGGAAGAGCGCGACCATCGCCGCCAGGTCGCGGACCTCGGTGGGCTTGAGCTCCTTGACGTAGCGGCGCATCCCCGACGACTCGAGCTGGAACACGCCGGTGGTCTCCCCGGTGGAGAGGAGCTCGAACGTCTTCGCATCGTCGAGCGGGAGCTTGTCCACGTCAATCGTCACGCCCCGGTGCGTCTGGATCAGGTCGACGGCATCGGCCAGGATCGTCAGGTTGATCAGGCCCAGGAAGTCGAACTTGAGGAGGCCCAGCGCCTCGCAGGCGTGCATCTCGTACTGGGTCATGGTGGTGCGCCCATCGGTCGCACGCTGCAGCGGCATGATCTCGGTCAGGGGCTCGCGGCTGATGACGATGCCGGCCGCGTGCGTCGAGGCGTGGCGCGCGACGCCCTCCAGCTGCTTCGCGACCCCGATGAGCTTGTCGACCCGGTCGTCTCCCGCCATCAGCTCCCGCAGCTGCGGGCTCGTCTCCACCGCGCGGTCGAGGGAGATGTTCAGCTCGTTCGGCACCGCCTTGGCCACCCGGTCGGCCTCCGCGTAGGTGAGGCTCATCGCACGGCCTGAGTCGCGGATGGCGGCCTTGGCGCCCAGCGTGCCGAAGGTGATGATCTGCGCCACCCGGTCGTCGCCGTACTTGCGGGTGACGTACTCGATCACCTCGTCGCGCCGAGAGTCCTGGAAGTCGATGTCGATATCCGGCATCGTCACCCGGTCGGGGTTGAGGAAGCGCTCGAATGGCAGCCCGTACTGCAGCGGATCGACCGGCGTGATGCCCAGCGAGTAGGTGACCAGCGAACCGGGCGCGCTCCCGCGGCAGGTGGTCATGATTCCCTGCTCCTTCGCGAAGCGGGTGAAGTCGGCGACGATCAGGAAGTAGGCCGAATACCCCATCCGGTCGATGATCCCGAGCTCGTAGTCGAGCCGGTGCTGGATCTCGTCGGTAACGCCAGGGTATCGGTCCTGGAGGCCCCGTTCGCATTCGGAGCGCAGCCAGGAGGCGGCGGTCTCGCCGTCGGGCACCGGGAAGTGCGGGAGGCGGAGCTCGTCGAACGTGAGCTTGAGGTCGACCATGTCCGCCACGCGCAGCGTGTTGTCCATCGCTTCGGGAAGCTCGCCACCAAAGAGGGCGCGCATCTGCTGCGGGGACTTGAGGTAGAACTCGTTCGTCTCGAAGCGCATGCGTCCCGGCGTGTCCAGGTTGCTCCCGGTGCCGATGCAGAGCAGCAGGTCGTGCGCCTCGTGCTGCTCCGGGACGGTGTAGTGGCTGTCGTTGGCCGCCAGCAGGGGGAGCTTCAGGTCGCGGGCGAGCTCCACCAGCTGTGGATGCAGCCGCTGCTGCTCCGGCAGTCCGTGGTCCTGCACCTCGATGAAGAAGTTGCCGTCACCCAGGATGGACCGATACTCGTCGGCCGCCTGGCGCGCCCGCTTCTCCTCCCCCTTCGCCAGCCACTGCAGGACCTCCCCGCCCAGGCAGGCACTGGTGCCGATGAGGCCGTCGGCGTGCTTGGCGAGCAGCTCCTTGTCGATGCGCGGCTTGTAGTAGTAGCCGTCCAGGTGCGCGGCGGTCGTCAGCGCCAGCAGGTTGCGGTAGCCGACCTCGTTCTTGGCCAGGAGGAGCATGTGGAAGTACTCGGCGTCGAGCTTGCCCTCCTTGTCGGTCATGCGCCGCGGGGCCACGTACTGCTCGATGCCGAGGATCGGCTTGATGCCGGCGGCGGTCGCCGCCTGGTAGAACTCGATCGCGCCGTACATCGCGCCGTGGTCGGTCACGGCCAGTGCGGACATGCCCAGTTCGGCGGCGCGCTCGGCCAGCGCACGGTTGCGGGAGAGGCCGTCGAGGAGGCTGAACTCGGAGTGGACGTGGAGGTGGACGAAGTCGTCCGCGCGGGCAATCTCGGGTCGCTGGGTCACCCGTCAGATGGTAGTCGCGCCGGCGGGGCCGAGGCCCGCCTTTTCCGGGAATCCCGGCGCATCAGCCGAGTTCGTCGGGGTTTGCGGCCACCTCGAACTCGCCGAACCAGTGGCCGCGAACGACGTCATGGGTCTTAGCCAGGTGGTAGCCGGCGCCTGCCATCTCGCGCTGCACGCGGCGGGGCGAGGTCGCGTGCTGTCCTCGCCACCGGGCCAGCACGCCCTCGCGCCGGCCCTCGAGGATCGTCACCCGGGCATGCGGATGCAGGTAGCTGCGGGCCGCGGCAAAGTAGCGCTGCCGGTCCGAGAGGTGGTGATAGGTGGCCGAGACGAAGAGCAGGTCGACCGGCTCCGGGATCTCCAGGCGGTCGTGGGGGACAAGAACCGGACGGATGTTCGAGATGCCGTCCTCGCCCGCAACCTCGGCCAGGTCGTCGAGGGTCGCCTGGCTGGCGTCGAGCGCGTAGACCACTCCTCCAGGCGCGACGGCTCGGGCCAAGCGGAGCGTGAACTGCCCCGCGCCGGGCCCCAGGTCGCCGACGATCATGCCCGGCCGCGGATTGACGGCCGCGATGACGGCATCGGGATCGCGCAGCCGATCCTGGCGGGACCCACCGGCGTACACCAATCGCCGCAGCGGACCGGGAAGGCGGTCGAGCGTCATATCCCCGCTGCGATGACGATCAGTCGAAGTCCCAGATGCCGCGTCCGGCAGAGAACTGCAGGACGTACCCGCAGCGCCGGCAGATCTGGAGCACGAGCTTGTGGCTGGTGAGGCCCCACCGCGAGTCCAGTCTCCCCTGCTGGCGGTCGAACTCGCGTCCGTCGCAGAGCGGGCACCTCAGGATCGGCTTCGCGGTTTCCTCGGCTCGTTCCCAGGTCATCGTTCTCTCCTCCCGGTGCTGTTGGAGACCACCGCCCGTATCATCCGCGAATGGTCAGCATCGGGTCGGTCGTGATCCGCGTCGACGACCTCGACCGCATGGTCGAGTTCTGGTCGCAGGCGCTCGACTACGTCCCGCGGGACGAGAACGATCCGGACTTCGTGCTCCTTCGCCCGCGCAACGGCATCGGGCCGAACGTCTCGCTCGACAAGTGGCACGCCGACGTCCAGGTTCCGCCGAAGATCCACCTGGACCTCTATGCCGAGGACCAGGCCGCCGAGGTCGAGCGCCTCGTGGCATTGGGAGCCACGCACGTCGAGTGGAAGCGGATGCCGATCGACGCCGACTTCGTGATCCTCGCCGACCCCGAGGGCAACCGCTTCTGCGTCATCGACGCGGGCTAGGCGGCCGGCTCTTCCCAGCGGACCGATATCGCCGCGTCACCGTCCGGTGGTCGACGTCCGGAGAGCTGCCGCCAGGGGCTGACGATCACCATGCCCTTGCACGCCGCAACGTCCCTGCGATCTCACCGCGGACGAGGAGCGCGCCTGCGTTCTGGCGGCGGATGAGCTTGCGTCGTTGGAGAAGGGCTCACGTGGTCACCCGGTACTTGAGGTGCGTGACACCCGGGGCATCGACAACGCGGAGCAGCTCGAGCCTCACGTCCGTACCGACATCTTCGAAGAGACGCTCGCCGCCGCCAAGGAGCATTGGCACGACATGCAGCTCGAGCTCGTCGATCAACCCGGCCGCCAGGTACTGGTTGATGACGTCGGCGCCGCCGCCGACGAAGACGTCCTTGTCGCCGGCAGCCTCTCGCGCCTGCTCCAGGGCGGCGCGGATGCCATCGGTCACGAAGGTGAAGGTCGTATCCGAAAGCGTCAGCGGCTCGCGTCGGTGGTGCGTGAGGACGAAGACCGGCTTGTGGAAGGGCGGTTCGTCTCCCCACCACCCCTGCCACGGGTTGTCGCCCCATGGGCCGCGGAAGGGCGGGCCGAACTTGCCCCGACCCATGATCTCGGCGCCAACGTTCAGGTACGACTCCCTCACCACTGGGCTGCTTGCGTTCTCTGCCCCGCCCTGCATGCCGCTGGCCTCGCGCCAGGCCTTCAGCGCGATCACCCACTCGTGAAGGCGCTCGCCGCCGTTACCGAGAGGTTCCTCGTGGCTCTGGTTCGGACCGGCAACGTAGCCGTCGAGGGAGACGGAGATATCGGCTCGCACCTTGCTCATCCCTCGTCCGACCCGCTTCCGTCAGGAGGCTGAGCGGCGGGCGTGTCGCCGCCGGCTTTCGCGGAATCGGCCTGCACGGCTCCGTCGGGCCAGGCGGCGATATCCACCTTGTTGCCGGCCCGATCCGCGAGCGTCCACCAGGCCGGAGCCTCGGAATCGTCCACGATGCGGCCGCCTGCCGCCAGTGCCGCCCCCAGGCGCGCCTCCGCGTGCTCGCGAGCGACCGATACGTCGACGTGCATCGCGTGGCGCAGGGGCTTCGCCGGGTTGAGGTCCTGCATCCAGACCGTGGAACCGTGGCCGAGCGGATCGATGGCGTTGTCCCCGTGCATCGGCGCGTAGCCCAGCACGGCCCGCCAGAAGCCCAGGTCGATCTCGTCGGGCCTGGCCGCCACGGCAAGCTGCACCTCCTGGACGGCGCTCCGGTCGGCGATGGCGCCTCGCTCGCGCACCACGCTCGAGATCGCGCGAGCGACCTCCACGTGCCGTGCCTCGGTTCCCCACATTTCGCGCGTCAGCCGGATGGTGAGATGGCTCCGCGTCAGGGTCATGACCGTCCGCTCCTCGAGCCCGGGCACGCTAGCGACGGCCTCCGCAAGCTGCGCGGCGTCGACGAGCGACGCAACGTTGAAGACCGCCGTGGGACCGCCGTGCAGCACCACCCAGTCGTCGACTCCTTCGGCGGACAGGAACTCACGCCAGCCTTGCTCGCTCATGGCTGAACGGTACCGCAAGCGACCGGCCCGTCACAGTGGCACGTCGAACGCCCCGCGCCGAGGAGCGCGTGGGTCGCTCGCGCGAACCGTTCGAGGCCCCGCAATGCGGCCCCATATCCTGTGAGGTGACGCTCGAAGGAGTTCCCCATGCCCATCACCTGCGCAGGGCAAGCCTCGTGACGCCCGATTGATCGCCGCGCATGGATCTGCCCTGATGGGCGGTCTCCCAGCGGGTCGCGGACCGTTGTCCATCCGGAAGCGGCAGGCTCGCGGCTTCCGCTTCCACCGCCTCGGTTTCGTTCGAGGAGAGGCGGCGCCAGGGCGCAATCGCAACGATCCTCCTTGCCCGCCGCCAGGTGCCCACGATCTCGCCGTCGACCAGCACCGCCCCCGGCCAGACGCGCGACGTCCAGAGCTCAGCGCGCCGTGCGGCGTCAGGTACGAGGAGCTCGCGATCCTCGCCCCAGAGCAGGTAGTACGGGTCGCCGCTCGGAAGGAGCCGGGCGGTCGCGGGTGACGACGTCTCGCGGAGCAGCGGCTCGTCCTCGGCGAGGATCTGCGCCTCGCCCAGTGGCGTCCGCACGGTGACGAGCGACGGCCGCAGGGCCTCAAACGCGGCCATCGCCGGCTGCGCCTCGAGCCCGCCCCAGCGCACGAATGATTCGACCGTGGAGGGCCCCAGCGAGTGCAGGTAGCGCCGCGCGAGCTCGCGCAGCGCCTCGCGGGGGGTGAGATCAGAGCGAGGAATGGTCCAGACGATCGGCTGGCGGGCACCGGCCCACCGGATCAGGACGGTTCCCGTCAGTGCCGCGTAGCGGAGGCTGTTCGGATGCACGCCCAGCGCCGCGCCGATCGGGTCCATGGGGAGCCGCCGCCCTCTGAGATGCTCGTCCATGCGCACCGCCAGGTCCTCGGCACGCTGCCGAAGGCGGCCCTGCTCGGGAAGCCGGCCCAGGGTGAACGGCAGATGCTCCCCCGCCGGAACGACGTAGGCGGTGTAGCGCGGGCCCCATGCCTGGACGAGCGCCGGATCCTCCCAGGCGTCGGGTGCAACGCCTTCGACGCGGGCGTGGAGGGCATGCAGCGCCGAACGCGGGACACTGTCCTGGAGGCCTGGCGTTGCCGCGCGGCGAAGCGAATCGGCGGCCGGTGGGAGGCGCTCGTCGAGGAACTGCGCCCGCCGCCGATACGCCAGGATCTCCTCCCGCGTCAGCTCGAGCCAGGGCTGCGCCATCGGCCCCAATCGCCCTCGTGCGCATCTTTCGGGCCGCCCCACCGGGCTTCTGCGGAACGGGACTCCGGCTGGCACCGTTCGCTCATCGGCGCACGGTACCGCGGGGCGCACGTCGCCGCCACCGCCGGGTCACGGCAACGCTCACCGGTCAGCCCTCGCGGGGTCCCATCGGCGACATCAGCTGGAAGTAGTTGTCGTCAGGGTCGGCGAGGGTCGCGATCCAGGCGTCGGGATACTCTTCGAAGTTGTACGGCTCCCGCACCACGATGGCGCCGGCGGCCTTCATGCGCTCGAACTCGGGCCGCACGTCCACGGTCTCCAGGTTCCAGATGAGCCGGCCCGGGGCCGAGTTCGCACCATGCACCTCGCTGTGCGCGCCGACGCTCACCCATCCGGAACCGATCTGCCAGGTGGTGTAGCCACCATCGGCCATCACGGGCTCGCCGAACAGCCGCTTGTAGTACGCGACCAGGCGCTCGGGCTGCTCGGAGCCGATGAGGATGCTGTTGAAGTCCATGTCTGCCTCCTACGCGGCGTCGGCCGCGCGCTCCAACTCGGTGATCTCGATCTTGCCCATCTGCAGCATCGCCTCCATGGCGCGACGGGCGCGCTCCGGATCAGGATCGCTCACCAGCTCTCCCAGGCGCCTGGGGGTGATCTGCCACGAGAGGCCGTAGCGATCCCTGACCCAGCCGCAGGGGCCGGGTTCACCACCGTTCGCGGTGAGGGCGTCCCAGAGACGGTCCGTCTCCGCCTGGTCATCGGTTTCGATCACGAAGGATACCGACTCGTCGAACTTGAAGCCCTGGGGGCCGCCCGCCAGGATGAGGAACCGCTGGCCGGCCAGCGTCATGTCGATGGTGAGCACGCTGCCCGCGGGGCCGCTCGGCGTATCGGCCGGCGATCGCGAAATGCGCTCGATGCGACTCTCGGGCAGCAGGCTCGTGTAGAACTCGGCTGCTTCCTCCGCGTCCTTGTCGAACCAGAGGCAGGGGTAGGGCTTTGGGGTGGCCATCTCTCGCCGTCTCCATGTGTGTCTTGACAACGCACATCATACAACCGTATGGTTGTACTAATGCAAGCCCTTCCCAACCACGACCGCGTCTTCGGCGCGCTGGCCGATGCCACCCGGCGGGACATCGTGCGCCGCGCCATCGATGCGCGGGAGGGCGTCGCAGAGCTGGCCGGCCACTATGCCATGAGCTTCGCGGCGGTGCAGAAGCACGTCGCCATCCTCGAGCGAGCCGGCCTGATCACCAAGCAGCGGATCGGCCGCCGCAAGGTCGTCCGCACCAACCTAGAGGGGCTCCGCACGGCGCGGCGGCTGCTCGACCAGTACGAGGAGCTCTGGCGCGGCCGGATCGACCGCATGACCGGGCTCATCACCGAGACGCAGGAGACAGACCGATGACCGTTATCGCCGTCCGCAAGGATCCGGCATCCCGCACCATGGTCCTGGAGGCCGAGTTCGCTGCATCGGCGCAGCGCGTCTGGCAGCTCTGGGCCGATCCACGCCAGCTGGAGCGCTGGTGGGGTCCGCCCACCTACCCCGCGACGTTCACCGCCCACGACCTGCGCGTCGGTGGGCGGGCCGCCTACCACATGACCGGGCCGGAGGGCGACCAGCCAAAGGGGTACTGGGAGATCGATGAAGTCGAGCCTCCCCATCGGCTCGTCTTCCGCGACGGGTTCGCGAACGAGGACGGTACGCCGAACACCGAGTTCCCGGAGAGCGTCGCCCGAGTGAACATCCAGGAGATCGGCGAGGGGAAGACCCGGATGTCGATCGAGAGCATCTTTCCGAGCACCGAGGCCATGGAACAGCTCCTGGCCATGGGCATGGAGCAGGGCCTGCAGCAGGCCGTCGGCCAGATCGACGCGATCCTGGCGAAGGACCCGGCATGAGCACCTCGATCGTGCCCACGACGCGGACGCTCGAGGTTCCCGGAGCGGAGCTCATCTACGACGTCAGTGGCGACCAGCGCGCCTCCGGGCCTCCCCTGCTGCTCATTGGTTCGCCGATGGGCGCGGCCGGGTTCGCCACCCTCGCCGGCCACTTTTCGGATCGGACCGTCGTGACGTACGACCCGCGAGGCGTCGAGCGGAGCACGAAGGCGGACCCTTCGGCGCCGTCGACGCCGGACGAGCACGCCGATGACCTGCATCGGCTCATCCGGGCCATTGGCGCCCCGGTGGACGTGTTCGCCAGCAGCGGTGGCGCGGTGAACGCCCTCGTGCTGGTGGCCCGGCATCCCGGGGACGTTCGGATCCTGGTGGCACACGAACCGCCGGCGGTGAACTACCTGCCCGACGCGGATGCCGCAGCAAAGGCATCGCGTTCGGTGCACGAAACGTACATGCGCGATGGCTTCGGCGCAGGCATGGCGCGCTTCATCGCCCTGGTGAGCCACGAGGGCGAGATCCCCGTCGACTGGGCCGACGGCCCGGCGCCCGATCCGGCCATGTTCGGGCTGCCCACCGGGGACGACGGGTCGCGCGAAGACCCGCTCCTGGGTCAGAACATGTCGTCGAGCCCGGTCCAGGACTTCGACTTCGACGCCCTCCGCGCGGCGCCAACGAGCGTCATCATCGCGGTGGGTGCCGAGTCGGGACAGACGCTCGCGGCACGGACCACGTTCGCGGTTGCCGAGCGGCTCGGCACCGCGCCGGTGGTGTTCCCGTCCAACCATGGCGGCTTCCTGGGCGGCGAGTACGGCCAGGCGGGCAAGCCGGACGCCTTCGCCGCGAAGCTCCGCCAGGTCCTCGCAACGCGGTGACCGAACCGATGCGTACCCTCGACATCACCGTAACCGATGGGCGCACGCTCCACGCCTACGACCGGCCCCCCGCCGATGGCGTCGACCGCCTGGTGGTGGTCTGGCACCACGGCACGCCGAACATCGGCCTGCCCCCGGAACCGCTCTTTCCGGCGTCGGATCGGCTCGGGATCCGATGGGTCTCCTACGACCGGCCCGGCTACGGAGGCTCGGACCCGAATCCGGGGCGCGACGTGGCATCCGCGGCCACCGACGTCCAGGCCCTGGCAGACGCCCTGGGCATCGAGCGCTTCGCGGTGATGGGCCACTCCGGCGGCGGACCGCATGCGCTCGGCGCCACGGCGCTCCTGTCGGGCCGGGTGATCGCGGCCGTGGTCGGCGCCAGCCTGGCACCCTACGACGCGCGCGGGCTCGACTGGTTCGCGGGGATGGCCCCGTCCGGCGAAGCCGCTCTCCGGGCAGCGGCCCGCGGTCGCGACGTCAAGGAGGCGTACGAGGCGCAGGCGACGGAGACCGAGCCGGGATTCGTCGCTGCGGACTGGGCCGCGCTGGCGGGCGAATGGTCCTGGTTCGGGAAGGTGGTCGGACCGGCATTGCGCGACGGCCCGGCAGCAGCGGTGGACGACGACCTCGCCTACGTCGCCCCATGGGGCTTCGACCCGAGCGCGATATCCGCACCCACCCTGCTGCTGGTCGGCACCGAGGATCGCGTCGTGCCGCCGGCCCACGGCGAGTGGCTGGCAGAGCGGATACCCGGGGCGACGCTGTGGCCCATGGCTGGCGACGGCCACGTATCGGTGCTGCGTCACGGGGCCGACGCTTTGGCGTGGCTGGTCGACGCGACAGCGGAATCGGAGCACGGCTAGCTCGCCGGTCACGAGATGTTCGAGCGGCTGCTGGTGCTGCGCCGCTGCTATCCCCTCCGCAGCGACAACGACCGGCGCGCCGTCCTGGGCGTGGCCGCCACGGTCGACTACGGGCAGTGGCGCCTGCGCTCGGCCCGCGTCAGCACGCTGCGGCACGGCGCGCGGATGGCTCGACCCGGCAGCTGACACAGCGCGGGCCGCGTGGTCCTATCGGGCCATACCGGTCCTGGCGACGGCAAGGCAGACTCGGTCCGTGACCGCCGAATCGATCGCCATCGGCCTCTCGACCGTGTCCGCGTGCCCCATCCCGCTCGCGAGCGACCTCGGCCCTGCCACGTCGTGGAAGGCGTGACGGTGGCGCGCAGGTCGACGCTGCGGAGCCCCGGGAAGGACTCGCCGTCCGAGTCGCGCGACGTGCTGGTGTTCGACCGCGACGCCGCGGCGGTGCGCCTGGCGGGCGGGCACGGGCGTGGCGCCGGCTGGGCCGGGCTGGTCGAGGCGCAGCTCTCAGACGAGCCAATCGCGCGACGCGCCGTCCGCGGCGGCTTGCCGGTTCGCGTCCAGGGCGACGATCCGAGCCGGATCGTCGGACCCTACTGGAGCAGGTACGCCGCGGTCATACCGCTCGGCGACGAGTACCTGGTCGTGGTCGGCGACACCGAGCCAATTCGGCTCTCCGACGGCGAGCTGCGACGCCTGGCCACCGAGGCAGTCGCCGAGGTCGGCGGCATTCCCACCGCGAAGCTCCTTGCCGATGAGCTGGAGGTCGTGGACGCCATCCGTCAACTCATGGGCTACCGCCCCGAGTCGCTCCGCGAGACGGCGCGCCACATCGCGGACGTGGCCGCGGCCACGCTTTCCTGTGACTTCGCGGCGGTCCTCGTTCGCGGCGCGAGCGGACCGGTCGTCCAGCTCAGCGGTGCGGAACAGGAGGCCTGTGACGACCCCAGGCTGTGCAGGGAGCTGCAGCGCATCGCTGCCCGACTGGACGGCGCGCCACTGCTCGAGCAGGACGTCCGCGAGCGCGGACGTCTCGGACGCGGCGGCGGCCTCGTGTCCCGGTACGCGCTCGGCATCGGCTCCGGTCGCAACCGTGGACTGTTGCTGGTCGGACACGCCGGAAAGCACGCGCGTGGCTTCACGCAGCTGTGTCAGCGGGTTGGTCGATCCCTTGCCGATGCGGCCGAGGTGCTGCTCGCCCAGGCGGCGGCGCGCGAAGAGCTCAGCGCGGAGCGCGACCGGTTCGCCAGGGAGGCACGCACCGACGACCTCACCGGCCTCGGCAACCGGATCGCCTGGAGCGAGGCCATGGAAGCCGAGCGGCGGCGGCGCGCACGCTACCGGCGCCCGGTGGCGATCATGTCGGTCGACGTGGATCGTCTCAAGGATGTCAACGACCGCTTCGGACACGAGACCGGCGATGAGCTCCTTCGCGCGGCGGCGGCGATCCTTCGGCGGGCCGTCCGGGATACGGACATGGTGGCGCGCATCGGTGGCGACGAATTCGGCGTGCTGCTTCCCGAGACGGGATCCGGCGCCGTCGAATCGGTCGTGCAACGGATCCACGAGGCCTGCGAAGCGTGGCGTGGCGCAGACGGTGAGCTGCGCCTCTCGCTCTCCGTCGGCTGGGCGGCCCCCGAGCCCTTCGGCGACCTGACCGAGGCGCTGCGCCTCGCCGACAGCCGGATGTACGCGGCGAAGCGATCCGGCTGAGCAGCGGCTACGATGCGGCGGTGATGTACGACTTCACCGCGGTGACCCCGGAGACGGTCGCGCACGAGGCCGGTACCGCACTCGCCCGCGCCGATGCCCTCGTCGAGCGTGCCGTCGCCGCCGCGGATGCCCCGACCTTCGACGGCACGCTTCGGCTCCTGGAGCTGGCGGGCGCCGAGCTGTCGCTCGGCTATGGCCGAAGCGCCTTCATGGCGCACGTGCACCCCGATCCCGCCGTGCGCGACGCGGGACAGGAAGCCGAGGAGCGGATGAGCAAGTGGCGCGTCGCCGTCATCTTCCGGGAGGACGTCCACGGTGCCGTGGCGGCCTTCGCCGCGACCGACGAGGCGGCGTCGTCGCAGGGTGAGCCGCGTCGCCTGCTGGAGCACTGGCTTCGCGACCTGCGGCGCGCGGGTCACGAGCTGCCTCGCGAACGGCGTGCAGAGCTCGAGCAGCTGCGCTCCCGGCTGGTGGAACTCGAGGTGGCCTTCCAACGGAACCTGAACGAGTACCGGGACTGGATCGAGGTCGACCGCGCCGGGCTGGCGGGCCTTCCGGACGACTACGTCGCACGGCTGCAAGCCGGCGAGGCGTCCGGCACGTTCCGCGTCAGCCTCGACTATCCGGAGGTCCAGCCATTCCTGGAGCTCGCGCACGACCGCGGCTTGCGCGAGGAGCTCTTCCGGAAGAACTGGAACAAGGCGGTCGAGGCGAATCGCCCGCTCCTCGAGGAGGCGCTGCGGCTGCGGCGTCGGATCGCGGAGCTCCTCGGACACCCGACCTGGGCCCACTACGCGATGGACGTGAAGATGGCTGGCTCGCCGCGGCGCGTGCGTCAGTTCTACGCCGATCTCGTCCCGTCGCTCGAGAAGGCGGCACGCCGGGAGATCGAGGAGCTGCGGGCTATCGCGGCGGCCGATGGCGTGCCGGCTCCCCTCCAGCCATGGGACTGGCTCTACTACGACGCACGGCAGTCGCGCGAACAGTACGGCGTCGACAAGCAGGCGGTCAGCCAGTACCTTCCCCTCGACGGCGTCATCGAGGGGCTGTTCGCCCTCACCGGCGAGGTGTTCGGCCTCGACTACCGCGAGGTCGAAGACGCGAAGGCGTGGCATCCATCGGTCAGGGCATACGAGATCCTGGACCGATCCAGCGGCGAGCTCCTGGCCCGCTTCTACACCGACCTCTTCCCGCGAGATGGCAAGTACGGGCACGCCGCCGCGTTTCCGCTCGTGATCGCGCACGAGCGAGCGGACGGTGCGCGCGAGGTGCCGGTGAGCGCCATCGTGGCGAACTTCACGCCGCCATCCGCCGATGCGCCGAGCCTCCTGACCCACGGGGATCACGGCGAGATCGAGACCTTCTTCCACGAGTTCGGCCACATCCTGCACATGTCGCTCTCGCGTGCCCGCTTCACGCGGTTCTCCGGCGCCGAGACCGAGTGGGACTTCGTCGAAGCCCCATCCCAGATCATGGAGCATTGGGTCTGGCAGCCGGAGGTGCTCGGCCGCTTCGCTCGCCACCACCGAACCGGCGAGCCCCTCCCGCGCGAGCTGCTGGAGCTGATGGTCGCGGCCCGCTACCTGAACGTCGGGTTGCGCAACGCGCGGCAGGTCTTCTTCGGGACGATGGACCTCGCGCTGCACGCGGTGGAGGGCGAGCCCGATCTCGACGCCGCCACCCGCGACGCGTATGGCGTGACGCAGCTCCCCTACCCCGAGGGAACGTTCATGCTCGCCGGGTTCGGACACCTCATGGGCGGCTACGACGCCGGCTACTACGGCTACCTCTGGGCCGAGGTGATCGGTGACGACATGTGGAGCCGCTTCGCGAACGAGGGAATCACCTCACCCGTCGTGGGCGCCGATTACCGCAGGGCGATCCTGGAGCCGAACGGGTCCCGGTCGGGCGACGAACTGGTCCTGTCGTTCCTCGGCCGGCCGTCGTCGATCGACGGCTTCCTGCGCCTGCGCGGGATGTCCCGCAGCGCGGCCTCAACGGGTGGTACCTGACCGCCCGCAGGGTCGAGCCTCAGGCGTCGAGGAAGCCGAGGACGAGCTCTGCGAACGTCGCGGGCGCCTCCATGGGCGGCAGGTGGGCCACACCCGGCATCATCTCGAGCCGGGCGTCCTGCGCACGCTCGGCGATGTGTCGGCCGATCGTCGCGAAGTCCGGCTGGTCCAGCTCGCCGACCACCACGAGCGTCGGCGCGCTTAACTCGCCAAGCCGTTCCGCCCGATCGGGCACCAACCAGCTGCCCTCGGCGGCATCGTTGTCGACCTCGAACGCGCGGCGCTGCATCTCGAAGACGCGGCGTCTCAGCCCGGGATCGACCGACTCGGACGAGCGTTGCTGCCCGTCGAGCCAGAAACGCACGTTCAGCCATGACGCCTCGTCGAGGTCACCGGCCTCGACGGCCGCTCGCTCGGCTTCGTCGAACGCATCCATGGCCGGGCTCCAGTCCCAGCTGCTGAATCCCGGCGCCACGAGGACGAGCCGCCGCACCGCGTCGGGGTGCGCAAGCGCCAGGTCAAGCGCCACGCCGGCGCCGACCGAGACACCGACGACATCTGCTCGCGCCACGCCGAGCGTCCGCAGCAGCTCCCGCGCATCGGCGGTCCAGCAGAACGATCCGTCGGGCAGCGGCGTCTCGCCGTAGCCCTGGAGGTCGAATCGGATGGTCCGATGCCCGGCCGAGAGAGCTGGCAGGACGTCGTCCCACATGCGCCGGTCGGTGATCCCGGCGTGCACCAGGAGCAGGGGCGGTCCGCTTCCAACCTCGTCGTAGGCGGTGGGTACGCCGTTGATCGTGACCACTGGCATCGCTGCATCGTACGCCGCGCCCGAAAGTCCCGTGCGCCTTGACCTTCATGTACCGGACCGCGGGTGGCCGTCCCGGTGTCACACTTGCGCGACACACGTCCGTCCTCTGCACACCGTATTCGCCACGGGAGGCAATCATCGAATGACGAGACTCCGCACGCGCTGGCTGGCCGCCCTCGGGGCGACCGTTCTCGTCACCCTTTCAGTGTCGAGCGCCTTCGGTGCACACCCGGAAACCGCCTCCACCGAGCATCGCGGTCAGCAGATCTCCGCCTATGTCCACTCGCTGCTGCTCGGATCCGACGAGCAGACCGACGAGCAGACCGACGAGCAGACCGACGAGGAGCCCTCGCCGGAGGAAGAGTCGGCCGACCAGGAGCAGGTCCAGGACCAGGTCGAGGGTGAGCAGGTCGAGGGTGAACAGACCGACGAGCAGACAACTGCCGACGAGCCCAACAGCCACGGCAAGTGCGTCAGCGAGGTAGCGAAGGACGACCGGGCCGGCGGGCCGAACGACAATCACGGCGGTGCCGTGAGCGAGGCCTCCCGGGTGACGTGCTGGCAGACCGACGTCGTTGAAGCGCCAATTGACGAGACACCGACCGAGGTCTCCGACGGTCCCGGCAACTCAGAGAATCACAGCAGCCACGGCAAGGGGCACGCCAAGAGCAAGTGACCACGCTCGCTCCTCCGAGCTGCGGCGAGAGCCCGGGCCAACGGCCCGGGCTCTCCTGCTGCCTCAGTAGTAGTCGGAGCAGGAGAGGAAGTAGCCGCAGCTACGACAGATGAGCTTGCACCTGCGCTCTTCCATGGCCGCGCCGCAGTTCGCGCAGGTCCGCATCAGGTCGGCAGGTCGAGCCTGTCCGCTCCGGGCCGTTGCCGCCAGCGCTGGCGGAGCGTCATCGGGTAGCCGAATGATGACTGGCCGCTCCATCGGTCGAGGATAGTTCCCGCGCCTCCGCCACGTGGCCCGTCAATTGCATATGCCACCTGCGTTCGCACCGGGCATCGGCTGCCGTGCACCGGCTGGCGCGCCGAACGAGGGGAGGCACGGGTTGCACGAGGACGATCTCTACCAAATCCTGCAGGTGGATCCCGAGGCGGAGCCGGACGTCATCAGCGCGGCGTACCGCGTGCTCGCCGGGCGACTGCATCCAGACCGTGACATCAGCGGCGTCGATGACTACCGCATGGCCGAGCTGAACCGTGCCTACGCCGTCCTGCGCGATCCGCAGCGACGACGCGACTACGACCAGCGATCCCAGGGCGGGAGGGGCGACACCGATCGGGTGGCAGTCGGGCCGGGTCATCCGGGACGCGGGCTCGGAGGTGGCCCCCTGGCGCGGCGCCTCCGAAGCCGGGACGCCGACGAGTTCGGCGCGGTCCGTGTCGACTTCGGCCGCTACGAGGGCTGGTCTCTCGCTGACATTCTGAGCGCCGACCCCGACTACCTGCGCTGGCTCAGCCGCCACTCTTCCGGCGTGCGATACCGTGGCGCGATCCTTCGCCTGCTCGCCGAACGCGAGCAGCGAGCGCCCGTGCACCACCCCGGTTGAGTGACCTCGCTGGGCCCTTCAGCCCGACATCTCGTGCCCATCGGCCCTGCTGCCCGTCAGCACTCATGGGCGTCAATGGGCGCCTAGCACGCGCGAGGTGAACCATGGTTCTCGATCTGCGGGAGTTGGTGGTGGGCGATGTCATGAGCCTGGACCCGATCGTCACCTCGCCCGATGCTTCCCTCGAGGAAGCCCAGGAGCTGCTGCGAACGAACCAGATCACCGGTCTGCCGGTGGTGGACGAGGCGGGCAACCTGGTAGGTGTGCTGAGCCAGACCGACCTGGTCTGGGGCCCGGGCCTGCACGTGACGACACTCCTGCGTCGCAAGCCGAGCGGGCTGCGCGTCGGCGAGCTGATGACGTCGCCACCGGTGACCGTCGGCATGGACACCTCGGTGGTCGAAGCCGCGCGCATCATGCTGGAGCACCGGGTGCACCGGCTCGTCGCGGTCGATGCCGCGGGGCGCCCCGTCGGCGTCCTCTCAGCCACGGACTACGTGACCCTGGCGGCGGAATCCTAGAGCGCGGCTCGCACCGCCTGTTCATGTGCTCGGGCAGCGCGTACACTGCCGAGCACATGAGATCGTCGGGGGCCTTCGTCAGCGGCATCCCACTCGGCCGCCGCCGGGAAGGAATTGGCGCCCGATGACCAGTGAGCGTGATTACTACAAGGTCCTGCAGGTGGATCCGCAGGCCGACCCCGACGTCATCACCGCGGCGTTCCGCACGCTCGCGCGCCGCCTCCACCCGGACAAGGACATCACCGGCGTGCACGAGGTGCGCATGGCCGAGCTCAACCGGGCGTACGGCGTGCTGCGCGACCCCGACAAGCGCCAGCAATACGACAGCGAGCGCATCCTGGCGATGCGCGCCATGGGTCCGGGCACGGACTCCGCGGGGACTGACCGTCGACCAGGCGGTCTCGCGGCACGCTGGAACCAGGCGGCATCGCGCACCGCCGGCGCGGAGGCGGAACGTGATCCGCCGGAGGGTACCGTCCTCAACTTCGGGCGGTATGCCGGAATGACACTGCAGCAGATCGCCAGCCGCGACACCGACTACCTGCGCTGGCTGGGCCGACACTCGTCGGGCCTGCGCTACCGGCGCGAGATCGAGCGGATCCTGCGCGAGTCCCTCGAAGCCGGGTTCGCCGCGAGGACCACGGGCTAGCCAGGCGCTCGCTCGGCATCAAGCACCCGCACCAGGTCGGCGTGGATCGTGCCATTACTGGCCAGGGCCTCGGGCCCGCTGTGCGAGGCGGCTCCGGAGAAGTCCGTCATGCGTCCGCCCGCCTCCTCGACGATCAGGGCGGGCGCAGCGAGGTCCCAGAGCGTGGGTCCGAACTCCAGCATCGCGTCGGCCGCACCCTCCGCCACGAGCATGTAGCCCCAGAAGTCGCCGAAGCCACGGTCGCGCCACGCGGTGCGCGAGAGCGCGCGCAGCGCGTCGATGCGGCCCGCCCCCTCCATCCCGCGCAGGCCCGACCAGACCAGCTGCGCATCCTCCAGCCGCTTCACGTCGGAGACCCGTATCCGGCGCTCGCCCAGCAGATCGCGCAGGTACGCCCCGCCGCTGCGCCAGGCCCACCAGCGGCGAGCCAGGGCGGGGGCCGATACCGCCGCGGCTACCAGGCGTCCCTCGCGCTCCGCGGCCATGAGCGTGGCGAAGATCGGGATGCCACGCACCAGGTTGTGGGTGCCGTCGATCGGATCGATGATCCAGCGCGTCTCGCCGTCGCCGGGCTCGGTTCCGAACTCCTCGCCGAGCACCCCGTGCGACGGATAGCGATCGGCGATGCGCTGCCGCAGGAGCTGCTCGATCTGCGTGTCGGCCTGGGTGACGAGCGTCGCATCGGCCTTGGTCTGGACGTTCAGCCCGCCGGCGAGATGGCGCAGCACGATGTCATCGGTCTCGTCCAGCACGGACCGGGCGAAATCGCAGAGATCTCTGTCGGGCACGGATGAAGGATACCGGTCGCCGTAGTCGCCTTACGCCCGTCGCCTCCAGGCGATGACGACGATGGCAAGGCCGATGAGCGACTCGACGCCGAAGCCGATGCGCTCGAGGAGCACCCGATCGCCGAACTGCAGCGTCAGGCCCTCGACCAGCAGGGCCGCGCCGACCAGGGCGAGGCCGGGAGCGGCGAACGGGTCGCGAGCGCGCCAGGCCGCGCCAGCCCAGCCGTAGGCCGGCCCGGCAATCAGCGCCACCGGCGCGAGGAGCCACCAGAGCGAGCCGGCATCGGTCCCAGCGCTGAAGAGGTAGCTGGCGACCGTGGCGGCCAGCGCGGCGAGCCCGGACATCGGCCCATCCGGCCAGGGACGTGCACTCAGCGCACCGGCCAGCCACGCGACGATGAGCCACGGCGTGACCACCATCCCGATCCAGGCCGGTGCCCACGGGGCGGTGTCGACCCAGCGGCTCGCGATGCCGAGCAGCACGCCGGTCGCGGCGGAACCGGCCAGGATCATGCGTCGAGCTGGCGCCGCAGCTCCTCGTTGACGAGCCTGGCGTCGGCGCGGCCGCCGGTCCGCTTCATGACCTGGCCGACCAGGAAGCCGTAGATCTGTTGTTTCCCGCCTCGGTACTCCGCCACCTGGGACGGGAACTCGGCCACCACCGCGGCTACCTCGCGCCCGATCGACGAGGCGTCGCTGACCTGCGCGAGGCCCTCGCGTTCGATCACCGCTCGGGGGGACTCGCCGCTCTCGAACGTCTGCGCCAGGACCGCCTTGGCGTTCGTGGCCGAGACGCGACCGGCATCGACCTCGGCGACCAGCTCCGCCAGGCCGGCCGGCGGCAGGGCGACCTCTCCGGCGCGCATCCCGTCGCTGGCGTGCTGGTTGAGGAGCCGGCTGAACTCGCCGCTCACCCAGTTCGCCGCGGATTTCGGCGTCGCACCGGCCGCGACGACCGCGTCGAAGTAGCCGGCCAGCTGGACGTCCGCGGTGAGGACGCCCGCATCGTAGTCGGAGAGGCCCAGCGAGTTGACGTAGCGCTGGCGGCGGGCGGCCGGCAGCTCTGGCAGGAGGGCCCGCAGCTCGTCCACCCAGGCCGGGGACGGCCGCAGCGGCGGCAGGTCCGGCTCGGGGAAGTAGCGGTAGTCGTTCGCCTCTTCCTTCGAACGCTGCGGGATGGTCCGTCCCGCGTTCTCGTCCCAGCCACGCGTCTCCTGGACCAGCCGCTCGCCCTTGTCGAGCGCCTCGGCGTGGCGCTGCACCTCGTACTCCATGGCGCGCTCCAGGGAGCGGAAGCTGTTGAGGTTCTTCACCTCGACCTTCGTGCCGAAGCTCGTCGAGCCCATTGGCATGAGGCTGATGTTGCCCTCGATGCGCATGGAGCCGGTCTCCATGTCGCCATCCGAAGCGCCGATGTAACGCAGGATGTCGCGCAGCGTCTCGCCGTACGCGCGCGCCTGCGCCGGCGAGCGGACGTCGGGCTCGGTCACGATCTCCATCAGTGGGACGCCGGCACGGTTGAAGTCGACCAGCGTGTGCCCCCGCCCGCCGTGCTGCAGACGTGCCGTGTCCTCCTCCAGGTGGGCGCGCGTGATGCCGATCGTCACGCTCCGTCCCTCGGCGGGCACCGGCACCAGCAGGCGGCCATTCGAGCAGAGCGGCAGCGCGTACTGGCTGATCTGGTAGCCCTTCGGCAGATCGGGGTAGAAGTAGTTCTTGCGCTCGAAGCGCACCGCCTCGGTCTCCACCTGACACTCCAGCGCGAGTCCGGTCAGCATCACCAGCTCCACGGCCCGACGGTTGATCACCGGCAGCGTCCCGGGCATCCCCAGGCAGACCGGGCAGGTGCGCGCGTTCGGCTCGTCTGGAGCTCCGGGCGCCGATGCAGTTGCACAGTCACAGAACATCTTCGACGCGGTCTTCAGCTGGGCATGCACCTCGATGCCGATCACGGTCTCGTACGTCGTCGCCACTGCCATGCGCCGATTCTAGCGGCGTGGCACGGATTGCCCGGCGCGCCCGGCGTAGTCGCCTGGCGTGCTCCAACCCACGGGCTGAGACGCCGGACGTTCCGCTCCCCTGCTACGCTGCGCGGACCATGAAGATCGGCGAATGGGACAACCTCGGCCGGGCTCGCGGCCTGCTCCAGCGCCAGCTCGGCGAGCTGGGCGCCGCGGAATACGCCGCCCACGTCACCATCAACTCCGACACTGGCCGGCTGCGCGTCCTGGTGGCGACCGACATCGGCCTGCTCGATTACTCGTACGGCCCCGCCAGCGCGAACCCCGAGGGCGCCTGGCTGCTGCGCGGCGAGCTCTACCGCTGGAGCTCGGTGCGAGCGCTGAGGCTCCAGACGGATGCGCAGGTGGACGAGGACTCGGGAGAGGTGCGCGGCGTCTGGCGAGTCATCGCCGATCAGCCGAAGATCGAGCTCGCCGCCGACTCCACTGCCGAGGGCGATGCCGAGCGCTCCGTCGGGGCGCTGCTGCCATTCGCCCACGCCTGCATCCTCCACGCGGGCCCGGGAGGCTAGGCGGGGCGCTTCAACGGCCTGCGGCCAGGTAGATCACCCCGAACGGGATCCGCAGCGAGCCGTCGGCCTGCCGCGGGGTGGCAGCCAGCATCTCCTCGGTCAGCGCGTCCTGCCGCTCGGACGTCCAGTCCGCCGTCGCCGCCCCGCGCGAGCCGATCGAGCGCCACAGCCGGAACGCCACGTCGTCGGGCAGGACGATGGCGTGATCCGGATCAGCCTCCACCCTCACGTCACGCCAGCCGGCGGCAGCCGCCTGGTGCTGCAGCGCGCTCGGCTGGGGGTAGCGACCGCCGGTACCGATCCCGTGGCGAGCGTAGATCTCGTCGTAGATCGCGACCGGCGCCGCGTCGCGCGGTCCGGGGACCGAGAGGCTCAGACGGCCGCCGCGTCGCGTCACCCGAAGCCACTCGCCGAGAGCCGCGCGACGATCCGTGGCGAAGAGCAGCGAATGGACGGCCAGCAGGCAATCGAACGTCTCGTCGCCGAATTCGAGCCGCTCGAAGTCCATCGCATCGAAACGTGCACCGGGAACGTGCGCGCGCGCGATGGCGAGCATCCCTTCCGCGCTGTCGATGCCCGTGATGCGGCGCCCCTCCCCCACCGCCGCCGCCGCGCCGATGCCGGTACCGGTCCCCAGGTCCAGCACGCGCTCGCCGGGCCGGAGCTCGGCCCGGGCGACCACGCGAGCGGCCACCGGCAGGAGGGCCGGGACCATTGTGGCCAGGTAGCCGTCGGCGACGTCCGAGAAGTAGCCGCCGCTCACCGGCGGCGATCGCCGAACATCAGTCGACCTGTGCGCCGCCCCGCGATGTGCCGCCGCGCGACTCGACGAAGCGCTGCATGCGGTCCATCGCCTCCACGATCTGCTCGTGGGAAGTCGCGTAGCACATCCGAACGTGGCCGGCGCCGGAAGCGCCGAACGCGCTGCCCGGAACCACGGCCACCTTCTCCTCGCGAAGGAGCTCCTGCGCGAACGTCTCGTCGTCCAGGCCGGTGGCGCCGGTCACGTTCGGGAAGCAGTAGAAGGCCCCCTGCGGCTCGAAGCAGGTCAGGCCCATCGCGTTGAGGCGATCGGTCATCAGCCGCCGGCGCCGGTCGTACTCAGCGCGCATCTCCGCCACGTACGGCCGACCCGATCGCAGCGCCTCGACGGCGGCGTACTGGGCGGCGGTCGGCGCGCACATGATCCCGTACTGGTGCACCTTGGCAATGCCGGCCATCAGCGCCGCCGGCGCGGCCACGTAGCCGATGCGCCAGCCGGTCATCGCGTAGCTCTTGCTGAAGCCGCCGATCAGCACGCTCCGCTCGCGCATGCCGGGGAGGGCAGGAAATGGCGTGTGGCGATGGGCGCCGTAGACGAGCTGCTCGTAGATCTCGTCGCTGATCACCAGCAGGTCGTGACGGGCCGCCACCTCCGCGATCGCCGCCAGCTGGTCGCGATCGAGGGCGGCGCCGGTCGGGTTGTTGGGGTAGCCGAGGAAGATGGCCCGCGTGCGGGGGGTGACCGCCGCCTCGACCATCTCCGCGGTGAGCCTGAAATCGGTCGCTGCACTGGTGGCCACGGCGACGGGAACGCCCCCGGCGAGCTCGATGCAGGGCGCATACGCCACGAAGCATGGCTCGTGGTAGATCACCTCATCACCGCGATTGCAGACGGCCCGCAGCGTGGCGTCGAGACCCTCGGAGGCCCCGACGGTGATGATCAGCTCGCCCCGCGGGTCGTAGGCCAGCCCGTAGCGGTCCTCCAGGTCGTCCGCGATCAGCTGCCGCAGCTCCATCATCCCGCCATTGGCGGTGTAGTGCGTCTCGCCCGCTTCGAGGCTCTCGATCGCCGCGCGGATGATGGGCTCCGGCGTGGTGAAGTCCGGCTCACCGATGGTGAGGCTGATGACGTCCTTCATCTCGGCCAGCATGTCGAAGAAGCGACGGATGCCCGACGGAGGCATGTCGCGGATCGTCGAGGAGAGGAACCTGGCGGGAGAACCTGCTCCCGCCGACTCGCCCGCCACGCGTGCAGCTGCTGCCGGCTCGATGCTCATGGGCAAACAGTCTAGCCCCAGCCGCTAGGCTTGCGCCGTGCACGAGGTCGAGGTCGTCCTGGTCCTGCTGGGCCTGGTGGCGGCGCTGGCGGTTCTCTCCCGGCGGGTCGGCATCCCCTACCCGATCGTGATGACGGTGGCTGGGCTGCTGCTCGGCCTCCTCCCCGGTCTGCCGCGCGTTGAGCTGCCGCCGGACATCGTCTTCCTCCTCTTCCTGCCGCCGATCCTCTTCTCCGCCGCCTTCTTCACATCGCCACGCGAGCTGCGGGCGAACGCTCGCCCGATCGCGTTGCTCGCCATCGGGCTGGTGCTGGCCACCACGGTGGTCGTGGGCCTCGTGGTCCACGCCCTGGTTCCGGGACTGGGCTGGGCGCCCGCCTTCGCGCTGGGTGCCATCGTCTCGCCACCCGACGCGGTCGCCGCAACCTCGATTGCGCAGCGCCTCGGCCTGCCGCGCCAGGCCGTCAGCATCCTCGAGGGCGAGAGCCTGGTCAACGACTCGACCGCGCTGGTCGCCCTCCGCGTCGCCGTGGCGGCGGCAGTGACGGGTACCTTCAGCCTGGGCGAAGGCGCGATCAGCTTCGTGGTGGTGAGCGTCGGCGGCATCGCCATCGGCGCCGTGGTCGGCTGGCTGCTGGTGAAGCTGTCGGCGCGCCTGGACGACCCCCCGGTGGAGGTGCTGGTCTCGCTGCTGGGACCATTCGCTGCGTGGATCCCCGCGGAGGCCGTCGCCGTCTCCGGCGTGCTCTCGGTCGTCACCGCCGGCCTGATCCTGGGTCGTGCCGCCCCACGCGTGCTCGGCTCCGACACCCGCATCCTTGGATCGGGAGTGTGGCAGATGGTCATCTTCGTGACCAACGGGCTGGTCTTCATCCTGATCGGCCTGCAGCTGCCCACCATCCTGGAATCGGTGTCCGAGACCCGCAGCCCGCTTCAGCTTGCGATCCTGGGGCTGGCGGTGAGTGGAACCGTCATCGCGGTCCGGCTGGCATGGGTCTTCCCGGGCACGTACCTGCCGCGCTGGTTGGTCCCGGCGCTCCGCCGCCGCGACTCACCTCCCGAGCCGCGCGTCGTGCTGATCATCGGCTGGGCGGGGATGCGCGGCGTGGTGTCGCTGGCCGCGGCCCTCGCGCTGCCGCTCAGCGTCGAGAACGGCGACCCGTTCCCGGGCCGTCCACTGCTCCTCTTCCTGACCTTCGCGGTCATCCTCGCCACGCTGGTCGGGCAGGGGCTGAGCCTGCCGTGGCTCATCCGCCGGTTGGGGGTGGGCGACGACGGCTCCACCGAGCACGACGAGATCCATGCGCGGGAGGCAACCGTCCAGGCCGCGATGGGAAGGCTGGAGGGGCTGGCCGAGGAGTGGCCCGGCCACCTGGAGCTGATCGAGCAGCTGCGAGCGCGGTACGAACATGCGGCCGAACATCTCGAGCACGACCACGACGCCGAGGAGCTCCCGCGCGACCAGGAGTGGGTCGAGCATGCCGCCATCCGGGGTGCCGTCATCGACGCGCAGCGGGTCGCCGTCACCGACCTGCGCGATCGCGGCGTGATCGGCGACGCGGCGCTCCGGCGCGTAGAGCGCGATCTGGATCTGGAGGAGCTGCGCGGCGAGAGCTGACCGGCGCGCGTCCGGCCTAGCGGCCCGGCTCCGCGAGGAGCTGGGCGCGCTTCGTCTGGAATTCGGTGATATCCAGCAGCCCGGCATCCAGCAGCAGTCGGAGCGCCGAGAGGGCGTCCGCCGCGATCTGTGGCGCGGCCGCGGGGGCGGGCGTGGCGGCCGGAGTCGCGTGCAGCCTGGTCAGTGGCCCGGACGGCGGCGGCTGCGGCACCGCAGCCCCTTGCCGGCGCCGCTGGTCGGCGTCCTGCATTCGCGTCACGTGCCGAGCGTTGATGATGAGGACGGCGAGCGTGCGACGGAACTCCGGCTCCCCGACGTGGACCAGGTCGACTTCCGTCAGGGGAACCATCCTGCGCGACGAGCGCAGGACGTAATCGCCGGCGCTGGCACCGGGGCGCACGTGCAGCTGGCCGACCACGCGATAGTCCCCCATCTCCAGGTGCACGCGCACCTTGCGCCGATGCAGCCTCAGGTGCCGATTCGCAGGGAGCGGCGGCGGAGCGAGGAAGAGCAGCTCGTGGGCACCCAGCCGATGCTCGGCGAGCCCGGAGGCGATCGCCAGACCGGGATCGACGAGGTCCTCGGACAGGCCGACCGGGGTCATGCCGCGGACGAGGAGCTCACCATTGTGGTTGAGCCAATCGCTGGTGCGCTGGCCGTCGGTCGCAATCCAGCCCGTGAACCGGCCCTCCGTCGTGGTCAGTTCGGCGGCGGCAAGCTCGAACGGGTGCGCATGGGCAGCCGCGCCATCGGAGTCGTGAGCCTCGGCCGGGGCCTCAGGGGTGCGAGCCGCCCAACCGATTCTCATCGTCCTGACCCGCGGCTCAGCTCTGCTCGTCGCCGGCGCCGACGCTGTTGAGCCAGTCGTCGACGCGCCGCGTGCCAGGTCCGGAATCGGTGCCGTCAGCGGTCGGAACGGCCGCCACGACACCGTCGTCGGCGGCGCGCGGCGTCCGCACCTTCACCTCGAACATCGGGGCGGCGGAGGACTCACCGATGGTGACGCCACTCACCTTCACCATGCTGACACGCGCATCGACGGCTCTGTTCAGCCACGAGACGCTCGCCCCATACTCATCTCCTGGCTCGCCGCAGATCCAGATGGCGTGGCGGGCGCTGCTCGCCGCAACGTTGCGGACGAGCCGGCCGAAGCCCTCGTCGCTGGCGTCGTGGAGCTCGCAGACGATGACGGCGGCGGCGGCGGACTCGTCCACGGCGAGCACTACCGGCGTCTCGGCATGCGGCATCCTGCCCTCGCTGAGCGTCACGCCCAGGGTGCCCGCCACGGCCGACAGGTTGTCCCGTAGCCATGCCGCGAACGCGCAGTCGTCAGACCAGAGGTGGGACGGTGAGACGTAGGCCAGCGTGCCCACCGAGGGACGAGGTGCGGGGGAATCCGGCGTCGCGAGCTTCGGCACGGGCACGGGCACGGGCGCCGGTGCCGAAGCGGGGGCGGTCGGGGCTGTTGACGGCTGCGCTGCGAGGGCGGCGATGCGGGCCATTGGATTGAGGGAGGTCAGCGGTCGTGACCCGCCCCTCGGATCATGCTCTGCCGGAAATCCTGGACGATCTTCCACCAGTGCCACTCCGTTCCCGCTCGTGCTCGGATGGCCGGAAGCACCGGCCGTGCGCGGACATCGGGACGAGTCTCCCGCTGATTGGTCAGCGGACCAACAGTACGAAGGGGCTAGTCATGTGGCGCGTAGCGCCGCTCGCCGGCGCGGATCGCCAGCGGCAGCCGGTTTGCGGCCGGTGGCAACGGGCACGTGGCAAACGGCGAGAAGACACATGGCGGGTTGTAGGCCAGGTTGAAGTCGAGCACGACCGTCCCTTCGTGCCCTACCGGCTCCGTGTAGAGGAATCGTCCGCCGCCGTAGGTTTCGCCGCCACTCGTGGCATCGGCGAAGACGAGCCAGAGCGACCCGTCCTCGCCGCCCGGCAGCGCCGCGAGGCGCCAGCTGGCGCCCGCTGCCTCGAACACGACCGTCCCGGGTGTCGCCGCGTGGCTCACCGTGCCCGTCACGTCCACAATCTCGAGCGTCCTGCCCGCCTCAGCCGCCTCCAGACGCCCGACGATCCGCCAGGCGGGGTCGACGGGGAAGTGCTCCATGCCCTCGAACGCAGCGAGGGCCGGAGACTCGCGGTCACGCACGCGGAGCCCGAAGCGCTGCTCTCGAGCGATGACGTGGGCGTGGATCGGCCCGAAGCGAAGGATCGTCGGCTCGCCGCTGACATCGGGCGCCAGCACCTCTGACGGCAGCCCACCACGTCGGAGGCTGACACGACCGCCGGCGAGGTCGAGGGAACCGGCGTGCGCAGGGACATGCGGCGACCGGATGACGAGGTCGTTGTCGGGGTATGACCCGAAGCGGTTCTCGCCGACCTGGAGCCAGAACAGGCCGACGAGCGTCAGCCAGCCGTCGGGATCCTGCAGCCGGGCCTCGCGCGCCGCGCGCCAGGCCAGAACGGACGCCCGATGCTCCTCGGGGCTCACCGCGCCGGCAGGAAGAGGAGGTACGGTGCGGTGCGCGGACCGATGCGCACCCACGACGCCGGGCCATCGGTCACCGGGTTGTCGAGCACCTTCGACCCGACCTGGGCGTTGCCGTCCAGTGCCATGGCGATGGGCCCCTCGCCGAAGCGGGCGAGGCATGCTGCGGTGTAGCCCTCCGTGCTCGGCTCGGCGAGCACCAGCATGCCCCGCCCCAGGGGGAGACGACGGCACCGGGCACCGAGCGTCGCATCCTCTCCGGCATCGGCCCATGTGCCCTCCAGTGCCGGCGCCAGGTCAGCCGCGGCACGATCAAGGTCGAGCGTGGCGAGGATCAGGGCCCGGGGCGTCTCCGTCCAGTCGTCGTTCGGGCGCGGGAAGAGGCCTGCCCTGGCCGGATCGTCGGGGACGTCGACCAGCTGCAGCTGCGCGCCACGGACGCCCCACCACAGGATCCGCGGGTCATCGCCGGGCTCGGCGTAGAGCCACTGGGGAAACGCCTGGGCACCGCCCTCCCGCAGCACGCGGTTGAGGATCGCCTGCTTGGGAACGGCGATGCGGACGTGGGTGATCTCGGCCACGGCGAAGAGTCTAGCCCCCAGCGCGTCGCTCCACGCGCGCGGGCGTCAGTCTCGCGCCGTCGGCGGGCGAAGCGAAGCGAATCCGGCGACGCGTTCGTAGGCATCGGCCACGCGCAGGATGGTGGCCTCGTCGAACGCTCGCCCGATGACCTGCAGGCCCACCGGCAGCCCATCGGCCAGCCCGCAGGGGACCGAGATACCCGGCAGCCCGGCGATGTTGACCGGCAGGGTGCAGGCGTCGTTGAGGTACATCAGCAGCGGATCGTCGGTCTTGGCGCCGATCTTGAACGCGACGCTTGGCGAGGTTGGCGCCAGCAGGGCATCGACATCGGCCAGAACGCGGTCGAACTCGGCCTTGATCAGGGTTCGGACCTGCTGGGCCTTGACGTAGTAGGCATCGTAGTAGCCGGCCGACAGGGCGTAGGTGCCGAGCATGATCCGTCGCTTGACCTCCGGGCCGAAGCCGTCGCCGCGCGTCTCCAGGTAGTTCTGCAGCAGGTCATCCCGGCCGGCGCTGTACCCGTACTTCACGCCGTCGTAGCGGGCCAGGTTGGCCGAGGCCTCCGCCGGGGCGATGATGTAGTAGGTCGCCAGGCCGGCGTCCGTGGAGGGGAGGCTCACCTCGACGATCTCGGCGCCCATGCCCTCCAGGGTCCCGATAGCGGAACGGACGGCCGCCTCGACGCCGGGTTCCATGCCCGGCACGAAGTACTCGCGCGGCACACCGAGGCGCATCCCCTGCACCTCGCCGCTCAGCGCTGCGGCGTAGTCCGGGACCGGCAGGTCGACGCTCGTCGAGTCACGCGGATCGTGGCCGGCCATGGCGCCAAGGACGAGCGCCGCATCCCGGACTGAACGCGTGAACGGCCCGCCCTGGTCCAGGCTGGAGGCGAACGCGATCATTCCGTAGCGGCTCACCCGTCCGTACGTGGGCTTGAGGCCGATCGTGCCCGTCAGCGAGGCGGGCTGCCTGATGCTGCCGCCGGTATCGGTCCCGGTGGCGAAGAAGGCCTGTCCGCCGGCGACCGCCGCGGAGGAGCCGCCCGACGAGCCGCCCGGCACCGTGGTCTCGTCCCATGGGTTGCGAACAGGACCGTAGGCGCTGTTCTCGTTCGACGACCCCATGGCGAACTCGTCGCAGTTCGTCTTCCCGAGCAGGACCGCGCCGGCGGCATGCAGCCGATCCTCCGCGTCGGAGGCGTAGGGCGATAGGTATCCGGCCAGGATGCGGGACCCGGCCGTCGACGGCAGGCCGCCGTTCGGCTGCCCGTCGTCGTCCAGGGCACGAGTGACGAAGATGTCCTTCAGCGCGTACGGGATGCCCAGCAGCTGGCGCTCATCCCCGGCGGCGCGCGCCGCGTCCGCCTCGTCCGCGGCGAGCAGCGCCCGTTCGTCGGCCACCGCCAGGAACGTGTTGAGCCGCTCACCGTCGCGATGGATGCGGCCCAGGCACTCCTCCACGAGATCGCGAGAGGAGACCTCGCCGCTTCGCAGCAGCTCCCCCACCTCACCGATGGTGCGATCCGCCAGAGGCACCTCGTTCATCGGCCCTCCTCCAGGACGACCGGCACCCGGACGTGGTCGCCCTCGCGCAGGGGGACGTTGGCCAGCGCCGCGTCGCGACGCAGCCCGGGGCGCGCCTCGTCGGGCCGCATGACGTTCTCGAGCGCGATGACCTGCGCCGTCGGGCCCACCGAGCTGGTGTCCACTGCCTGCAGCTGGCCGATGGCCTCCAGGATGCGGTTCAGCTGCCCCTGCATGCGGTCGACCTCGTCATCGGTCAGGCCCAGGCGCGCAAGGCGGGCGACGTGCTCGACATCGGCTCTGCTGATCATGGACCGATGCTAGCCGAACCGCCGTCGCGGCGGGTGGCCCGGCTCCCCGGCGGGCGGCATCTGGCACCATGGAGCGGTGAGCGTCGACCAGGTCGCCATCCGCGGCGGGCAGATCGAGGTGTTCCGGCTCCCCGGCGGTCCCGGCACGCCGCTGCTCGTGCTGGGCGGCGTGGAGACCGGACTGCGACGCTGGCCGGGCACGGAGCACCTCCTCTCGCGGCGTTGGGCCGCCCGGGCGCGCCGGCGCCGGTCGTGGTCGTCGGCCGTCCGGTCCCAGACACCGACGAGGAGACGCAACGGCTCATGCACCCGCGCGTCATCGCCGATGCGGTGGCAACCGCCATCGACTGGGTCGGTGCCGCCGGCGGACCGGAGCCGCCGTACGCCATCGAGGCCGAGTCGGGCGGCGGACGGATCGGCCTCTGGCTCGCCGTGGACCATCCGGAACTGGTGGAGCGCCTGGTGCTCTCCTCGGTCGCGTCGGAGACACAGCCGGACTCGGCCATGGCCCGGCGGATGGAGCAGTGGATCGACCTGGCGGAGCACGACGACTGGGGCATGTTCTTCGGCCACATGGCCGTCCAGATGCGCCGGCCGAGGGCGGCGGCGAGGCGCGATCCTTCGATGCCGCGGCCCGCCTGCAGCCGCGTCCGGCGACCCCCGAGCGCTTCGTCGGGGAGCTGCGTGCCACCCTGGATCCGTCGTCGTTCGTGACGGACCGGCTGCGCGAGATCCACGTGCCCGCCCTGGTGCTCGCCGGTGGACGGGACCAGGTGGTGCCGCCCGACGCGACCCGGCAGGTGGCCGAATCGCTTCCCCTCGCGCGCTTCGAGCTGGACGCCGAGTGCGGCCACACGGTCGAACCAGCTTCCACGGCTACGACGACCTCGTCGAAGGCTTCCTCGCCCAGGGCGATTCCGTCCGGGCGAAGCGGCTGAGGGCGAGCCGGCGGGCCGCTGGATCCAGCTGCTGGTCCTCTCGCCTGGCGGTGCTGCTGGTGCTTGGCACCTGGTTCAGCGGGACGGCGGTGGCGGCATCGCTGCGTGGAGCGTGGGGCATCGACGCCATCGGCCTCGCAACGCTCACCGTGGCCGTGCAGCTCGGCTTCGCGGCATCGGCGCTCGTGCTGGCGGTGCTCGGCATCCCGGACGTCGTGCCGGCGCGCTGGCTGATCCTGGCCGGGGGCCTCGTCGCCGCGGCGGCGAATGCGGGGTTCGCGCTCGTGGCGGACGACCTCGCCAGCGCGCTTCCCTTCCGCTTCCTGACCGGCGCGGGAATCGCCGCCGTCTATCCGGTCGGCATGAAGGTTCTCTCCGGCTGGTTCCGCCGGGAGCGTGGGTTGGCCGTCGGCACGCTCATCGGCGCGATCACCGTCGGGTCTGCACTCCCGCACCTGCTGCGGCGGGCGGCGTCCTGCTGCAGGCCGACTGGCGTGCGATCGTGCTCAGCGCCAGCATCGGGGCCGCGCTCGGTGCGCTGGCGGCGGGCGCGGTCGTGAGCGACGGGCCGTTCTCCGTGCCCGCCACCCGGTTCAGCCCGGCGGTGGCGCGCGCCGCGCTCAGCGAGCGGTCGGTCCTCCTGGCGAACCTGGGCTACCTGGGACACATGTGGGAGCTCTTCGCCATGTGGAGCTGGATCCCCGTCTTCCTGACCGCGTCGCTGGCAGCCTCAGGGCTGTCGGACCCCGCCCTTGCCAGCCTCATCGCCTTCGCGGTGGTGGCGGCCGGTGGAATCGGCTGCATCGTGGCCGGATCGCTGGCTGACCGGCTGGGGCGGACGACCCTCACCATCGCCGCCATGGCGATCTCCGGCAGCACGGCCATCGTGACCGGATTCCTGTTCGGCGCCTGGCCGGTGCTGCTGATCGCCGTAGCGCTGGTATGGGGCATCACCGTCGTCGCCGACTCGGCGCAGTTCTCGACGGCGGTGAGCGAGCTCGCGCCGCCGGGCACGGCCGGCTCCGCGCTCACCATCCAGACGGCTGCCGGCTTCACGCTCACCGCGGTGACGATATGGGGCGTCAGCCTCCTGGGGCCGACCGACGCAGCCGGTTGGCGAGTGGCCTTCGGGGCCCTGGCCATCGGCCCCGCGCTCGGCATCCTGGCCATGTGGCGGCTCCGGCGACGCCCCGAGGCCATCCAGATGGCGAACGGGAACCGCTAGCGCCCGGGGCGGCGCGCGCGATCCCCACCCGGCTCGGGTGGATCGGTGAACGCCGTCCCGTCGCCGGCCAACAGCCGGCGAGCCAGGTCCTCGGTCCCATCCATCGCCTGACGCCACAGGCCGCCGCCGACCGACACGCGGCGGACGCCCATGTTCCGCAGTCGCCGGAGCGACGGCGCGCCGTCCCGCAGCAGGATGTTCACCGGCCCGTCCACGCGCTGGACCAGCCGGCTGATCGACCCGGCATCGGCCAGGCCGATGGGATAGACGCAATCGGCGCCCGCGGCAAGGTACGCGTTGGCGCGCTCAATCGCCGCGCCGACCCGCGCCCGCAGCTCGCCCTCGCCTCGCAGGAAGACGTCGATGCGCGCGTTGAGGACGATCGGGACCCTGAGGCGGATGGAGGCGGCGCGGACGGCGGCGATTCGCTCGGCCTGGAGATCGAGCGACCCCAGGCGCGGCTCCGGCCCGGATCGATCCGTGTCCTCGAGGTTGAGCCCGACCGCCCCGGCCTGCAGCAAGCGCTCGACCAGCAGTTCCGCCGGCAACCCGTAGCCCGCCTCCAGGTCGGCAGTGACGGGCACGCGGATCGCCCCGGCCATGCGCAGCACCATCAGGAACATCTCGCTGGCTGGGATCTGCTCCCCGTCGTCGTACCCGAGGGCCTCGCTGACGCCACTCGAGGAGGTGGCGACCGCCTGCGCACCTGCCCGCTCGACCGCAATGGCGCTTCCGGTGTCCCAGGCATTCGGGAGGACGAGCGGCTGATCGGCGTGGTGCAGGCTCCGCAGGCGCTCGGCCTGCGCCGCGAGCGCCTCCTGCTCGTGGAGCGAGGTCATGGGCCATGTCCCTCCAGCAAGCTGTGGAAGCCGTCCTCGTCGAGCACGGCGACGCCGAGCTTAACCGCCTTGGCCAGCTTGCTGCCCGCCTTCTCGCCAGCCACGAGGTAGTCGGTCTGTTTCGAGACCGATCCGGCCGCATGCCCCCCGGCGGCGCGGATCGCCGCCTCGGCCTCCGGGCGGCTGAACGTGGCCAGCGTTCCCGTCACCACCAGCGTCTTGCCGGTCAGCGGCCCCTGGACCGATCCTGCCGTCACAGCGCCCGCCTCGGGCGCCTCCGCCACGACGCCGGCGTCCAGCAGCTTGTGCAGCGTCCCGGCCGTGTGCTCGTCGGCGAAGTAGCGCGCGATCTCCTCGGCCACCACCCCGCCGATGCCGAAGACGGCGGTCAGCTCATCGGCGGACGCATCGCGCAGCCGATCCGCCGCCCGGCGCGTCCACTCGGCCTCCGACTCCTCCTCCCGGCGGGGCGTCTCCCTGGCCAGCCAGGCGGCCAGGTCAATCGCCGTCTGCTCGCCCACGTGGCGGATGCCGAGCGCGTTGAGGATGCGCGCCATGGGCCGACGTCGGGCCGCATCAATGGAGGCGGACAGGTTCTCCGCGCTCTTGCGTCCCAGCCGCTCGAGCCCCTCGAGGGTGTCGACGTCCAGCCGGAAGATGTCGGCCGGTTCGCGCACGATGCCCCGCTCGATCAGCTGCTCCATGATCTTGAAGCCGAGCCCGTCCACGTCCAGGCCGCCCCGCCCGCTGAAGTGGAGCAGCCCGCCCAGGCGCTGGGCGGGGCACCACGGGTTCGGGCAGCGCCAGACGACCTCGCTCTCCTCGCGAACGGCCAGCGTGCCGCAGACGGGGCAGTGCGACGGCATCTCCCAGACCGATTCGGAGCCGTCGCGCGCCTCCGCCACGGCGCTGACCACCTCCGGGATCACGTCGCCCGCCCGCTGCAGGACGACGGTGTCCCCCACCCGCAGGTCCTTGCGGGTGATCTCGTCGACGTTGTGCAGCGTTGCGTTGCGTACGGTGGTGCCACCCACGAAGACCGGCGTGACGTGGGCCACCGGTGTCAGCGCTCCGGTGCGGCCCACGTAGACCTCGATCTCCTCGAGCTTCGTGGTGACCTGCTGCGCGGGGAACTTGTAGGCGATCGCCCAGCGAGGGGCCCGCGCCACGAAGCCCAGCTGCTGCTGCTGCTCGACGCTGTCGACCTTGACCACGATCCCGTCGGTCTCGTAGTCGAGTCCTCGGCGCTTCTCCGCCCACTCGTCCACGAAGCCGATGACGTCGTCGATCCCCTCGACCCTGCGCGAAATCGGATTCACCGGCAGCCCCAGCTGACGAATCAGCTCGAGCGCCTCCCAGTGCGAGCCGATGCCGGCCGCACCCACGACCTGGTAGCACCACAGCGCCAGTCTTCGGCTCGCGGTCACGGCCGGATCCTTCTGCCTGACGGATCCGGCTGCCGTGTTGCGCGCGTTGGCGTAGAGCTGCTTTCCCTCGCGCTCCAACTGCTCGTTGAGCGCCGCGAAGGCGCCGCGCGGCATGTAGACCTCGCCGCGCACCTCCAGCTGGTCGCCCGGCGGGTCGTCGCGGAGCCTGAGCGGGACGGCGCGGACGGTGCGCAGGTTGGCGGTGACGTCCTCGCCGGTCGTCCCGTCACCGCGGGTCGCGCCGCGCACGAACCCGCGTCCCTCGTAGCGCAGGCTGATCGCCAGCCCATCGATCTTCAACTCGCAGACGTAGCGGACACCGGGATCTTCATCGGCCAGTCCGAGGCCGCGACGAATGCGCTGGTCGAACTCGCGCAGCTCGTCGTGCCCGAACGCGTTGCCCAGCGAGAGCATCGGGACCTGGTGGCGAACCTCGGCGAAGGTGGTCGACGGCGGTGCCCCGACGCGCTGCGTCGGCGAGTCGGGCGAGGCGAGGCCCGGGTGGGCCGCCTCGAGGTCCTGCAGCTCGCGCAGCAGGCGGTCGTACTCCGCGTCGTCGATCGTCGGCGCGTCGAGCACGTAGTAGCGGTAGCTCGCCTCCTCCAGGAGGCCGCGCAGCACGGCGGCACGCGCGCCCGGGTCGCTCCCCATCAGGCTTCCGCGCCGCCCTCGACGCTGCGCTCCGTCACGGGGCCCGGAGGTCCCCCTGCGCATCGTCGTCTGCGGCCTCTTCGGCGCCGGTGAACCACGCCCGGATATCGGCGGTGTGCTCGCGGTAGTGGTCCGCCCCGTCGTCGCGGACGACCTGCTCCAGCGAGTCGCCGTAGGCGACGCGCTCCTCCAGCCAGGCTGGATCCGCCGCTCGGAGGGCCGAGAGCAAAGCCTCGAATGCGGCCCCCTCTCTCTGTCGGATTGCGCCCAGCTCCGTCTCGCTCGCGACGCGCGCGACGACGGCGTTCCGCTCATCGACATCCAGCTCGTCCTCGCCGAAGGCGTCGGTTCGGCCCTCCGCAGCGTGGTGCAGCGCCTCCGCGGCGTGTCCGGCCCAGTAGCCCAGGTGCGCCAGCAGCTCGCGCGCGCTCCACTCGCCGGACAGCCCCGGGGCGGTGAGCAGGCCCGGGTCCATGTCCGCCAGCGCCGCCATGAACTCGCCGCGCGCGTCGACCAGCTCCTGCTCGATGGCGCGCAGCTGCTCCGGGGTCCGCTCGATCGTCATCGGCTCCTCCTCGCGTGCCGGCACATCATGCGCGTTCCAGGCCGGCATACGCGGCAATCAACCGCTTCACGCCCTGCCCGACGAAGGCGACCGTCACCTCCTCGTCCCCCTTCACCCATTGGCTCGAAACGACGACGCCCTCCCCGAAGCGCCGGTGACGCACGCGGTCGCCCGCTCGCCACGCCAGTGCCCCGGTCGCGGCCTCCTCGATCGCGCCCGCCGGAGCGCTGAAGGCGCCGCTTCCGAGGTCCAGGTCTCCACCTGCCGCATAGCCGCTTGCCGCCACCCGATCCCGGGCGCGCTCCAGGTCGCGTCCCACCGGCCGGGGCTGGCTGGGCGCGGCCATGTCCGGAAGCGATACAGGCCGCAGCGGTTCGCGGAGCCGGTCTCGCCGCGGGCTGCGATAGCCGCCGGGGAGCCAGCCGGGATCGTCGGTCCCGGTGCGTTCGCCCCAGCCCCCGCGCAGGAACGGGGTCCCGGCTTCACGGTCGAGGTCCATCAGCTCCTCGGGCAGCTCGGCCAGGAAGCGCGATGCCTCGGTGGCCGCTCCCACGCCCCAGGTGGATCGATGCCTCGCGTGGACAAGGTAGAGCCGGTCCTTGGCGCGCGTCATGCCAACGTAGGTGAGCCGCCGTTCCTCCTCCAACTCACGCTCGTCCTCCAGGGCGCGCTTGTGGGGCAGCAGGCCCTCCTCCATCCCCACGATGAAGACGATCGGGAACTCGAGGCCCTTGGCGGCATGCAGCGTGATCAGCGTGACGCGCTCGGGCCGATCCTCCAGGGTGTCCTGGTCGCTGACGAGCGCCACCTCCTCCAGGAAGCGGGCGAGGCCCTCGGGCACCTCGAGCTCGTCGAACTCGGCGGCGTGGTTGCGCAGCTCGAGCAGGTTGGTCCAGCGCTCCTCGCCGTCATCGGTTCCATCCTGGATCATCCCCTGCAGCCCGGAACGCTCGAAGACCGCGTCGAACACCGTCGAGGGCGGCTCAGCCCCGGCCAGCGCGATCAGGCCGGCGGCCAGGTCCGCGAAGGAGGCAAGCGAGGCGCGTGCGCGCGGCGCCAGGTTGGGGTTGGCATCGGCCGCCCGCACCGCCTCCCAGACCGTCGTCCCATGCGAATCGGCCCACGCACGAACCTCCTCCAGCGTCTTGTCGCCGATGCCGCGCGCCGGCACGTTGATGACGCGTTCCAGTGCGACGCGGTCGGACGGGTTGCGCGCCAGGCGGACGTAGGCCAGGGCGTCCTTCACCTCGCGCCGCTCGTAGAACCGGGTGCCGCCCACGAGCTGGTACGGGATCCCGAAGCGCATGAGGGACTCCTCCAGCACCCGGCTCTGAGCGTTGATCCGGTAGCAGACGGCGATGTCGCCGTACTGGTGCGCCCCGTCCTCGTCATCGGCCCGGCGGGTGAGCAGGCTCGACAGGCTGCCGCGCCCAGAGCCGCCCACGAGGCGCTCCACCTGGCGCGCCACGAACTCGGCCTCCTCGTACTCGTTGTACGCGTCGAAGAGCGTGATCTGGGTCCCCGTGCCGCGATCGGTCCAGAGCTTCTTCTCCTTGCGCCCCTCGTTGCGGCTGACGACGGCGTGCGCGGCATCCAGGATCGTCTGGGTGGAGCGGTAGTTCTGCTCAAGCTTGACGACGCGGGCATCGGGGTAGTCGGACTCGAAGTCCAAGATGTTGCGCAGGTTGGCGCCTCGCCAGGAGTAGATGCTCTGGTCGTCGTCGCCAACCACGGCGAGGTTCTTGTGCTTGGCGGCGAGCAGCGAGCAGAGCAGGTACTGCGCCCGGTTCGTGTCCTGGTACTCGTCCACCAGCACCTGCTGCCAGCGCCCCTGGTAGCGGGCCAGCACGTCGGGGTGCTGCTCGAACAGGAAGACCGTCCTCATCAGCAGGTCGTCGAAGTCGACCGCGTCGTCCTCGTGCAGCTGGCGCTGGTAGGCCTCGTAGACCCGCGCGGCGGTCTCGTCGTAGTAGTTCGCCGCCTGGCGCTTCGCCGTCGCCACGTCCGCCAGCTCGTCCTTGCGCTGCCCGATCCAGGCCAGCATGCCCGCCGGCGCGAAGCGCTTCTCGTCCAGGTCGAGCGCTCGCAGCACCTGCTTCACGACCGCCACCTGGTCGGCGCGGTCGTAGATGGTGAACGAGCGCGTCAGCCCGATCTTGTCGCCGTCACGTCGCAGGATGCGCGCGCAGATCGCGTGGAACGTGCCGATCGTCGCCTCGCGCGCCGCCTCCTCGCCGATCAGGCCGGCGATCCGTTCGCGCATCTCGGTGGCGGCCTTGTTCGTGAAGGTGACGGCCACGATCTGCCACGGCTCGGTGCCGGTCGCGACCAGGTACGCCACCCGGTGCGCCAGCACGCGCGTCTTGCCGCTCCCCGCGCCGGCCAGGATGAGCAGTGGGCCGGAGCGGTGGGCGACCGCCTCCGCCTGCGGCGGGTTCAGCCGCGCGAGGATCTCGTCCGGGCTTCGGGGAGCGGTGGGGGCAGGAGGACCTGGGGGCATCCCCTCGATTCTATGATGTCCGCATGCCAGCCGCCGAGCTTCCGCCCTGCGTTTTCTGCGGTGAACCGATCGGCCCCGGTGAGGAGGTGGCCGGACGCGCACCCATGGCCGCCCACGCCGCCTGCGCCGATGCCGCCCTGGCCGATGACGAGCACTGGGATGCCATCAGCGACGGCGCGACCGACGAGGGAAATGGGCCGAGCCTGGACAGGACGCCGAGGATCGGCTGCCTGGGCGTCTCGAGCGGCACACTGCTGATCGCGATCGCCGCAGCCACCGCCCTCCTGAGCTGATCAGCCGCGCTCCAGGACGGCCTGGACGTGGATCACCGAGTTCGGCATCTCGGCCATCGACGGCCACTCGCCGGCCATGGCGACCGCCTCGTCCAGCGAGTCCGCGGTGAGGACCACGAAGCCGCCCAGGATCTCCTTGGTCTCCACGAACGGGCCGTCAGTGACCACCACGGCCTCGCCCTGTCGCCCCGGGCGCAGCGCCTTCACCGTCGCTCGATCATCGAGCTCCTCACCGCCGTCCACGTGCGCGCGCCACTTCCGGAACCAGTCGCGATGCCGCTCGATGAACGCCTCCTGCTCGCCAGCGGGCAGTGCCTCGTAGGCCGCCGCATCCTCGGGGTGGACGTAGGTGAACATCACGTAGCGCATCCGACTCCTCCATGGACCGATGCGGACGCCTGCGGCGCCCGTTCAACCCTACGACGGACGGCCGGCGGCCGGATTCGACAAATCCGCTAGCGGCGGGAGCCGCCCGATGCGAGGATCCGGTAGGCGAGGGCGCGCAACCCGAGCAGGACGATGGCCGCCGCGCCGACCGTGGCACCCGCCGCCACGTCCTTCAGCCGGGGTCCTTCGGTCAGGGCGAATGCAGCGCGGTCGGCGCTGAGACAGTCGGCGGCGCTCAGCATCCGATCGGGAACCGGACTGGGGCAGTAGGCGACCAGCGCGTTCGCGCCGTGCTCTCGCCAGGCCTCGGCGGCGCCGCCGAGGCACTCCGGCCAGAAGCGCGGTTCCGACGCGATGGGCTTGCAGAACTCGACGTTGATCGCTCCGCCGCGCTCACGGAGCTCCTGGACCGACGCCATGTGGCCGGGCGCCGGGACCGCCAGCGACGAGCTCAGGTAGCTCACCGCGCCGGCTGCCAATCCAAGGACCAGCGAGACGGCAACGATCACGCCCAGCCGCCGATAGGAGGCCAGGCCCTTGTCCGCCTTGCGCGTGACGACCCTTGACATCCCTTGCCATTCCTCCCCGGTTGCCGCGACCCAGCGGTGGAGGGTAGCAGAAGGGCCCCGGCCGAAGCCGGAGCCCTTCTCGCGTGCCTGGAGGAGTGGACTAGTAGTCCATGCCACCCGGCGGCATGCCGGGGACGGCCTTCTCCTTCTCGGGAATATCGGTGATGATCGTCTCGGTCGTCAGCAGCAGGCCGGCCACGCTGGCGGCGTTCTCCAGCGCGGAGCGCGTCACCTTGGCCGGATCGATGATCCCCGCTGCGAACAGGTCGCAGTACTCGCCCTTCTGGGCGTCGTAGCCGGACCCGGCCGGCATGTCGCGTACGGCCGCGACGACGACAGAGCCTTCCTGGCCCGCGTTGAACGCGATCTGGCGCAGGGGCTCTTCGAGCGCCCGGCGCAGGATGCTGACGCCGACGGCCTCGTCACCGAGCGCCTCCACCTTGTCGAGCGCCGGGATGGCGTGGATCAGGACCGAGCCGCCACCGGCGACCATGCCCTCCTCGACACCGGCACGAGCAGCGGAGAGCGCGTCCTCGATGCGGTGCTTCTTCTCCTTCAGCTCGACCTCGGTGGCCGCGCCGACCTTCAGCACCGCGACGCCGCCGGCCAGCTTCGCGAGTCGCTCCTGGAGCTTCTCGCGATCGAAGTCACTGGTGGTGTCCTCGATCTGGAGCTTGATCTGCGACTTGCGCGCATCGATGGCGCCCGGGTCGCCCTTGCCCTCGACGATGGTGGTCGTGTCCTTGTTGGCCGTGACGCGGCGGGCCTCGCCGAGGTCCTCGAGCTGCACGCTGTCGAGCTTGCGGCCGACCTCCTCGCTGATGACGCGACCGCCGGTCAGGGCGGCGATGTCCTCGAGCATGGCCTTGCGTCGATCGCCGAAGCCGGGGGCCTTGATGGCGAGCACGTTGATCGTGCCACGCATCTTGTTCACGACCAGGGTCGGAAGGGCCTCGCCCTCCACGTCCTCGGCGACGATCAGCAGCGGGCGGCCGGTGCCGACCACCTTCTCGAGCGTCGGCAGGATGTCCGCCACGGCGCTGATCTTCTTGTCGGTGACCAGGATGTACGGGTTGTCGAGGCTCGCCTCGAGCTTGCCGCCGTCCGACGAGGTCACGAAGTAGGCGCTCAGGTAGCCGCGGTCGAGCTGCATGCCCTCCACGTACTCGATGTCGAGCTTCAGGCCCTGGCCCTCTTCGACCGTCACGACGCCGTCCTTGCCGACCTTGTCCATGACCTCGGCGATCATCTCGCCGATCTCGGAGTCGCGGGCACTGATCGCCGCGATGTGGGCGATGTCGTCCTTGTTCTGGACCGGCTTGGTGAGGCTCTTGATCTCCTCGACCAGGGCCTCCACGCCACGCTCGATGCCCCGCTTGAGGCCCATCGGGTTGGCGCCGGCGGTCACGTTCTTCAGGCCTTCTCGGATGATGGCCTGCGCGAGCACGATGCTGGTGGTGGTGCCGTCGCCGGCAACGTCGTTCGTCTTGGTCGCGACCTCCTCGAGCATCTGGGCGCCCATGTTCTCGTAGGGCTCCTCGAGCTCGATGTCGCGCGCGATCGTCACGCCGTCGTTGGTCATGGTCGGGGCGCCGAACTTCTTGTCGAGCACGGCATAGCGGCCGCGCGGGCCCAGCGTGACCTTGACGGCATCGGCCATCTTGTCGACGCCGCGCTGGAGCGACCGACGCGCCTCCTCACTGAATTGGAGCTGCTTCGCCACGATTCTCTTCGTCCTCCTAGGTGCGCCTGGGGTGTCCCTGGGCGCGAGCTACTCGATGACGGCCAGGACGTCCTTCTGGGAGAGGATGAGCAGCTCCTCTTCGTCCAGCTTGAACTCGGTCCCGGCGTACTTCTGGAACAGGATCTTTTGCCCGGCGGAGACGTCCATCGCCTCTCGAGAGCCGTCGTCCAGGATGCGTCCCGGCCCGGCGGCCATGATGGTGCCTTCCTGCGGGCGCTCCTTAGCGGTGTCCGGCAGGACGATTCCGCTCTTCGTCATCTCCTCGCGGGGGGTGGGCTTCACGACGAGCCGGTCGCCCAGGGGCTTGAGCTGCGTCGAGGTTCCGCTGACCGAAGTGGCCATAGGTGCGTGGTGCCTCCTTGAAATCGGACTGTTCGGTAAGCTGCCTGAAACACTCCCGGGAGGCTGCTCCGCTCGGCCGATTTCGGCCGGATCTGCGGGCTGGCACTCAACCGGGGAGAGTGCTAATGATGCTAGCGCCCGGCATGGACCGATGTCAAGGCGGAGACTTCCGCGCACACGAGGAACGGGCGTCGCCACCGCTCGAGTGGGACGCCCGTCAAGGGTCGCGGAGCGGCTGCGTCAGCCGATGTCGAGCAGCCGATAGCCGCCGCTGGCGCCCGGCGAAGATCCGCCGGTGTCAGTGCTCGGTGCCGAGCTCTCCGTCCCCCCGTTTCCGTCGTTGCCGCCGTTGTCGTTGCCGTTCCCGTTGCCGTTGCCGTTGCCGTTGAACACGAACAGCCAGACCAGCAGGGCGATCACCAGGATCGCGACCAGGATGCCGACGATCATGCCGTACCCTGCGCCGCCCGCCGGTGGCGGTGGTCCCGGTTCGCGCTCACCGGGTGTGTTGACGTTGACTTGGCTCACGCGTGGGCTCCTCCCATCTCGAGTTTGTTCGCTCGTCGCTGCCGTCCCTGATGCAAGGGACGTGCCATGCGCTCAACCGGTCACCCTTCAGGCGAGCAGGCGGTCGAAGGCCTGCCGCACGCCGATGACAACCTCTTCGACGGGTGCAGCGCGCAGCCTGGCGAGCTCGACCGCCACGCGGAGGGCGGTGGTGGGCTCGTTGCGGGCATCGCCGCCGCCCGGCGCCAGCCACGGCGAGTCGGTCTCGACCAGAAAGCTGCCGGCGGGGAGATTCGCCGCGGCGGCGCGGGGGCCGGTCGCGGATCGGAAGGCGAGCGGCAGCGCGAACGAGACGAGGAAGCCCGCCTCGACCAGCCCGGCGGCCATCGGCGCGTCGCCCGAGAAGGCATGCAGCACGCCGCGAGCGCTGCTCCCCTGCCTGCCGCGCCACGCCAGCAGGGCATCGGTCACGGCGGCGTGGGCGTCGCGGTCGTGGACGAGCACGGGCTTCCCCAGGTCAGCGGCGAGCCCCAGCTGCCGGCCGAAGGCTGCATGCTGCACCTCGGGCGGCGAGAGGTTTCGGAAGAAGTCGAGACCGATCTCCCCCACCGCCACGACCGCCTGCTCTCGGGCCAGGTCCTCGACCTCCGCCCAGGCGATGTCGTCCATCCCCGCGGCGTGATGCGGGTGCACGCCGACCGCCGGGAGCAGCAGGTCAGGAAAGCGACGCGCAAGGGCGACAGCGTCGCGGGACGAGGCCAGGTCGTAGCCCGGCACCAGGATGCGCTCGATGCCGGCGGCCTTCGCCCGATCCAGGACCGCGTCGAGGTCATCGGCGAAGGCAGCGTCCTGCAGGTGGCAGTGCGAGTCGACCAGCCCCGGCAGCTGCTCGGGGGAGCGGCGCCCGCTCAGCTGGTCTCCTCCGGCAGCTCGGTGCGCGGGAAGATGGGTACCGCTTGGCCGGTCTGCGTCCCACCGTCGCCCACCTCGCCTCCCCAGATGAGCAGACTGCCGAGGCCCGGCCCGCCCTCCCCACGCTCGTCGTAGGGCGGCGTGATGCCCAGCTGCTGGTGCAGGGTTCGCGAGGCGGTGGGCGTGAACGGCGCCATGAGGTGGCCCAGGATGCGGCATGCCTCGGCCATGTTCGCCAGCACCTCGGCCAGGCGCCGCGACTCGCCCCGCTTGTTGAGCGTCCAGGGCGCCTGCGATTCGGCGTACCCGTTGGCCGCCCCCGTCAGCGTCATGACGGCGGCAAGCGCCTCTTCGAAGTGGAGGCTCGCGATGGCGGCGGCATGGCGCTCCTCGGCTGCGCGTGCCGCGTCCCGCAGCTCGCGGTCGGCCGGCTCCGTCGCCGCCGGCGCCGGCAGCGCTCCATCGAGGTAGCGGGCGCTCATGCTGACGGTGCGATTGACGAGGTTGCCGAGGTCGTGCGCCAGCTCGGCGTTGTAGCGCCGCACGAGGCCGTCCTCGGTCATGTCCCCGCCACGATCGAACGGGATCTCGCGCAGCACAAGGTAGCGCGTCCCGTCGACCCCGAACTGGCGGATCATGTCGCCGGGGTCCACCACGTTGCCGCGTGTCTTGCTCATCTTCTCGCCGCGCAACGTCATGAACCCGTGCGCGAAGACCTGCCTGGGCAGGTCCAGGCCGGCGCTCATCAGCATCGCCGGCCAGTAGAGGCAGTGGAACCGCGTGATGTTCATCCCGATGACGTGAACGTCGGCCGGCCACCAGCGCGCAAACGACGTGGGATCGTCGGGGAAGCCGGCCCCGGTGACGTAGTTGGTCAGCGCGTCGAACCAGACGTAGATGCGGTGCGCCGGGTCGTCGGGGAAGGGAATCCCCCAGTCCACGCCCGAGCGGCTGATCGAGAAGTCACGCAGGCCCTCTCGCAGCCACGCCAGCACCTCGCGACGGAAGTGCTCGGGTTCGCAGAACGACGGGTTGTCGCGGTAGAGCGCCTCGAGCCGCTCCTGGTAGGCGGAGAGGCGGAAGAAGTAGTTCTCCTCCTCCAGCCACTGCAGCTCCAGGGTCGGGTGGTCGGGGCACCGTCCGTCGACGATCTGCGCATCGGTCTTGAACTCGTTGTCGCCGATGCAGTACCAGCCCGAGTAGGTGCCCTTGTAGATGTCGCCGTTGTCGCGCGCGCGGCGGACCATCTCGAGCGACGCCTCGACGTGATCGGGGTCGGTGGTGCGGATGAAGCGGTCGTAGCTGACGCCGAAGCGGTCGAAGGCCGCCCTCCACTCGCCGGCCCAGCTGTCGACCAGCGCTCGCGGGTCCGCGCCACGCTCGCGTGCCTGGCGCTCGACCTGGGCCGAGTGCTCGTCCATGCCGGTCAGGAAGCGCGTCGGTTGGCCGAGCAGGCGGTGGTAGCGCGCGAGCGCGTCCGTCCCGATCGCCTCGTACAGCGAATGCAGCGGCGGCGAGGCGCTCGGGTAGAAGATCGCGGTGGTCAGGTAGAACGTGTCATCCATGGGTGGGCGCCGATTGTAGCCCGCGCCGGCGTGGCGCCTTTTACACTTGGTCGTGATGAACCAGATCGACCTTGACGAACGCGAGATCGACGACGCGTCCGAGCACTACAACGCGCGCCTGGTCCGGCGCGAGGACCAGACCGATGACCTCGCCTGCTTCTGGGTGCGCCTCGATGGCGAGCCGGTCGCCTTCGAGCCCGGGCAGTACCTGACGATCGGCGTCTACGCCGACGGCAAGCTCGTGCAGAGGCCCTACTCGGTCGCGTCGGCACCGCGCCAGGCCGGCGTCGACGGCTACGAGTTCTACGTCCGGCTGGTCCCCGTCATGCGCTTCACGACCCTCCTGTGGCGGCTGCCGATCGGCCACGGCATGCGGATGATCGGGCCCAAGGGCAAGTTCATGCTGGAGCCGGAGGACACCCGCACCCACGTGTTCGTCTCCACCGGCACCGGCATCGCGCCGTTCATCTCGATGATGCGCGACACGCTGGCGGCCGGTGCGCCGCGCAAGACGGTGGTGCTGCACGGCTGCTCGTACGTCGAGGAGCTCGGCTACCGAGAACTGCTGCAGGAGTGGCAGGCGGAGGGCACCTACCCAGTGACCTACGTTCCCACCATCTCGCGCCCCGACGACCCGCGCAATGCCGGCTGGGAGGGGCGCACCGGACGTGCGGAGCACGTCGTCGCCGACGTGTGCCACGACCTCGGCCTGCGGCCCGATCGGACCGTCGTCTACATCTGCGGCAACCCGGAGATGATCCTGAACGTGGAGGGCGTCCTGATGGACCGCGGCTTCCCCGAGTTCCACGTCAAGAAGGAGCTCTACTGGCCGAAGGGCAAGCAGGTGGCGCCCGCGCGCTGAGGTTCCCCGGGGCTCGACCCGGCGCGGAAGTGACCTTCGGCCCCCCAGTTACATGCGCACTGGTGCATGAGTTGCCGAACCGACCGAGCCAATGATGGGCTCGGAAACCCGCAGGCAGGCAGGCAGCATGCATCCCATCAGGTCACGAGACCAGCTCTCCCCGAACGTGTGGCGGCTGGTGGTCGAGGCGCCGCGGATCGCAGAGATCCGGCAGCCCGGCCAGTTCGTCATCGTTCGCCGCGGTCCCGGCGCCGAGCGCATCCCACTCACCATCGCGGATACCGACGCGGAGGCCGGCACCATCAGCCTGGTGATCCAGGCGATCGGCAAGAGCACCACTGACCTGGTCGAGCTCGAGCCGGGTGACGCGATCACCGACATCGCCGGTCCGCTTGGGCGGCCAACCGAGCTCATCGGAGCGAAGCACGCGGTCTGCGTCGGCGGCGGCGTCGGCACGGCGGTCGTCTACCCGATCGCCCAGGAGCTCCACCGTCGCGGCGTGCGCGTGACCAGCATCACCGGCGGCCGCTCGAAGGAGTGGGTCATGCTCGAGAAGGAGCTGGGCGAGGTCGGCGAGGTGCTGGTCTGCACCGATGACGGCAGCTACGGGCGGCACGGCTTCGTGACGCAGGCCCTTGAGGACGTGCTCGCTGCCGGGGACGTCGACGCCGTCTACGCCGTCGGCCCGGTGCCGATGATGCGCGCCGTCGCCGAGCTGACCCGTCCGCTGGGCGTCCCGACCGTGGCGTCGCTCAACGCGATCATGGTCGACGGGACCGGGATGTGCGGCGGGTGCCGGGTCTCGATCGGCGGCGAGACGAAGTACGCCTGCGTCGACGGACCCGAGTTCGACGCCCACCTCGTCGACTTCGGGATGCTCTCCGACCGGCTTGCAACCTACCGCACCTTCGAGACCGCAGCGATGGAGCGCCGCGGCCCGTGCCGCATCGGCCTGCGGAAGCCGGCCCCTGGTGCTGCGACGAAGGCGAAGGCGGTCGCGTCATGAGCGAGAAGACGCCGCTGACCCAGAAGGAGCGGATGGGGATCGACCGCGTCGCCATGCCCGAGCAGGCGGCCGAGCTTCGCGCCGTCAACTTCCGCGAGGTGAACCTGGGGCTGACCGAGCAGCTGGCCATGCTCGAGGCGGAGCGCTGCCTGCAGTGCCCGAAGCCCTACTGCATCGATGGCTGCCCGGTGCGGGTGAACATCCCACAGTTCATCCTCCGCCTGCGCGAAGGCGACATGGAGGGGGCTGCAGCTTCGCTGCTCGACGACAATGCCCTTCCGTGCGTGACCGGGCGCGTCTGCCCGCAGGAGACGCAGTGCGAGGGCCTGTGCCTGCGCGGCAAGAAGGGCCGGCCGGTGGCGATCGGCCACCTGGAGCGCTTCGTGGCCGACTGGGCCCAGCAGCACGCCGATGCCCTCGGCCCCCGCGGCGCGCTGACCTCGGGCGGCAGCGTGGCGATCGTCGGGTCCGGTCCAGCCGGGCTGACGGCCGCCGGAGAGCTCGCCAAGCTTGGGCACGAGGTGACCGTCTTCGAGGCGTTCCACGCGGCCGGCGGCGTGCTGATCTACGGGATTCCCGAGTTCCGCCTGCCGAAGGACATCGTGCAGGCCGAGGTCGACCGGCTGAAGGCGAGCGGCGTCAAGATCGAGGCGAACGCCATCATCGGCAAGACGTACACCCTCCCCGAGCTGCGCGAGCGCTTCGATGCCGTCTTCATCGCCGTAGGCGCGGGACTGCCGGTCTTCATGGACGTGCCCGGCGAGAACCTCAAGGGCGTCTACAGCGCCAACGAGTACCTGACCCGCATCAACCTGATGGGCGCCTGGAACGAGGGCGCCGATACGCCGATCCTTCACGGCCAGCGCGTGGCGGTGGTGGGCGGCGGCAACGTCGCCATGGACTCGGTGCGCACGGCGCGCCGGCTCGGGGCCAGCGCGGCCACGATCGTCTACCGTCGAGGCCGCGAGGAGCTTCCCGCTCGAGCGGAAGAGGTCCACCACGCCGAGCAGGAGGGCGTGGAGTTCGCGTACCTGGTGGCGCCCACCGAGGTGCTTGGCGACGAGCAGGGCTGGGTTCGCGGCCTGCGCTGCGTGCGCATGGAGCTCGGTGAGGCCGATGCCTCCGGGCGACGCCGGCCCACACCCGTCCCCGGGTCAGAATTCGAGATCGCGTGCGACATGGTCGTCGTGGCGATCGGCACCCGGTCGAACCCGCTGCTGACGACGACGTCCGCGGGCCTCGAGGTCAACCAGTGGGGCTACATCGTCACCGATGCGTCGGGCATGACCAGCATCCCCGGCGTCTTCGCCGGCGGCGACATCGTGCGCGGCGCGGCGACGGTGATCCTGGCGATGGGCGACGGGAAGCGGGCAGCCGCAGCGATCCACGCGTACCTGACGCCCGAGCTGGCCGCGTCCGAGGAAGAGAGCCTCGCGGCGTCCGACGCCTGAGCCGGTGCGCGCCATGCGCCCCACGGAGGGGCTGGGTGGGTAGCATGGCGGCATGCACCTGACCCCGCGCAATCGGATCGTGCTGGCGGGCGTCGGAGTGGCCCTCGTCGCCGTGATCGTCGTGGTCAGCCTGCTGCTGACCGGGTCCGGCGATGCCGAGCCGAGCCCGACGCCGAATGCCACGGCATCGCCGAGTCCGACCTCCACGCCCAGCCCCTCGCCGACGCCCAGCCCCTCGCCGACGCCCAGCCCGGTGGCCCTCTGCCCATACAACGGCCTTCCGGTCGACGACCCCGCCGTGCTCGATCGCCAGGCGATGCTGGTCCAGGTCGAGAACAACGCCAACGGGCGACCCACCTCCGGCCTGAATGCGGCCGACCTCGTGATCGAAGCGCCGGTCGAGGGCGACACCACGCGCTTCGGCCCGGTCTACCTCTGCGGCGATGCGCCAGCCGCAATCGGCCCGGTGCGCAGCGCCCGCTACTACGATGTCGACCTGTGGCGCCAGCTCCACCTCATCATCATGCACTTCGGCGCGGGCTACGCCGTGCTCGACGAATTCAACAGCACGGGCATGCCCTACATCAACGGCATCTCGGGCAGCTGGTCCTTCTTCGCTCGCGTTGGTCCCCGTCCCGCACCGCATAACGTCCAGTTCGACCTGGAGGCGGCACGTGAGGCAGCGGCGGCCGGCCGCTTTGGTAACCGGATCGACCTCGCCGGCGATCCCCGCGCGCCGTTCGAGTTCAGCCCCGACGCGGAGCTGCCGGAGGGACGCGGCGTGACGTCCACTACCATCCACACCAACACCTTCTGGAGCTTCGGCTGGGACTGGGATGCCGGCAGCTCGTCGTGGCTTCGCCGTGATGCCGGCTCCCGCGCGACCGACGCGTTGACCGGCGACCCGCTGTCCGCGACCACGGTCGTCGTCCAGCGCGTGACCGAGCAGGTCCTCTACGGCGAGCTCGACCCCGGCGGTTATCCGCGCCGCCGTCAGGCCCTGGTCGGCTCGGGCACGGGGGTGCTCTTCGCGGATGGCCAGGCGTTCGATGTCAGCTGGTCCCGTCCATCCAACGATGCGGTGACGTCGTGGACCTACGCCGACAGCGGCGAACCCGTCATCCTGCCGCCGGGCCGTGTCTGGTGGGAGATCGTGCCGGTCGGTTCGTCGATCAACGAAGGCTAGGCGGCGAGGCCCGCTGGCCCCACCGCCTGGGGACGCTAGAGGGCGACGAGCTCCTCCTCGGGAGCGCTGCCGGTGCCGTTGCCGCCGTCCGTGGCTGGCAGACCGTCCGGGCCTGCCTCGGCCACGACCTGCGCCTCCTTGGCGTATTCCTTCTTGCCGCGGCCGGAGAGCATCTCGAGCGAGCCGGCCACGACCTCCGTCTTCCAGTGCCGGACGCCGGCATCATCGTCCCACTGCCGCGTCTGCAGCCGTCCCTCGATGTCCACCAGCTGGCCCTTGCTCAGGAACTTGCCGCAGATCTCCGCGAGGCGGTCCCAGGCCACGATGTTGTGGTATTCGGTCCGCTCCGCCGTCCCGGCTCCACGGTACTCGTTGGTTGCGACCACGAAGTTGGCTACCGGTTTCCCCGAGGGGAGCGATCGGAGTTCCGGATCCCGCGTCAGCCGGCCGACCAGCATCACCTTGTTCACGCTGCATGACCTCCTGCCCCGTACGCCGGGGCTCTCTGCGGCGTGCCGGGCGAGGCGGCCGCCGAGGAGCAGACCGTAGCCGGCGGGCGCTTACGCGCGGCTTACGCGGCGCTTATCGACCGCGGCGGACGCCACCTCGTACGCTCGGCGCCGGTGCAGGCCGGCCGCGCGCAGCAGCTCGACGATCGAGCGCGGCGTCAGTCCCTGACCGGCCGCTGCGTCGGCGAGCGCCGCCACGTCGAAGCGCTCGGCCGCTGGGCGTCGTTCAGGGCCTGGACCGACCACGATGGTGAACTCGCCGCGCACCTCCGCCAGTCGATCGCTGACGGAGCCCGGCGTACCGACGAGCACCTCCTCGTGCAGCTTCGTGAGCTCGCGGCAGACGGCCACCTCAGACTCCGCGGCGTCCCGCTCCAGCTCGCGCAGCAGGGTCCGGATGCGGTGGGGGGCCTCGAAGAGCACGAGCGGCAGCTCGCTGGCGCCGGCGGCAACCAGCAGTCGCTCCAGGGCGGCTCGCCGTGCGCTCGCCGGCCGGGACGGGAGGAAGCCGCCGAACACGAAGCCCGTGGCGTCCAGCCCGGAGAGCGCGACGGCCGCCGTCACGGCGGACGGGCCGGGGACGACCTCCACCGCATGCCCCGCGGCGCGCGCGGCGGCGACCAGCGCGGCTCCCGGATCCGAGATTGCGGGCATGCCGGCATCGGTGGTCAGCGCCACGCGCTCGCCGGCCGACAGCCGTGCGAGCAGCTCCGGAAGCCGCTGCCCGGCGTTGTGCTCGTTGAACGAGACGGTCGGGACGTGCGCCTCCAGGTGGGCGAGCAGGCGTGCCGCCATGCGCGTGTCCTCGGCAACCACGACGTGCGCCGCGGTGAGCGCCTCGGACGCCCGCGGCGAGAGGTCCCCCAGGTTCCCGATCGGCGTGCCCACCACCGTCAACCGTCCACCGCTCGGACCGGCCACCTCGTCAGCTCCCCCGGCGGGAACCGGGCCGCCGGCGCGGGTACAGGTGGTCGATCCCCGGCGTACGGAGGCTGATCTTGGCCACGGGCGCCAGCTGGCGCTTGTACTCCATGCGGGCCACGGTGCGCGCCACCCACTCCACCAGCGACGGATCCAGCCCGGCCCGCACGCATCTGGCCGGCGTCCAGCGACGGTCGACCAGGGCGAACAGGATCCGGTCGAGGTCCTCGTAGGAGGCGCCCAGCTCGCCTTCGTCGGTCTGGCCGGGCCACAGGTCGGCGGACGGCGGCTTGGCGATGATCCGCTCCGGCACCCCCAGTTCGGCCGCGACCGCGCGCAGCTGGCTCTTGTAGAGGTCGCCGATGGGCTGGAGCGCGGCGGCCATGTCGCCGTGGAGCGTCCCGTAGCCCAGCAGCGCCTCGGTCTTGTTGCTGGTGCCCAGCACCAGCGCGTCGAAGGCCGCGGAGCGGTCGTAGAGCACGATCATCCGCTGCCGAGCCATCACGTTCCCCCGGCGGATGCGCAGCGATGGATCCTCGGCGGGACCGATGAGCTCGAGCATCGGCTCAACCATGGGCGTGATCTCGACGCGTTCGGTGCGGCAGCCGAGCGCGTCGACGACCGCCATCGCGTCGGCTTCCGCATCGGCCGATGACGACCGGTACGGCATGCGGAGCGCCAGCAGGTTGTCGGAGCCGACCGCCCGCGTGGCGAGGTAGGCCGACGTCGCGGAATCGACGCCGCCCGACAGGCCGACCACCAGCCGTTCGAACCCCGTCTGGTCCAGCTGCGACCGGATGAAGCCGATGATCACCTGGACCGCCTGCGGCGGGTCAAGCTCGGGCAGGGGCGGCAGCCCGGGCTGGCTCATGCCGGCTCGTCGTCCGTGGGCGGCAGGTCCGCGCGCTCGGCGATGATGCGGTCCAGCTCGCGGCGGACGAGCTCCAGCCGCTCGTCGGCCAGCAGGGGCAGCTGGTAGCGCTGCATGCGCAGGTCATCGGTCTCGAGCGTCCCCACCACCAGCGCCTCCTCGTAGAGCGGTCCCTCGGCCAGGACCGCGCCATCGGGACCCAGCAGCCGTGAGCCGCCCCAGAAGGTGAGCCCCTCCTCGTTGCCGACCCGGTTGCAGAAGGCGATCCCGACGGTCCCCAGCAGGGCGTACGTGTCCTGCATCCGGTGCCAGCCGGCGATCGCCCGCAGGCCAGCCGCGCTGCCCGGGGCCCGCGCGGGTCCCGCGGCCAGGTTGACGAGCAGCCCGGCACCATCCTGCGCCTGAAGCATCGGCAGTGAGGCATGCCAAAAGTCCTCGCAGACCGAGAGGCCGATGCGCCCGAACGGCTCCCCTGCCTCCACGGTCCTGATGCGGTCACCCGGGCGGGTGAAGCGGCCCTCGTCGAAGAGGCCGTAGGTGGGCAGGTAGACCTTACGGTGCAGTCCGATGAGCTCGCCGTCGCGCAGCAGCGCCACGGCGTTGGCGTAGCGGTGGTCATCGGCCTCCTCCACGAAGCCGATGGCGACGAGGACGCCGGGCGCCAGGCGACTCAGCTCGGAAAGGCGAGGGTCGGTGGCCGCCATCGCCACATGGGGAACCAGGTCCGAGAGGAGGTAGCCGGTCAGTGCCAGCTCGGGGAAGACGGCCAGCTGCGCCCCGGCGTCAGCGGCCCGGTGCAGCCAGGCGCCGGCCAGCTCCAGGTTCGCGTCCACCTCCCCGAGGCGCGGCGCGAGCTGTGCCAGGGCGACACGGCACTCCATGCCGCAGAGCCTAGCCGACCGGGTTCGCCGGCGCCGCCTCGAAGCCGGTGCTGGTGTGCGCCGCCTCGGAGATGAGCCGGTCGCGGTCGACACCGGGCAGGAGCTCCTCCGCGAAGTGGCAGGCGACTTCGTGATCGTCGCGAAGCACCCGGAGGACCGGTCGCTCCGTCGCGCAGCGCTCGGGGTTGCCGAGACGCTGTCGGAGCCAGCACCGCGTGTGGAAGCGGCAGCCGGACGGTGGGTTGACCGGTGAGGGCACGTCGCCGAGCAGGATGATCCTGCGCCGCTGCTCGCGCTCGCGTGGCGACGCGACCGGGACGGCCGAGAGGAGCGCGATGGTGTACGGGTGCAGCGGCGTCCGGTAGGTCTCGTCGCTCCCGCCACCTCGGCCAGCGGCCCGAGGTACATGACCGCCACCCGATCGCTGATGTGCTCGACCACGCCCATGTTGTGGGCGATGAACAGGTAGGTCAGCCCGAGCTCGCGCTGCAGCTCGCGCAGCAGGTTGAGGACCTGCGCCTGGATGCTGACGTCGAGCGCGCTGACCGGCTCGTCGCACACGATCAGGTCCGGCTGCAGCACGAGCGCCCGGGCGATGCCGATGCGCTGGCGCTGCCCGCCGGAGAACTCGTGCGGATAGCGGCGCGCGTGGTACGGCTGCAGACCGACGCGCTCCATCATCTCCGCCACCGAGACGCTGCCGCTCCTCCGGCGGCACCGATCCGTGGATCCGCAGCCCCTCGCCGATGGCTGTGCCGATGGGCAAGCGCGGGTCGAGCGACGCGAACGGGTCCTGGAAGATGATCTGCATCTTGCGCCGCATCGCGCTTCATGCGGCTCGCCGGGAGGGCGGTGATGTCGGTCCCGTCGAAGACGATCTGGCCGCCGGTCGGTTCGATCAGGCGCAGCAGCGTGCGGCCGACGGTGGTCTTGCCGCATCCCGACTCGCCGACCAGGCCCAGCGTCTCGCCGCGCTGGATGCTGAAGCTGACGTCGTCCACCGCCTTCACCGACGCCGATCCGGCGATGCAGGACGCCACCGGTCACCGGGAAGTGCCGACAGGTGCCGAGCTCGACCAGTGGCCGCCTGGCGGCCGGCCTCGGCGCGCCGTGGCGTCGGCTGGCGCGGTCATCGGCGCTGGCTCCCATCAGGCTCGTGGTACAGCCAGCAGCGGGCGTCGTGCCCTGCGTCGAGCGGCCGCAGGTCCGGGTGCAGCTCCTGGCAGTGCGGCACGTCTCGCGTCACGCGCGTGACGCAGCGT
>CAWEUD010000027.1:0-146403 GCA_963812115.1 uncultured Chloroflexia bacterium
ACGTCAGCGGCGCTCGTTGCCGCGTTTGAAGTTGCCGGTCATGCGCGCCATGAGCTGCTGTGCGCCCCACTCCGACGCAGCCTGGACCCGCGACACGAATCGCGCCGCAGCCGCCCCGCGCAGCACGGTGACCCGTCGTCCGAGGTGGCTGATGTGCACCTCATCGCCCGCCCTGCGCCATGAGAACGGGTGATCGTCGAGCCCTCCACCCATCCGGTCGAGTTTGCCACGTACAGGTCGCGGGCGATCCGGCCGCGTGCGACCGTAGCCGGGCCGCCGCATGCGGGTCGAACTCCGGCTACGATCGGTCCATGCCGTGGTGGGAACAGGTCCTCGCCGGGTCGGCCGTTGGGCGCTCCACCGAGCGGGAGCTCCTCGACGCGGAGGAGCTGGACCCGCGGGAGCTGCGCACGAACCTGCGCGAAATGGCGATGCTGAACCGGCTGCCGGGAGGGACCGGCGCCAGCCTCGCGGGCATCCGCTGGGCGTGCCGCGGCGTGGCAACGCCACGCCTACTCGACGTGGGAACCGGTTCCGGGGACCTCCCGCGGCGGGTCTCCCGCGACCTCCCGCACGCGCGCGTCACGGCCGTCGATGCTCACCCCGAGGTGCTCGCGATCGCCCGGCGCAACCTGGCACGTACCAGCGATGTGACGATCCTCCAGGCGGATGCGCGACGGCTGCCATTCGCCGATGGCGCCTTCGACGTCGTGCACGCCTCGCTCCTGCTCCACCACCTCGATGCCGAGGAGGCGGTGGCGGCGCTGGCGGAGATGCGGCGGGTTGCCGTTCGGGGCGTGGTGGTGAACGACCTGCGGCGGGGGCTCGTGGCCGTGGCGGTCAGCACCATCAGCGTCCTTGCCCTCTCGCGCGGCCACTACACGCGTCACGACGGGCCGATCTCTGCGCGCCGCGCCTACACCCTTCCCGAGCTCGACCGCCTGGCGGCCGAGGCGGGGATGAGGCCGGCGTGGCGAACGTCCGGCAGCCTGGCCGCGCGTGACCACGGTGTACCGATGATGCTGCAGGCCGACGTGCTGGTGGTCGGCGCCGGCCCGGCCGGATCGGCGCTCGCGGCCGGCCTCGCTCGCGCCGGGCGGCGCGTGATGCTGGTCGAAGCGCACAGCCATCCCCGTCCCAAGGCCTGCGCCGAGTACGCCAGCCCACGGATCGCCGACGAGCTCAGCCTGCTCGGCGTGCCCGAAGAAGCATGGCGGACCGATGCGCTGCGGCTGGACGGGATGCAGCTTCGCCTCGACGAGGTGGAGCTGCCGATCCGCTACCGCCATCGTGGCGCCGCCGTGCCGGCCTGGGGCCTCGAACGCGAGCGATTCGACGCCACCCTCGCCGCGCATGCCCGCGCCGCCGGCGCGCAGCTGCTGGAGCGGACGCGCTTCGTGGACCTCGAGCGACGCGATGGCCGCGTGGTGGGCGCCCGGCTCATCGGGCGGACGGCCCGCTCCAGGTCAGTGCGACGCTGGCTGGTCGGCGCCGACGGCGCCCGGTCCAGCGTGGCGCGGCGCCTGGGCGTGGAGCGACCGGTGCGAGCTCCGCGGCGGCTCGGGCTGGTGGCGCACTACGAGGGCATCGCCGCGCTGCAGGACCACGGGGAGATGCACGTGGGCCGGGCTAGTACGTCGGCCTGGCGCCGCTCGCCGGCGGGCGTCTGAACGTCGGCATGGCGCTGCCCCTGGACGGGGAGCGGCGTTCGGCCGAGGAACGCTTCGCCGCCGCCATTCGCGGGCTGCCGGCCGTCGCGGAGCGGCTGGCGGGGCGGCGCGCGGATCGGCCCCATCCGCGGGAGTCGCGCCCATCGGCCACCGCGTGGCGCGCGCCGCCGGGCCCGGGCTGGATGCTGGTGGGCGATGCCGCCGGCTTCATCGATCCGTTCACCGGGGAGGGCATCTACCGCGCCCTGCGGTCGGCACGGGCGGCGGCGACGGCACTGTCGGCCGGCGACGATGGCGCGGAGGCACGCTACCTCGCCGCGCGGCGGCGGGCATTCGCCGCCAAGGACGCCCTCACCTGGATGGTGCAGGGCTTGCTGGCGGCGCGGCCGCTGATGCGCCACGCGGTCCGCCGCCTGGCGGCGCGCCCGGAGCTCGCCCTCCGCCTCGGATCGGCGCTCGGCGACTGCCGTCCGGCAACCGACGCGCTCTCGCCGGCCTTCCTTGCCGCGGTGCTGCGGCCATGAGGAGCGTCATGCGGATCCGGATCCACGCGCCCTACGAGCGCATCTTCGCCCTGGCGGCCGAGATCGAGCGCTGGCCGGAGCGGCTGCCGCACTACCGCTACGTGCGACCGGTGCCGCGCTCCGGGCGAGCGGCGCTTCGCGATGGGGGCGCGGCGCGGCCCGATTCCGGTCCGCTGGGAGGCGACCCAGCGTCCGCTCCCCGAGGAGCGGCGCATCGAGTTCACGCACACCGGCGGCGTCACCCGCGGGATGGAGGTTGCCTGGCGCTTCGAGCCGGTCGGCGAGGCGTGGGAGGTGAGCATCGACCACGCCCTGCACCTGGGCTGGCCGCTCATCGGCGAGCGTGGCCGCGAGCCGCGTCATCGGCCCCCAGTTCATCGACGCCATCGCGGGCAAGCACGCTGCGACGGGTGAAGCAGCTGGCGGAGGCGGCGTCGTGAACGCCGCCAGGCGGGTGGCGGTGACCGGCATCGGCGCCGTGACGCCCATCGGCCACGGGGCCGACGGTCTGTGGCATGGCGTGCTGGCCAACCGCTCGGCGGTGCGGGCGATCGACCGCTTCGACGCCTCGCCGTTCCCCTCGCGCATCGCAGCGCAGGTCGACGGCTTCGATCCCGCCGATCACCTGGATGCGCGGCGGGCGCGCCGGCTCGACCGCTTCAGCCAGCTCTCGGTGGCGTCGGCTCGCATGGCCGCCACGCACGCGGGCTGGGCGAGGGCGATGGCGGCGACGGGCGGACCGGGGTCTGGATCGGTTCGGCGCTGGGCGGCGTCGCATTCGGTGAGGAGCAGCACGCCGCCTACGTCGCGCGCGGCATGCGCGCCGTGGCGCCGACCCTGGCCACCGCCGTCTTCGGCGGCGCCGGGGCCTCGAACGTGGCCATCGACCTGGGCATCCACGGGCCGGCGGTCGGCAACGCGAACTCGTGCGCGTCGGGCGCCATGGCCATCGGCCAGGCATTCCACGCCATTCGCTCCGGGAATCGTGGACGTCGCACTGGCCGGCGGCGCGGAGGCGCCGCTGGCGCCGCTGACCTTCGGCGCCTTCGCGATGATCCGCGTCCTCTCGCCGCGCAACGACGATCCCGGGCACCGCCTCGCGCCCCTTCGACGTCGGACCGCGACGGGTTCGTGATGGGCGAGGGCGCCGCCGTGCTGGCCCTGGAGGCGTGGGAGCGCGCGGTGGGACGCGGGGCGCCCATCCTGGCGGAGATGGTCGGTTTCGGCGCCTCCACCGACGCCTACCACCTGACCGCGCCGCTGCCGTCGGGGCGCGTGGCGGCGGCGGCCATCAGCGCCGCGCTGGCGGACGGTGACGTGGCGGCCGACGAGATCGGCTACGTCAACGCCCACGCCTGCTCCACGCCGCTGAACGAGGCCGCGGAGGCCAGGGCGCTGCACCTGGCGCTGGGCGCGCATGCCGGCCGTCGTGCCCGTGTCGGGGACGAAGGGCCTGTACGGCCACGCGCTCGGCGCATCCGGCGCCATCGAGGCCGCCATCACGCGTGCTGGCCCTCTGCCACGGGCTGCTGCCCGGCACCTGCAACCTCCAGCAGCTGGACCCCGAGCTGGAGCTCAACGTCCTGCGCGAAGCGCTGCCCGCGCGGCCGGGCGCGGCGCTCTCGACCTCCTTCGGCTTCGGGGGCATGAACGCGGCGCTGGTCCTCCGTCCGGCCTGACGCGTCCGGCGATACGATCAGGACATGTCCGAGCTGACGCAGATCCTGGATGCCATCGAGGCGGCGGCCGAGCGCGACGAGCCGATGGCGCTGGCCACCATCGTCGCCACGCGCGGCTCCACCTACCGCCGCGCCGGCGCGCGCCTGCTGGTCCTGGTCGACGGGACGCTGCTCGGTAACCTGAGCGGCGGCTGCCTGGAGGGGGACGTCGGCCCGCATCGGCCGGGAGGTCATGGATTCCGGCGTGGCACGGATGGCGGACTTCGACCTGACCGCCGAGAGCGACGCCGTGTGGGGCTACGGCCTCGGCTGCAACGGGGCCTTCGAGGTGTTCGTGGAGCCAGCGGACGGCGCGGTGGCCACTGCGCGCGCGCTGCGCTCCGCGAACGACACGTGCCTGGTGACGGTGCTGACCGGTCCGCACGCCGGCGACCACCGCCTGGAGGCCGATGGCGCCGCTGCCGCGGCGCTGCGCGACGACAACCCGCGCGTGGTGGACGAGGACGGGGAGCGGGTCTTCTACGAGCCGATCCAGCCGCCGATGCGCCTCGTCGTCTGCGCCGCCGGCCACGACGCGATCCCGCTGGTTCGCCAGGCGGCGGAGCTCGGTTGGCGCGTCACGGTGGCCGACGTGCGCCGCAAGCTGCTCACCCACGAACGCTTTCCCGAGGCATTCGACTTCTGCGACGCGGATCCCGCCTCGGCCGCTGCCGCGATCCGGCCCGACGCGCGCACGGCGGTCATGCTGATGAGCCACAACTACCTGCGCGACCAGGAGTACCTGCGCTCGTTCCTGGAGGCCGACGTGCAGCCCGCCTACCTGGGCGTGCTGGGCCCGCGCGGGCGGACGCAGCAGATGCTGCACGAGCTGGGCATGCCCGAGGCCATCGAGCAGCTCCACGCGCCCGCCGGCCTGGATATCGGCGCGGAGGGGCCGGAGGAGGTGGCCCGAGCGATCATCGCCGAGATCCTGGCCGTCGTCCGGGGCCGCGGCGGCGGATCGCTGCGAGAGCGACCCGGCCCCATCCACGCTCGCTAGGGATGCCGCGAGTCACCAACCGGTGGCGCATAGGATCAGGAAGTTCGGTTCCTGAGCCACTTCTTGATGAACTGCGCCAGCCGGTGACGTCAATCCATGAGGAATGGGCTCATGGGCGCCCCGTCGTGCGGGAATCTTGATCGACTGCACCACCAGTTGGTGCAGGGATGAGCCGGGTCAGCCGCCGATGTAGCTCATCTCCACCTTGGGCAGGTCCGCGGTCTCCGCCGAGCGCAGCTCGCTGTACCGATCGTCGCGCGCGCCCCAGACCCGGCGCAGGTCGGCCTCCAGCTCGGCGTCCGTCGCGCCGCCGCGGAGCAGCGCCCGAAGGTCGTGGCCGCGGGTGGCGAAGAGGCAGGTGTAGAGCTGGCCGTCGGCGGAGAGGCGGGCGCGCGAGCAGTCGCCGCAGAAGGGCCGCGAGACGGAGGCGATGACGCCGAACTCGCCCGCCCCATCCGTGTAGCGGTAGCGCTCCGAGACCTCGCCGGGGTGCGTGGGCGGCATCGGCTCATAGGCGAACTCGGCACCGATGGTGGCCAGGATCTCGTCCGCGGTGACCACCTCGTCCAGCCGCCAGCCATTCGAGTGGCCGACGTCCATGTACTCGATGAAGCGCAGGATGCGGCCCGTGCCGCGGAAGCGCCGCGCCATGGAGAGGATGGCGTGCTCGTTCCAGCCGCGCTTCACGACCATGTTGACCTTGATCGGCCCCAGCCCGGCGGCCTCGGCGGCCTCGATCCCGGCCATCACCTTCGCGACCGGGATGCGTGCGTCGTTCATCCGGACGAACGTCTCGTCGTCATCGGCGTCCAGGCTGATGGTGACCCGGTGCAGGCCTGCGTCCGCCATCGCCTGCGCGTGCTCGGAAGGAGCACGCCGTTGGTGGTGAGCGTGAGGTCGCGGATCGCGGCGTTGCTCCCGAGCATGCCCACCAGCGCCGTCAGGTCGCGCCGCACCAGCGGCTCGCCGCCGGTGAGGCGAACCTTCTCGACGCCGAGGCTCGTGAAGATGCCGCCAGGCGCGCGATCTCCTCGAAGGTGAGCAGCTCCTCGCGCGGCAGGAAGGCGTGGTCCGGACCGAAGACATCGCGCGGCATGCAGTACACGCAGCGGAAGTTGCAGCGGTCGGTGACGCTGATGCGCAGGTCATGGAGGGGCCGACCACGCGTGTCGCGCGGGTTGGGGAGGATCGGGAGCTCGGTGGTCACTGCGCCGATCGTGACAGGTGGGGGAGCCGCTGCCAAATGGCTCTTCAGCGCACCCAGCGGTCCCAGCTGCCGTACCGCTCCTGAATGTCGCCGCGCGGATACGAACCGGCGGCAACCACGGCGCCGACGACCAGGCCGTTGACGATGTCGGTCACGGCCCCACCCAGCAGGAATGGCGACACGGCGATCCAGAGCCCCACCGGGATGTTGACGAAGCGACCGATGCGAACCGACTCGGCCATGACCACCACCGCGATCGTGGCCGCGATGGCGCCCGCCACCTGGTTGCTGCTGGCGAGCGGTTCGGAGGTTCCGAGCAGGTCGGGCGACGCAAGCAGCCAGGCACCGGCCAACGCAGCCAGCAGCAGCCCCAGCGGGACGGTGACGCCCCAGGCGGACGCCGGCGCCGTTCGGCGCAGCGGGCCGGCGAAGTCCGGCGATCGCTCGTCCGCCTCGCCCTCGATGCCGTAGCCGAGGACGAATGCGTGCCAGAAGCCGATCCCTCCGCGCACGCGCCGCACGAGGAACTGGACCATCGCCACGACCTCGTCGACGGCCAGCGGGATCATCACCAGCATCGCCACCGCGGTCGCCAGGCAGAGGCGTGCACCAGGTCCCGACCATGACGGGCTGCATGACCACCAGCGCGATGCTGACGACCCCGAGCGGGATCACCGCGACGCCGAAGAAGGCGACCATCCACGGCATCGTTCGCCATCGGGAAGGGCTGCCCATGTAGCCCATCAGCGCCTCTCCGGCGTAGATGCACGAGCCGAGGCCGGCGTCCGAGATCGGCCAGAACTGCGAGACCTTGGAGTCGAGAATCTGCTCCGTCCCCGAGCCGAAGAAGGGATCCCAGACCGAATCGATGAAGCCGAGCTGGTAGGCCGCCATGTATCGGCTCACGAAGAAGCCGAACCAGCCGAGGGCGATGATCGGCGTGCGCTGGAGCCAGGACGAGGGGTTGTAGCTCCACCCCGGCGGCACCTCGGCGCCCATCTTCATGATGAGCGGCATCCCCGGCATGCCCGGGATGAGGATCGTCAGGGCGACGAGCAGGACCCCGATCATCGAGTCGATCAGGTAGTTCGCGGCCGACGGCGTCCAGAGCACGAACGGCGCGAAGACGAGCCAGACGCCCAGGATCCCGGCCAGCCACGGCGCCCAGATCCGGCGCGGCGAGAAGGCGAGGAAGCCCAGCGCAGTGACGGCGAGCCCCACCACGAGGTCGTTGATCGCAACCCAGGTGGCGCGATCGGCGACCGGCGCGAGGCCGCGCAGCTCGGTGATGCGATCGACTCCCGGCGCCACCGCCCCGCCGTAGCCGAGCATCCACGGGCTGATCGCCAGCCAGATGCCGAGGACCGGCAGGCTGAGCCAGATCCAGCGGACCTCTGCGTGGTGCTCGGTCCACCGCTCCCAGCCGCTTGCCTCCTGGTCGCCATGCTGCGGCCTCGTCACGCCGCGGCCCGATGCGTGCTGCATGCGTCGCGTCCGGTGCAAGCCGCCTGCCGACACCAGATCCCCGTGTCATTGAGGCGCGCACCTACCGCGACGGGACCAGGTGGTCGAGCAAGGCCGGCAGGCCGCTCAGGTCAGAAAGCTCGCCATCGCGGTGGAGGTCGCTCGCCTCGCCGAGCCGGTTGATCCACACGCAACGCAGGCCAAGCCGTGCGGCATGGCTCCACGTCGTGGAAGAGCGAGGCGGCGACGTGGACGTGCCGCTGGGGCGCGCAGCGCGTCTGCGCGAAGAAGCTCTCCCAGTGCCCCGGCTGCGGCTTGTAGGAGCCGATCTCCGAGGCGACCACGAGCGCGTCGGGCCGTACGCCGATGGCGCCGATGGATGCGTCCAACAGGTCCGCATCGGTGTTCGACAGGATCGCCAGCCGCCAGCCACCGCGGCGCAGGCGGCGCAGCGCGCGAGGGACCTCGGAGAAGACCGGCCACGACGGCAGCGAATCGGCGAGCGCGTCCTCCCGGCCGCCGGGCACCACCAGGTTCTCCGCCGCCGCCAGCCGCCACAGGACCTCGGCCATCACCCGGCGGTAGGTCATCGGCTCGCGCGCCTGCACGGCCGGCTCGATGGCGTGGTAGCGCTGGAGGAGGGAGCCGGCGTCGACATCGGGCCAGAGGGAGGCCAGCGTGGACCGAATGCCGCCGTTCCAGTCGACGAGCGTGCCGTAGCAGTCGAAGGTCGCCCAGCGCTCGGTCATCGAGGCGAGTGTAGGACCGCGCGTCATGGCAGCATGTGGACCGATGACGACCTCCAGTCCTGGGCTCCTGCGCGACCTGCGCACCATCGTCGGCGACGCCCACGTCCTGACCGATGCCGACCTGCTGGCCGGCTACCGGATCGACTGGACGCGCCGATGGAGCGGCGAGGCGCTGTGCGCCGTCCGTCCGGCCGATGTCGGGCAGGTCTCGGCCGTGGTGGCCGCCTGCGCCGCTGCGGGCGCGGCATTGATTCCGCAGGGCGGCAACACCGGCCTCGTTGGGGGCTCCGTGCCGCGCTCGCGCCTTAGCCGTCCGCAGGTCGTGATCTCGCTCACGCGGCTGCGGGACCTCGAGGAGGTCGATCTCCTGGCCGGCGAGGTGACGGTCGGCGCGGGCGCCACGCTGGCCGCGGTACAGGCCCATGCGCGCCACGCGGGGTACGCCTTCGGCGTCGACCTGGGGGCGCGCGACAGCGCGACGATCGGCGGCATGATCGCGACAAACGCCGGTGGCATGCATGTGATCCGCCATGGACCGATGCGCCAGCAGCTCGTCGGCCTGGAGGCGGTACTTGCCGACGGGGCGGTGGTGCGGCGGCTGCCGGGACTGGTCAAGGACAACACGGGCTACCACCTGCCCTCGCTGCTGGCCGGTTCCGAGGGGACCCTGGCGGTGGTCACGCGCGCCCGGCTGCGCCTGGTGCCGCTCCTGCCGCGCCGCGCGGTGGCGCTCGTCGCGCTGGACGGCGCCGACGAGGCCGCCGACCTCGCCGGGGAGCTGCGCCGCCGGCTGCCGAACCTGCTCGCCGCGGAGCTCTTCTTCGAGGAGGGAATGGCGCTCGTGCTGCGCCATGCCGGTGGCTCGCGACCGTTCGCCGATCCCCATCCCGCCTACCTGCTGGCCGAGGTGGACGGCAGCAGCGACCCAACCGACGGGCTGCTGGATGCCCTCGAGGCGTGCGGCACGCTCGTGCGCGACGCGGTCATGTGCACCGACGAGGCGGAGCGGGAGCGCGTCTGGCGCCTGCGCGAGCGCCACACCGAATCGGTCAACGCCGAGGGCGTACCGCACAAGCTGGACATCGCCGTCCCGGTCGGGCGCCTCGGAGCGTACGCCAGGGAAGTGCGCCAGGCGATCGCGGAGGTGGCGCCCGACGCGCGCCTCTACCTCTACGGCCACGTCGGTGACGGGAACCTGCACGTCAACGTCATCGGCCCGCCACCCGACGACGAGACGGTCGATGCCGCGGTCCTGGAGCTGGCCATCGCCATGGGCGGCACGGTAAGCGCGGAGCATGGCATCGGCGTAGCCAAGACCGCCTGGCTGGAGGCCGACAGGGGTGCGAACGACGTGCGGGTGATGCGCGCCATCAAGGAGGCCCTGGATCCGACGGGGATGCTCAACCCGGGCGTGCTGCTGCCCGAATGAATGGCAGATTCATCGGTCTCAAGGGGGCGTTTTCCTCTGTTTGACGGATGCGTCCGCTGTCCGAGAGGACCAATCTTGGCTGCGTGCACAGCGATGAACCCGACATGACGATCGCCAGGCTCTCGGCGCTCAGCCCGGCTGAGCAGGCGGTGCTCGACCAGGCACTGACCGGAGTTCCGGCCCGCGAGATCGCCGAGCGGCTGTCGTTGAGCGAGGCGACCGTCAGGTCGCACCTGTCGAGCATCTACGTGAAGCTGGGCGTCAGCGGCAGGGTCGCCCTGCTAGCTCACTTCCGCGGTTCGGAGATGGCCGAGCCACCGGCGGAGCGCGCGACCGTTCATCGCACGCTGGGGGCGACGGTCACCGGCTGGAGCTGGGGAGTCCTGGCCCTCCTCGAGGGCGCCTACGCGATCTTCCTGCTGACGCACGCCCTCGCGTATGGCGGCTCACAGGCGGACTGGCTGCTGGCCATCGGCTTCGGGATCCTTGCCGCATTCACGACGCGACTGGCGCGGTCGATCCTGGAGAGGCCATCGCGCAGGCTGCTCCTCGTGTCAGTGGCAGTGGCAGGCGGCCACCTGCTGTTCGCGATCCGCGGCCTCTTCCTCGGGGAGCTGCCGCCGTTCATGATCCTGGGAGCGATTGGCCTGGCCATCGCCTGGGTCTCGTTCCGCGCGAGTGGTTCCTACCGCGACTGAGCCACCTCGGCCGTCAGGGCAGGAGAATCAGCTTCAGGCCCGCCACCAGCAGTACCGCCGCAAGCGCGCGCCGGACCCACGGCGCGGGGAGGCGACGGCTGCCGAGCTCCGAGCCGATCGCGCCGCCAACCGCCACCACCCCAAGCCACACCGGAATCGCGGCGGGGATGTTCCCCACGGCTCCGATGTTGCCGGCCAAGCCGGCAATCGAGTTGCCCAGGATGAAGATGACCGATGTACCGGCCGCGAAGCGGGTGCCGGCCCAGCCGGCCGCGATGAGGAGCGGCGTGAGGAAGATGCCGCCCCCCGTGCCGGTCAGGCCGGCCAGCAGCCCGATGATCGCGCCGCTCACCACTGCCAGCAGGAACGGCGGCCGCGGTGCGAACTCCTCGACGGGACGGGCTGCGGTGACGCCGAAGCGCACCGCGGCGAAGAGGAGGATGGCCCCGACCAGCGGCCGGTAGATGGTCGCCGGCAGCACCACCGCACCGCCGATGAAGGCCGCCGGCACGGAGCCGACCAGGAAGGGGAGCGCCGACATCGGCTTCACGAAGCCCGCCCTGGCGAAGCGGTAGGTCACGATGCAGGCGACCAGGATGTTCAGGGTCAGCGCGGTCGGCTTCATCACCTCCGGCGCCACTCCCACGAGGCCCATGGCCGCCAGGTAGGCCGAGGCACCGGCGTGCCCCACCATCCCGTACAGGATGGCGGCTCCGAAGAAGAGGACCGCCAGGATCAAGATCTGTTCCACGCGGGGCGCCAGCTACGCGTCTAGCTTCTTGTGCGCCTCGATGAAGAGGGAGCCGAGCACGCGGGCCACGGTCGGGAAGGCGTGGATCGTGTCCGCCAGCACGGCGAGCGGCGTCTGCGTCTTGACCGCGAGCACCGCCTCGTGGATCGTCTCGCTGACGGCCGGCCCGGCCATGAAGGCTCCGACCAGGACGCGCCGCTCGCGGTCGACCACGATCGTCACGTGCCCCTCCGCCTGGGCCGCCTGGCCCTTCGCCGTTTTGGCCAGGTCCTGGGTGAACTCGACCGCATCGATGCCGCGCTCCTGCGCCTGCTCCACCAGCAGCCCTACCGAGGCCGTCTCCGGATCGGTGTAGGTCGCGCGCGGGATGGCCGAGAAGTCGGGCTCAGCGGCATGGCCGAGCGCCAGCCGAGCGGTGATCTCGCCCTCGTAGTGGGCAAGGTGGGTGTGCAGCTCCGGTCCGGCAATGTCGCCGGCAACCCAGACCCCCTCGGCGATCTGCAGCTGCCTGTCGGGCTTGACGCGTCCGCGATCCGGCCCCACCCCGATGACCCCCAGGTTCAGCGCGTCGAACGGGATCTCACGACCGATGGTCAACAGGATCGCCTCGCCCTCCGCGGTCGAGCCGTCCGAGAGCTCGACCACGTTGCGGCCGTTCGTCCCCGCGCCGGCACGTACGCCCGTGGCCCGGACGCCGAAGCGGATCTGGACGCCGTCGCGCTGCAGCCCCTCCGCCAGGTAGCGCGAGCTGAGCGGGTGCTCGCGGTCGTGGATCCGGTCGCGCGGATGGACGACGGTGACGGGCACCCCGAAGCGGGCGTAGACCTGGGCAAGCTCGACGCCGGACGGCCCGCCGCCGAGGATCACCACCCCGTCGGGCAGATCACGCAGGGAGGTGCCCTCGCGATTCGTCCAGGGCTTCACTTCGTCCAGGCCGGGCAGCGCCGGGACCTTCGAATGAGACCCGATGGCCAGGAGGACTGCTCCGGCCTCCAGCTCCAGGGTCGTCTCGCCCTCGCGAGCGACCTCCAGCCGCAGGGGCCGATGACTGACAAACCGCGCCTCGCCGCGGAGGGGGACAGCTCCCGCCTTCTCGAGCGCCGACACGTGATCGGCATCGTCGGGGTAGTCGGTTCCCTCGCGGACGATCATCCAGTCACGGAAGTCGGAGGCCTTCCGCCAGTCGAAGTCGCCGCCGGCATGGTGCACCGCGGCGGCGTGCAGCAGCGCCTTCGAGGGCATGCATTGCCAGAACGGGCAGCCGCCGCCGAACAGGTCGCGCTCGATCACCGCGACGGAGGCGCCAAGCTCACGTGCCTCGAAGGCGGCCGATTCGCCGGCGGCGCCCGCACCGACGATGACCAGATCGTATCGGTCCATATGGCGGCCCATCATAGGGATCGGGCCAGTTCGTGCTGGCCGGATCGCGCGTGACGCCCTATCCTGACCGCCTCATGCAGCGGCTGGCAGGCCCCCGAACTTCGATTGCGCGGCGCATCTGCGCCGTTGACCTGCTCTGCCGGCTCGAAGGCGAGCCCTCGATCTGTATCGGGCGGGGAGCCGCGGCCTAGGTCATCACCTGGCGCGCCGAATGCCCGGCGCAGCGCGCGCAGCTCCTCGCGACATCGTCCGACCACCTTTCCTCGAGGAGCTCCCATGTCCTTCTTCAGCCGTCCCCTGACCATTGCCGCCAACCTGGCGCCGGCAGCCCGACCGGCCCCCGGTCGCTGGATCGATCCGCGTGCGCAGCGCTTCGGAGCAGCGACCTCGGCCATCACCCTGCTGGTTGCCGCCGCGCTGGACGCCTGGGTGCTGGCAGCGGTAGTCGGCCTCTTCCTCGCGATTTCCGCCGCTTACGGCACCCGCTGGTTCGTCTTCGGCCGTCCCTGGCCCGTCGTCCGTCGCGGGCTGCGCCTTCCGCAATCCGAGCTGGAGCACGAGATGCCGCCGCGGTTCGCCCAGGCCATGGGCGCCACCTTCGTGGCGGTCGGGATTGTCCTGCTGCTTGCCGGCGTTCGGCCCTGGGGCTGGTTGCCGGTCCTGGCGGTGGTTGCGCTGCAGGGACTGCTGGCCGCAACCGGCTTCTGCCTCGGCTGCCGGCTCTTCTTCCTGCGCTGGTACCTGCCAGACCTCTTCGCCAGGCTGGTCGGCCGCGGCGTGCGCCGCGAGGCGTTGATCTACGTGGAGGCCGACGGCAGCTAGGCGACCTCTTCGCCACCCACGAAGACCCGGCCGGCGCGCACGCCGCCGAGGGCGAGGGCGAACGAGCCCTCGTGGGCCACGTCCCAGGCGACGAGGTCGGCATCGGCTCCGGGAGCGATGACGCCGCGACGTCCGGCCAGGCCGAGTGCCGCGGCGCCGCCGGAACTTGCGGCGCACAGCGCCTCGGAGACGCTCATGCCGAGGACCGTGGCCCCCAGGCCGATGACCAACGGCATCGCGCCCCACGCCCCGAACGTGCCCGCGTTGGCGTCCGACGCGAGGGCAACGGTCGCGCCGGCATCAAGCAGCGTGCGGGCGGGTGGCAGCCGGTCGCGCAGCACCAGCGCCGGCCCGGGCAGGAGCGTCGCCACGGTGCCGGAGCGCGCCAGCGCGTTGACCCCGTCGGCATCGAGCTGCTCCAGGTGATCCGCGCTCGTGGCTCCCAGTCGCACGGCGAGCTCCGCGGCGCCGGTCCGCGCCAGCTGCTCGGCGTGCAGGCGGAGGCGCATGCCGCCGGCAGCGGCCGCCGAGAGGATGCGTTCGGCATCGGCCGTCGAGAAGAAGCCGGCGTCGCAGAAGACGTCGCAGAAGTCGGCGAGCCCCTCGGCCGCGACCGCCGGAATCATCTCTTCGACGAGCCGGGACACGTAGTCACCCTCCCCCGGCGGGAAGGCGTGGGCGCCCAGGAAGGTGGTCACGACGCGAACCGGTAAGCGTGCGGCGACACGGCGGATGAGGCGCAGGGCGCGAAGCTCCTGCTCGGTGTCGAGGCCGTAGCCGGACTTGCACTCGACCGTGGTCGTCCCCGCGGCGAGCTCCGCGCGCAGGCGCTCATCGACCAGCGCCTCGAGCTCGTCGTCGCCAGCCGCGCGGGTGGCGGCCACGGTTCGCAGGATGCCGCCGCCGTCGTAGCGTGCACCGGAGAGGCGGGCGGCAGCTTCATCGGCCCGGTCTCCGGCGTAAACAGGATGGGTGTGCGCGTCGACGAGCCCAGGCGTGACGAGGGCATCTCCGAGGTCCACCTGATCGCTGGCGTCCGGGACCTCCGAGGCAGCGCCGACCCAGGTGAACCGACCCTCGTGGACGGCTACCGCCCACTGCGTCGCGCCGTCGAACGGATCGGGCAGGAGCAGCCGTCCGCGGCCGGTGAAGAGCCGATCGGCGCGCGTCATGGGCGCAACGTTAGTCCGCCACGCGCCCGGCCCGGCGACGGACCGTGGCGAGCACCAGCCCTGCCACGATGGCCCCCGCGCCGAGCAGCTGGACGGCGGACGGTGCCTCCGCCAGCAGCAGCATGCCGAGGAGCACGGCGCCAACGGGCTGCAGGGTCAGCGTGACGCTGGTCAGGGCGGCGGGCAGACGGGGCAGCGAGATGCTGATCAGGAGCCAGCCCACGACCTGCGCGGAGATCGCCAGCAGGAAGAGCCAGCCGTGCGCCGGCCAGCTCGGCACCAGGTCCACTTCGCCCAGCGGCAGGCCGATCAGGATGCCGAAGATGGCCGAGGAAAGCGTGGCGTCGAAGAGGGGCCCGGCCGGCCGCCGCTGGTCGGCGTTGCCGCGTCGCAGCACCAGCAGGAAGCCGGCGTAGGAGAGTCCGGTGCCGAGACCGATCAGCACGCCGAGTGTGGGGTCACTGCCGTAGGGATCGGAGCCCACGACGCCGGAGATCAGCACCACGCCGGCGAGCACCACCGGGATCGCCAACGCGGTCCGCGTGGCCATCCGCTCGCGCAGGAGGAGGAAGGCGAGGATCGCCACGAAGACCACCTGCGTGTTGCCCAGCACGGTGGCCAGTCCCGCGCCGACCAGCGCGATGGTGTGGTGGTAGAGCTCGAGGTCGATGGCGAAGAAGAGGCCGGCCAGCCACGCAAGCACCACCTGGGAGGCGGGACGCGGTCCGTAGGCGCGCCGCTCGAGCCAGGCCAGGATGGCGAGGAATGGCAGCGCGTAAGCGCAGCGGAAGATCGCGGCCGTGGCGGGTTCCACGTTCGCGAGCCGAACGAGGATCCCGCTGAAGGCGATGCTCATGGCGCCGAGCACGGCCGCCAGCACCGGCCGCTCGCGCAGCGCGTGGTAGAGCATCATGGCCGCCGGACGGCCCTGGCGGGATCGCATGCGTGGAGCGTAGCCGACGGACCGCGCTGAGGGCCTTGTCCACACCCGCGTCTGCCTCCACACTAGCTCGGTGCAGAGCCTCCCGACCGGCACCGTCACCTTCCTGTTCACCGATATCGAGGGGTCGACCCGCCTCACCCAGGAGCTCCGTGACGGCTGGCCACCAATCCTGCAGCGCCACAACGAGCTGCTGCACCGGGCGATCGAGGACAACGGCGGCGTCGTCATCGGCAGCGAGGGGGATGGCATGTTCGCTGCCTTCAGCAGCGCGCCGCGCTCGATCGGCGCAGCGGTCGAGGCGCAACGGAGCCTGGCCGCCGAGACGTGGCCGGAGGGCGTCTCGGTCAGGGTGCGCATGGGCCTGCACACCGGCGAGGGGACGGTGAGCGGTGACAGCTACGCGGGAATCGATGTCCATCGGGCAGCACGCATCGCGGCGGCCGGTCACGGCGGACAGGTCCTCGTCTCGGCGGCGACCCGCATGCTGGCGGAGGGCAGCCTGCCCGATGGCGTCGGCTTCGAGGACCTCGGCGAGCACCGGCTCAAGGACCTGTCGCGGCCGGAGCACATCAGCCAGCTGACGGTCGACGGGCTGGATGCCTCGTTCCCGGCGGTGCGCAGCCTGGACGAGGTCCCGAACAACCTGCCGACGCAGCTCACCAGCTTCGTGGGGAGGGATCGCGAGCTGGGCGAAGCGGCTCGCCTGCTCGAGGAGTCGCGGCTGCTGACGCTCACCGGGCCCGGCGGGACGGGCAAGACCAGGCTCTCACTGCAGCTCGCAGCCGACGCCACCGAGCAGTTCCGCGACGGCGTCTACTTCGTGCCGCTCGGCCCCATCGGCGAGGCCTCGCTGGTCCTGCCGACCATCGCGCAGGCCGCTGGAATCGGCGACCTGGGTGCGCGGCCGCTGGAGAAGCTTGCGGAGCAGCTGTCCGGCAAGCGGGTCCTCCTCGTGCTCGACAACTTCGAGCAGGTGCTGGATGCGGCAGGCGACATCGGGGAGCTGCTGACGCGCCTGCCAGGCATGAAGATTCTCGCCACCAGCCGGTCCCCGCTGCACGTCTACGGCGAGCAGGAGTACGCGGTGCCGCCGCTGGCGCTGCCCGATGCGGATGGGCAGCTCGGCGTGGAGGCCCTCTCCCAGTTCGCCTCCGTCGCCCTGTTCGTCGAGCGCGCCATGTCCGTGCGTCCCGGCTTCGCGGTGGATGCGTCGAACGCGCCGTCGATCGCCCAGATCTGCGTCCGGCTGGATGGACTGCCACTGGCGATCGAGCTCGCCGCCGCACGGGTCAAGGTCCTGTCGCCCCAGGCCATCCTGGCGCGGCTCGGCGATCGCCTCTCGCTGCTTGCCGGCGGCTCCCGGAACCTTCCGGAACGCCAGCAGACCCTGCGTGGCGCCATCGACTGGAGCCACGACCTGCTCGACGAGCGCGATCGGATCGTCTTCGCCAGGTTCAGCGCCTTCGCCGGCGGCGGCGATGTCGACGCGCTGCAGCGCGTGGCGCTCTCAGCGTGGCCGGGAGGTGACGCCGATGCTCCCGACGCGCTCGAGGCACTCGACTCGCTGCTCGACAAGAGCCTGGTGCGGCAGATGATGGGCGCCGACGGTGACCCGCGCTTCGGGATGCTCGAGACGATCCGGGAGTACGCCACCGAGCGACTCAACGAACGCGAGCCGGATGCCGAGACCAGGGTGCGCCACGCGGAGTACTACCTCGAGCTTGCCGAGGGGCTGGCCGCAGGCATCTTCGGCGAGGACCAGCGCGCCTCACTGGACACGTTCGAACGCGAGCATGACAACCTTCGCGCGGCGATCGGCTTCACCATCTCCACCGGTCGCGCGGAGCTGGCGATGCGCCTCCTCGCTGCGAGCTGGCGCTTCTGGCAGATGCGTGGCTACCTCGCCGAGGGCCGGGAACGGGCGGATCGCGTGCTGGCCATGCCCGGCACGGAAGATCACCCCGAAGCGCTGCTGCGAGCTCTGGATGCCGCCGGTGGCATCGCGTACTGGCGAGCCGAGCTCGACCAGGCGTTTTCCTGGTACGAGGCCCAGGCCGAGCAGGCGCGAGCGCTTGGCGACCGCAAGGCGGAGGCGGAGGCCCTGTACAACCAGAGCATGAGCATCGCGATCGAACCGTCCCAGGCCGACAGGGCGCGAGCATTGGCCGAGGAGGCCTTGCGCCAGTTCCGGGAGCTGGGCGACCGGCACGGTGAGGGCCGCGCGCTGTGGGCCATCGTCAACACCGGCGTCTTCGGCACCTCGATCGAGGATGTCGCGGGCGACGCTGACAAGGCGGTGGCGATCTTCCGCGAGGTGAACGACTCGTTCATGCTGGGCTGGGCGCTCTACACGGCCGCGCTTCCCTACATGATGCTGGGCAGGACGGCGGACGCGCGCGATGCGCTGGCCGAGGCGATGGCGATCTTCCGCACCACGAAGGACGTCAGCGGCTACGCGTTGGTCCTCGACGGCTTCGCCACCCTCGAGTGGCGCGAGGGCGACCACGATCGCGCGATGCGGATCGCCGGGGCGGCGGCGGCGCTGCAGAACATCAGTGGGGTGGGGCTCGCGGAGCGCAACCGGGAGGCGACCGAGTTCTTCCCGCAGGAGCTCAGGAAGCAGGCGCCGCTGGCTGACGTCTACGCGGAGGGGCAGCGGCTGACGCCCGAGCAGGCGATAGCCCTGGCACTCCACGAGGACGAGGGATCCTAGCCGGCGGCCAGCTCATCCGACGCCGCCACGAAGGGCTCCCAGGTTTCTGCGCGCAGGACGAACCGCACTATCTCGAGCGAGGTATCGCCCGCCAGGTGCTCGACGATCGTGGAGACGGCCACCCGTGACCCATCGGCCAGTGGATACCCGTAGATCCCCATGCTGATCGCCGGCAGCGCCAGCGATCGGGCGCCAAGCTCGTCGGCCAGGTGCAGGCACGACCGATACGCTGCAGCCAGGAGCCCGGGTTCTCCGGCATTCCCGCCGCGCCAGACCGGGCCGACGGCGTGGAACACCCAGCGCGCCGGGAGCCGATGCCCTGCCGTTTCGACGGCGCTGCCGGTTGGGGTGCCGTCAGGGTAGCGGCGGCGCAGCTCCTCGAGCAGGCCGGGTCCAGCCGCGCGGTGGATCGCCCCATCGACGCCGCCGCCACCGCGCAGCGCCGCGTTCGCGGCGTTACCGATGGCGTCGACCAGCTGCGTGGTGATGTCGCCCTCGACGAGCTCCAACCGGCGATCACCGATCGACCACGTGCGCGTGGTCATCGGCTCACGCGAACCGCCCGCCAGACGCTGCGCAGGCTGGAGCGCTGTCCGTAGAGCAGGACGCCAGCCGAGTAGATGCGGGCGGCCAACCACAGCGCTCCGGCCAGGAAGAGGACCATCAGGACGGCCGCCACCACCCATTCCCACGCAGCGATGTTTCCCGCCAGGACGTAGCGGGCCGCGAGGAGGTACGGGCTGAAGAACGGGATCAACGACAGCACCTTGACCCAGGCCAGTCCCGGCGTCGCCATGGCGACGAAGGACGCGAAGTAGCCTCCCATGCCGATGAAGAGCATCGGCCCCGTCACCTGCGTCACATCCTCCTGGCGGCTCGCCATCGAGCCGAAGCCGGCGTAGAGCACGCAGTAGAGCAGGAAGCCGGGGATGAAGAAGAGCGTGAAGGGGACCAGGACGCTGAAGTCGACGCCCTCGAGCAGGTTCTGACCGCCTGCCCCGAACAGCTGCCGGGCGAGCACGCCCTGCAGCACGAGGCCGATGATCGCGGCCACCAGGATGGAGAAGTACTGCGTCAGGCCCGCCGCCCCGGTGCCGACGACTTTGCCGGCCAGGAGCTGACGGGGAGAGGCGGCTGTGATCAGCAGTTCCATCACCCGGCTGCTCTTCTCCTCGGCGACGCTGGTCGCCACCCAGGTCCCGTAGGTCACGATGGCCATGAAGGTCATGATCACCAGCACGTAGGCGAGGATCCCGTTCCCGGAGCCGAAGGCGTCCCGGGGTGCGTTCGGATCGAGCGGCTGCAGGTTGAACGGTGCCGGGGCGAAGATGCCAGCCTGCTCCGACGTATCGACGCCGGCGCGCTGCAGGCGATCGGAGATGACGAGCTGCGTCGCCGCCTGTCGCACGGCGTTCACCGACTGGCTGGCCGCCGAGGCGTCGGTGACGTAGTCGAAGCCGAGGTCCCCATCCGCCCCCCGGCTGACCGTCAGCAGCCCGTCGAGCTCGCCGTCCTGCATCGCGGCGCGTCCGATCGCCTCGTCATCGACGGCGACCACCTCGTACGTGTTGTCCTCGGTGGCGAACGGTGCCAGCGCACCCCGGAGCGCGGCGGGCTGCAGGACGCCGCCGGAAGCGTTCAGGCCGACCTGCGTGCTGCCCCCCTCGCCGACGATGAGCCGGATGCCCACGGGGGCGAGCGTCAGCGCGAGGCCGACCACGGCGAGGGCGATCGTGAAGATGATGAACGCCCGGCTGCGCACGCGCTGCACGTACTCGCGCTTCGCCACATGCCACGCATTCGGGAAGAGGCTCACGCTACAACCTCCTCGTCGGCCGGCGCCTGCGCGAGGTGACGCTCCTCCTCGTTCGCCCGGCGCCCGACATGCTCGATGAAGACCTCCTCCAGCGAGGGCTCGCCGATCTCGAAGCGCGTGACGCGCTCCCCGCGATCCATCGCCGCGCGCAGGATCGCCTCCGGATCGGTTCCCGAGGGAACGGTCAGCTCCACGAAGTCGGCACGGTCCGCCGTCACCCGGACGCCGTCCAGGCCTGCCAGCCACTCCATGCCCCGCCCGTCGCCGTCGGTCGCGAGCCGCACGACCTGGCGGCCCATGGCGCGCCGAACGTCGCGCACCGGGCCGCTCACCACCACCTTGCCGCGGTCGATGATGGCGATCGCCTCGCACAGCTCCTCGACCGTCTCCATCTGGTGCGTGCTGAAGATCAGCGTCTTGCCGCGATCCCGCATCTCGAGGAACGCCTCTTTCAGCAGCTGGACGTTGACCGGGTCGAGGCCGGAGAAGGGCTCGTCCATGATCAGCACGTCGGGGTCATGCAGGATCGCCGCGATGAACTGGATTTTCTGCTGATTGCCCTTCGAGAGCTCCTCGACCCTGCGGTCGCGGTAGTCCGGCACCCGGAACCGCTCCAGCCACTCTTCGACGACCAGGGTCGCCCGGCTCCCCGGCACGCCGTAGAGCGCCGCGAAGAAGCGGAGCACGTCGATCACCTTCATCCGCAGGTAGAGGCCGCGCTCCTCGGGAAGGTAGCCCCAGGTGTCGCGCGGCAGGCTGCCGTTGGGCTTGCCCTGCCACGTCACGGTCCCCGAGTCGGCGCGCAGGATATCCAGCACCACCCGCATGCAGGTTGTCTTGCCGGCGCCATTCGCGCCCAGCAGGCCGAAGATGCGCCCGGGCTCGACCTGGAAGCTGACGTCGTCGAGGGCGGTGACGGCGCCGAAGGTCTTGGTGACGTGGTCGATGACGAGTGCCATGCCGCGGTTCACTCTACCGGAACGCCCGAACCGTCGAGGCGTGCCGCTCCTCCCGATTCCGAGGTGCCGAAGGTCTCTGCTACACTTCAAATCCCGAACCGCTTGGCCTCAAGGGCCTCGGTTCTGCGTGCGCAAGCCAAGGGAATCAAACACTCATGAAGATCGCTGTCCCGCGCGAGACCGCCCCCGGCGAAACTCGCGTCGCGTTGACACCCCAGGCCGCCGGTCAGATCGCCGGCGATGGCGTCGAGGTCATCGTTCAGGCAGGCGCCGGCGAGGCCTCCTTCGTCTCCGACGAGGCGTACCGCGAAGCGGGTGCCACCGTCGTGCCGGACGCAGCCGCGCTGTACGGCCAGGCCGACGTCGTCCTGCGCGTGGGCCGGCCAACCGACGAAGAGGTCGGCATGCTGCGCAAGGGCACGGTCCTGATCGGCACCCTCGGCACGCTGGCAAACCCGAAGTACGCGGAGAAGCTGGCCCGGGCGGGCGTGACCGCCATCAGCATGGACGCGATCCCGCGCATCACCCGCGCGCAGTCCATGGACACGCTCAGCTCGCAGGCCACCGTGGGTGGCTACAAGGCCGTCCTCATCGCCGCGGAACGCCTCCCGAAGTTCATGCCGCTGCTCACCACGGCGGCGGGCACCGTCCGGCCTGCTCGGGTCCTGGTCTTTGGTGCCGGCGTCGCCGGCCTGATGGCCATCGGCACCGCAAAGCGGCTCGGCGCGGTGGTCGAGGCGACCGACGTCCGTCCCGTCGTCAAGGAGCAGGTCCAGTCGCTTGGCGGCACCTTCCTGGAGGTCGAGATGACCGACGAGGAGAAGGCGCAGGCGGAGACCTCCGGCGGCTACGCGCGCGAGATGAGCGACGATTACAAGCGCCGGCAGGCAGAGCTGATCGCCAGCCGGGTGGGTGAGGCCGATGCCGTGATCACCACCGCGCTGATTCCCGGCCGGCCGGCCCCGAAGCTCATCACGAAGGACATGATCAAGACCATGCGCCCGGGCAGCGTCATCGTGGACATGGCCGCCGAGATGGGTGGCAATACCGAGCTGACCGAGGCGGGCAAGGAGATCGTCACCGACAACGGCGTGCGGATCATCGGCTTCACGAACCTGCCGGCCAGCATGCCCGGCAGCGCGACGCAGATGTACGCCAAGAACATCCAGACGCTGCTGAAGCACCTCATCGCGGATGGCAAGCTCGAGCTGGACTTCACCGATGAGATCACGAGCGGCGCCACGATCACCCACGACGGGAAGGTCGTCCACCCCGCCACCGCGGAGGCGCTCGGCATCAAGCCGGAGCCGCCCGCAGCCGAGCCTCCCGCCGATCCCCAGACCGATGCGCCCGCCGCCGCGGGCGAGAAGGAAGACGCCTAGATGGATGCCACAGCCCTGAGCCCGTTCGCCCTGCTGGCGGCACTCTTCATCCTGGTCCTCGCCGCCTTCGTCGGCTACGAGGTCGTCAGCAAGGTGCCGACCATGCTCCACACGCCGCTGATGAGCGGCGCCAACGCCGTGCACGGCGTCATCGTGGTCGGCGCCATGCTCGTCGCCGCGACCGCCGAGGGACCGCTCCGCATCGTGCTGGCGCTGATCGGGGTGACCCTCGGAACGATCAACGTGGTCGGTGGCTTCGTCGTCACCGACCGCATGCTCGAGATGTTCCGCAAGCGGACGCCGGGAGGGCGCAGCTAGATGGAGCTCACCGGAATCCAGGTCGCGACCTTCTTCGTCTGGCTGGTCGGATCGATCACCTTCATCCTCGCCCTGAAGTTCCTCGCCTCGCCCCAGACGGCGCGGCGAGGCAACCTCGTGGGTGCCGCCGGCATGGCGCTGGTCATCGCATGGACCTTCCTCACCGTCGACGGCATGCTCGAGAACTGGTGGATCCTGCTGGTCGGCGGCCTGGTCGGCTCGGTGGTGGGCGTGCTTGGGGCCCGACGCGTACCGATGACCGCGATGCCGCAGATGGTCGCCATCTTCAACGGCGCCGGTGGCGGCGCCGCGGCCGTGGTCGCCATGGCCGAATTCCTGCGCGATGCGGGGACCACCGGCGAGCTGCTCTCGCTGCCGTTCGTCATCGCCACGCTGCTGGGCGCCGTCATCGGCGCCGTCTCGCTGACGGGGTCGATCATCGCCTTCGGCAAGCTGCAGGGCATCGTGACGGCGGCGCCGTACATGCTCCCCGGACAGCGCATCATCACCGGGGCGCTCTTCCTGGTCTTGATCGGGCTCGCCGTCTACGTGGCCGGCTTCGAGAACAACGTCGCCCTCTTCCTGCTCTACGTCGGCCTGGCCCTCGTCACCGGCGTGGTGCTGGTGATGCCGATCGGTGGGGCCGACATGCCGGTGGTGGTCAGCCTGCTCAACAGCTACACCGGCATCGCCGTGGCGGCGTCGGGCTTCGTGCTCAACAACTACGCGCTGCTCATCGCCGGGACCCTCGTGGGCGCCTCGGGCGGAATCCTCACCCAGCTGATGTGCAGGGCCATGAACCGGTCGCTCTTCAACGTCCTGTTCGCCGGCTTCGGCACCGCGGGCGGCGCCACGGCGGTCGGTGCGGAGGGCGAGGAGCAGCTGAAGGAGATCAGCGCGGAGGATGCCGCGGTGCTGATGGCCTACGGCAAGAAGGTGATCATCGTGCCCGGCTACGGCATGGCCGTCGCCCAGGCCCAGGGCCCGGTCCGCGAGCTGATGGACCTGCTGGTGGAGCGCGGTGTCGACGTCGAATTCGCCATCCACCCCGTCGCTGGACGGATGCCGGGGCACATGAACGTGCTGCTGGCGGAGGCCAACGTCCCATACGACCGGCTCAAGGAGATGGACGAGATCAACGATGAGTTCGACGACACCGATGTCGCCCTCGTCATCGGCGCCAATGACGTCGTGAACCCCATGGCCCGCGAAGCGGGCTCGCCGATCTCCGGCATGCCGATCCTGAACGTGGACGAGGCGCACAACGTCATCGTGCTGAAGCGCGGACGGGGGACCGGGTTCGCCGGCATTCCCAACCCGCTCTTCAGCAACGAGAAGACCTCGATGCTGTTCGGCAACGCCAAGCCATCGGTGGAGGCGCTCGTCGCGGCGGTGAAGCAGGCCTGACCGGCTCCTTCCATGACCGATACGCAGGCCTGCGCGATCTGCGCTGGTCGCGACGGCGATCCGGAGCTGCTGCGCGAGGAGGTCTGGCGCGACGAGCTGTGGCGCCTCTCGATGAGCATCGAGGGCTACACGCCGGGCTTCGCCTACCTCGAGCCGCTTCGCCACGTGCCGCACATCGAGGATCTCGATGGCGAGGAGGCACTGACCTTCGGGCCGATCCTTGCCCGCGTCTGTGCCGCCCTCAAGGCTGCGACAGATGCCGAACGTGTCTGGATCTACGTCTTCGGCGGCGGGATCCCGCACCTCCACGTGCACCTGGCCCCACACCGCGAGGGCGACGCACTGAACTCGGCCATGATCCGCGGTGAGCTCGAGGACATCCCGCTGCCTTCCGGTGCGCACTAGCTGGTGAGCCGCGACTTCGCGGAGGTGCCCGAGGAGGAGCTGCGCGCGGTCATGGCCCGTACGCGAGACCGCCTCGACGCATGAGCCCCGGCTCAGCAACCCACGCTTCAGTGGTGCCGGGGGACAACAGTAAGCACTCGAAATGCTCCGATTCCGGGCAATCTGGCCCTACCACCCATGGACAGTGAGGAGCGGTTCGGTACCATGAGGGTCCTTCGGGTGGGATCTCCTTGCGCTGGAGCTTGAACGGCTCCATCCGCGGACCGAGCGTAGCGCTGGTACCTCCTCCCACCCACGCAAGAGGAGAGGCACATTCATGGATCACCCCCGAGGCGCTGAGCGCCACGTGAGCCGCGCGGCGGCCGTGCTGTTCGCAATCCTTGCCCTCGTGCTGGCGGCGATGCCCGTCGCGGCGAAGGGCGGGAATGCCGGCGGCAGCCAGAACGGCATCGACCACCGCTCGGTGGACGTGCAGCTGCTCGCCATCAACGACTTCCACGGCAATTTGGAGCCGCCCAGCGGATCATCGGCACGCGTGCTCACCGAGGCCGGAGCCCTTGAGGGCAACGGCGGCGTGGAGTACCTGGCCGCGCACATCAACGAGCTGCGCGCGCAGAACCCGTACACCATCACCGTCTCGGCCGGCGACAACATCGGCGCCAGCCCGCTGCTTTCCGGCTACTTCCACGATGAGCCCAGCATCGAGGCGCTGAACGCCCTTGGCCTGGACATCGCCAGCGTGGGCAACCACGAGTTCGACGAGGGCTACCAGGAGCTGCTGCGCATGCAGAACGGCGGCTGCCATCCGACGGACGGTTGCCAGGATGGCGACGGGTTCGCCGGCGCCGACTTCCAGTATCTCTCCGCCAACGTCTTCTACGAGGGCACCAACCAGACCGTCTTCCCGGCCTACAAGATCGAGAAGATGGGCGGCGTCAGGATCGGCTTCATCGGCCTGACACTCGAAGGCACGCCGAGCATCGTGACGCCGGCCGGCGTCGCAGGACTCGAGTTCCGTGACGAGGCGGAGACGATCAACGCGCTCGTCCCGCAGCTGCAGGCACAGCACGTCGAGTCGATCGTGATCCTGCTCCACGAGGGCGGCTTCCAGTCGCCGTCGTCGAGCGCCTTCCCGAACACCTGCAACGGCCTCAACGGCGCCGTGGTCGACATCGTCAACAACCTGAATCCCGCGGTCGACGTGGTCATCAGCGGCCACACGCACCAGCAGTACAACTGCGAGATGAACGGCATGCTGCTGACCAGCGCCGCGACGTTCGGCCGCCTCGTGACCGATATCGACCTGAAGATCGATCGGGCGACCAAGGATGTCGTCTCGGCATCGGCCAACAACGTCATCGTCACCCGCGACGTCCCGGCCGACCCGGCTGAGACGGCGATCATCGCCAAGTACGCGGCGATCGTGGATGAAGTCCGTAACGCGCCGATCGGTGAGGCTTCGGGCGACCTGCTCCGCGAGCAGGTGGTCGACGAGTCCACCCTCGGCAATGCCATCGCCGACGCCCAGCTCTGGGCGACGACCGACGCTCCCTTCGACGCGGATCTTGCCGTGATGAATCCCGGAGGTATCAGGGCGGACCTGCTCTGCGATCCCGGCGAGACCGCGCCGTGTACCTTCACCTTTGGCGAGGCATTCGCGGTCCAGCCGTTCCAGAACGACCTCGTCACCCTGACGCTCACGGGGGCGCAGATCGACGACCTGCTCGAGCAGCAGTTCAACAACCCTGGTCCGGGTGAGAACCGATTCCTGTCGGTCTCGAACGGGTTCTCGTACAGCTACAACCCCGCCGGTGCGCAGGGTGACAAGGTGATCGACTCGTCGATCATGCTCAACGGCTCGGTGCTCGATCCGTTGGCCACGTACCGCGTCACCGGGAACTCGTTCCTGACGTCGGGCACCGGAGATGGCTTCACGGTGTTCGCCCTGGCGACCAACCGCGTCATCGGTCCGGTCGACAGCAACGCATTCGTGGACTTACGTCGGCTCGCATTCTCCGCTGCCGGTCCCGGCGCTGGATCGGGTCAACATCGCGCCGTAGGCGCATCCAGATCCTGCTGCGAGGGCCGGTCCGCATGGGCCGGCCCTCGTCGTTTCGCTAGCATCGGTCCATGACAGACCGATGGGTGTGCCTGGACGTGGGCGAGACGCTGATCGACGAGACCCGCGTGTGGTCCACCTGGGCCGATGAGCTGGGCGTCCCGCGCCTGACCTTCATGGCGGCCATGGGCGCGGTCATCGCGCGCGGCGGGCAGCACGGCGACGTGTTCGGCGTCTTCGGTCTCTCGCGTGAGGAATGGCGTGCTCACCTGCCAGCCGTGCGCGAGGCCTACGGCGGCTTCCGGGAGGACGACCTCTACCTCGATGGGCGGCGCTGCGTCACCGGCCTCGAGGCGGCAGGCTACCGGATAGCCATCGTCGCCAACCAGCCGGCCGAGCGGTCCGCGGAGCTGCGCGCCCTGGGCTTCCAGCCGCAGGTGCTGGCCATGTCGGACGAAATGGGCCTGCACAAGCCCGACCCGGCCTTCTTCGCGCGGGCGCTGGAGCTGATGGCCGACCCGCCGGCGTCATCGGTTGCCTACGTGGGGGATCGCGTGGACAACGACGTCATGCCGGCCGCGGCCGCCGGCATGCGCGCCGTCTGGCTGCGGCGCGGGCCCTGGGGTGTGATCCACGAGCTGCCGGAGGACGTGCGGGCGGCGCTGGTGGTGGACTCGCTGGACGAGCTGGTGGAGCGCATCGGCGAGGTCTGGCGCGGCACGGACCTACTCCCGACGCCGGAGGATGACGTCGATCTCCCGGTCGCTCACCCCGTAGCGCAGCAGGGTGTGGCGGACCAGCTCGTTGCCCAGGTGGCGCTCGGCGGTGATCACGTGCGCCGCGCCCAGGCGCCGCAGCTCCGCCTCGTCGACCGCGGAGTGGGCGCGAGCGATCATGTGGATGCGCTGGTTGCGCTCGGCTGCGTACACGACCGCCTGCCGCGTGGCCAGGGCGTCGGGGATGGCGGCCACCAGCAGGCTGGCGGCCTCGATGCGCGCCGCGTCCAGGACCGAGGGCGTGCCGGCGTCCCCGTAGATCACCGCCGCCCCGGCACGCATGGCAGCTCGCGCGCGCCGGTAGTCGCTCTCGACGGCCACCCATGGGATGCCGCGGCCCTCCAGCATGCGCGCCACGGTGCGGCCCACCGCGCCGTAGCCCAGCACCACCACGTGGCGCGAGAGGCCGGCGGCCGGGCTCCCGGCGGCATCCGCCGCCACGCTCGGCCGGCAGGCGCCGCTCCAGCATGTCGCCAAGCCGGGCAGCGCCGGACGCCACTGGTGCGGCCAGGAGGATCGAGATGACGACCGCGCCCATGGCCTGGCTGAAGGTGGCGCTGTCGACCGCTCCGAGCTGCAGGCCCACCGTGGCCAGCACGAAGCTGAACTCCCCGCCCTGCGAGATGAGCCCCGCCGTCCGCAGCGAGGTGCCGATGTGGTTGCCCGAGCCGCGCACGATCGCCACGATCGGCAGCCCCTTGCCCAGTATGACCAGCACCAGGAGCAGCAGCACGATGGGCCACCCCTCCACCACTGCCGCGGGCTGCAGGATGATGCCGACCGAGACAAAGAAGATCGTGGCGAACAGCTCCCGCAGCGGCACCACCTCGCCGAGCACGCTTGCCGCCAGGTCCGACTCGGCCAGCGCCAGCCCGGCCACGAAGGCACCAAGCGCAACCGAGACTCCCACCTCGCTGGCCAGGGCCGCGGTGCCGATGGCCACCACCGCCACCGCCACCACGAACAGCTCGCGGCTGCCGAGCAGCGCGACCCGCGAGAGGACGGCCGGCAGCACCCGTGAGCCGACGATGAGCACCGCCGCCACGAAGAGCGCCGCCAGCAGCGTGGCGACGATCGCGTCGAGCACCGGCCGGGTCGACTCGGTGGCGACCGCCGATAGCACCACGACCAGGACCACCGTGACGAGGTCCTGCACGATCGACCACGACAGCGCCAGCCGGCCGTGCAGCGTCGTCTCCAGCACGGATTCGCCGGCGACTTTCACCAGCACCACGCTGGAGCAGATGCTGACGACCGCGCCAACGAAGGCAGCCTCGATCGGCGGGCTGCCCAGCAGGTATGCCACGCCGCCGCCGAGCGCCATGGAGAAGAGCACCTGCAGCGGGGCTCCGAGCAGCACCAGTCGCCCGGATTCGAGCAGCTCGGCGAGGCGGAATCGGAGGCCGATGCTGAACATGAGCAGCGCGACACCGATCTCGGCCAGCGACTGGACCTCTTCCCGGTTGGCCACGTAGCCCGGCGTGAAAGGCCCGACCAGCAGGCCGGCGGCGATGTAGCCGACCATCGGTGGCATCCGCAGCCGGTTGGCGAGCGCCCCGAGCAGCAGGGCGGTGCCGAGCGCCGCGAGCAGCGTGATCGCGAGTCCGCCGGTCACGGAGCGGTGCCCTCCATCGGCTCGATGATACCGGCCGGGCGCGGCCGGACCGCTTCTGCCGACCGGCATGTGGTTGCCGTCCGGACCGCCTGATCACTATCCTGCCCTGGTCGCGGACGTCGCGGCGGGTTGATCCGCTCCCATACCGGCGGCGTACTGGTGGAGGCTGCGCAGCGTGTGCGGCCTCCTGTCCTTCTCGAGGAGCCATGTCCCACCTCGCCGAGATCATGCTGCAGCTGTTTGCGATCCTCGTGGCCGCCAAGGTCGGCCACGAGATCTTCCGGCGCCTGGGCCAGCCAGCGGTCGTGGGCGAGATCCTGGGAGGCGTCATTGCCGGTCCGGCAGTGCTCGGGGTCTACGAGGTGAACGCGGAGACGGAGCTCTTCGCAGAGATCGGCGTGGTGCTGCTTCTCTTCCAGGTGGGCGTGGAGACGCGCCTGCACGAGATCCTGCGCGTGGGCGTCGCCGCCCTCGCGGTCGGCCTGCTGGGCGTGGTGCTGCCGTTCGCCGCCGGGTTCGGAGCCGCTGCGCTCACCGGTGGCGACACGGCGCAGGCGGTCTTCCTGGCGGCGGCCCTCACGGCCACCAGCGTGGGCATCACCTCGAACGTGCTGCGCGACATCGGCGGGCTGCACACGAAGAGCGGCCGGATCATCCTGGGAGCGGCGATCATCGACGACGTCCTGGCGATCATGATCCTCTCGGTGGCCACTGGCGTGGCGGCGGGCAGTGTCTCGGCCGACCGCGTCGTCAGCCTGCTCGTGGTGGCCGGCCTCTTCATCGTGGTGGTCCTGATCGGCGGAACGCGGATCCTTCGCCGCCGTCGCTCCCTGCTCACCGACCCGGTCTTCGCCGAGACACCCTTCCTGCCGGGGATGATGGTGATGCTGGGCCTCGCGGCGCTCGCCTCGATCATCGGCCTGGCCGCCATCATCGGCGCCTTCCTGGCCGGCATGGTGGTGGGGGAGTCGAGCGAGCGGCACGCGCTCGAGGCCGAGGTGGCGCCACTGGCAGCCTTCTTCACCCCGTTCTTCTTTGGCTTCATCGGTGCCCAGGTCGACCTGGCTGTGCTCACCGACGTCGACACGCTGCTCCTGTTGCTGGCGATCACCGCGCTGGCCGTCGGCTCGAAATTCCTGGGCGCCTTCATCGGTGCCGTCCGGCAGGGGACCTGGCGCGCCGTGCTGATCGGCTGGGGCATGGTCCCGCGAGGAGAGGTGGGCATCGTGGTCGCCGGGCTGGGCCTGACGGCCGGCGCGATCGACTCGGAGATCTACTCGGTCGTGGTCGGGATGGCGATCCTCACCACGCTCATCGTCCCGCCCTTCCTGCCGGCGCTCCTGCGCCGAGCCGAGCCGGCCCGCTCGGGCAAGGACGGACCGATCCGGGAGAGCGACGGCAGCAGCGGCGAGGCAGGGTAGCCAGCCCGATCGGATCGCGCTTGCGCCATCTGCCGTCACGGGCCATCGCCGGTGGCTACCCTTTGGAGACTGTGGACGGGCCCGATTCAGAAAAGACCGCCGCCGCGATCACCCAGGCTTCGGCGGTGCGCGACGTCGCCCGCCTCCTACAGGGCACTAACGCGGTCAAGGTGCTCGGGACGGAGGCGCTGCGCGACGTGGCTCGGCGCTCTGCACAGCACCCCGAGTGTGGCGTCCTGAGCGTGGTCGACCAGAGCGGCGTGCTGCTGGGCCTGATCCCGGTCACCCAGCTGGTGGAGGACATCTTCGTCAAGATCGTCCCCGAGGAGTTTCTCAGCCACATCGACCGGGCCTCCGAGGCGCTCGACTACGCCGAGCGCCTCGGCGCTCGCACCGCGGCCGACATCATGAGCAAGCCGGTCTCCGTCAAGCCCGATGAGACGGTCCGTGACGCGTTCCGCAAGCTCCACGAGTTCAAGCTCGCCGGCCTCCCGGTCGTTGACGATGCGGGCCATGTCGTCGGTTACCTCGACGAGCTCGAGTTGCTCCTGGCGTGGGTGGAGGTCAGTGGCCGGCGGCGGCTGCTGGAGCCGTTGCCGCGGCAGCCAGACACGGGGACGAATCCGGCCCGCGATCGGCCATGACGCTCACGGTCGCCGTGGCCACCGCCATCTTTGTCACGACCTACCTCCTGATCGCCACGGAGCGAATCGAGAAGGCGACGGCCGCGCTGGCCGGCGGACTGGCGATGATCCTCCTGGGCGTGGTGAGCCAGGAGCAGGCGTTCGAGCACATCGACCTGAACGTCATCTTCCTGCTGGCGGCAATGATGATGCTGGCCGGGATCATTCGCGGCACGGGTGTCTTCGGCTGGATGGCGATCCGCGCGGCTCGCGTGGCGGCCGGCGATCCATATCGCCTGCTGGTCGTGCTGAGCCTCGTGACGGCTGTCGCGTCTGCCGTGCTCGACAACGTCACGACGGTGGTGCTGGTCGGGCCGGTGACCCTGTTCGTGGCCGCGGCGCTGGGCCTCAACCCGATGCCGCTCATCATCAGCGAGATCGTGGCGTCGAACATCGGCGGCTCGGCGACGCTGGTCGGCGACCCACCGAACATCCTGATCGGCAGCTTCGCGAACCTCGACTTCGGGGCCTTCCTGGTGCACATGCTGCCCCTCGCGGTCGTCGTGCTCGCGCTCTACCTGGTCGCCGCGCGCTTCATCTTCGCGCGCGACCTGAAGGTCGACCCGGAGCGGCGCGCCGAGCTGCTGGCGCTCGACGAGGGCCGGATGATCGAGGACCCGGTGCTCCTGCGTCGATCGCTGCTCGTGCTGGGCGGGACGCTCATCGGCTTCATCCTGCACGGGCCGCTGAACTACGAGCCGGCGACGATCGCCCTGGCCGGTGCCGTCGTCCTCATGATCGTCAGCCGCCAGGACCCGCGTGACGTCTTCCAGGAGGTGGAGTGGCCGACGCTCTTCTTCTTCATCGGCCTGTTCATGCTCGTTTCGGGCATGATCGAGGTTGGGCTCATCGAAGCCCTCGCCTCGGCCGTCACGACGCTCACCGGCGGCGCGCTGGCCGCCACGTCCCTGCTGCTGCTCTGGATGTCGGCGTTCGTGTCGGCCGTCATCGACAACATCCCGTACGCGGCCACCATGACGCCGCTGGTCGAGGTGCTGAATGCGAACCACGGCCATGCTGGTGACGCGCTGTGGTGGAGCCTGGCCATCGGCACGGACTATGGCGGGAACGCCACGGTGATCGGCGCGTCCGCCAACGTGATCCTCATCGCCATGGCGCAGCGGGAGGGCCACCGCATCAGCTTCATGACCTACCTGCGCTACGGCCTGCCGATCACCATCGGCACGATGCTGGTGGCCAGTCTCTACGTCTGGCTCCGCTACCTGCTGTAGCCGATCCTGGGGACAGACCGAGGCCCCTCCGCGGGGAGGGGCCTCGAGCCGCGAGTTGGGTGCGAGGGCTCCTAAGCGGCCGTCTCCAAGGCCGGCTCAGACGCGGCGCGTCCCGCCGGGAAGAAGGTGGCCAGCGCCCAGTACAGGAGGAACGAGACCAGCAGGCCCACGATCCAGTTGTAGTCGAAGAGGTAACCACCCCACGGCAGCTGGATGTGCAGGAAGCCGATCAGGCCTCCCTCCGGGAAGGGACCCTGGGTGCCGGGGGCCGTGTAGGCGCCACCGACTGCAAGGAAGGCTCCCACGGCCAGGGCAACGACGGCCCGCCAGTTGAAGCCACCCTCGAAGCGGTAGGCCCCGTTGAGCCGGTACAGGTCGCCCAGCTTCAGGGCTGTGCGACGCACGAGCCAGTAGTCGGCGATGAGGACGCCGGCGATCGCGCCGGTCGCGCCGCCATAGAAGCCAAGCCAGGTGAAGATGTAGACCTCTGGGTTGCTGATCAGGTACCACGGCTGGATCAGCACGCCCACGATGGCCGTGATGATGCCGCCGGTCCGGAAGCTGATCACCTTGGGCCAGGCGTTGCTGAAGTCATACGACGGGCTCACCAGGTTGGCGGCCACGTTGGTCGTGAGCGTCGCGAGCGCGACGCCCAGGAGCGCCACGATGGTGACTACTGCGATGTCGAGCTGGCTGACCAGGGACACTGGATCCCAAACGTTGACCCCCTCGTTGCCGGCGTAGACGATCGTCGCGGCAGACGCCGTGAAGACCGCCAGCACCGCGAACAGGGTCATCGTCGTCGGGAGACCCAGGGCCTGGCCGAGAGTCTGGTCACGTTGCGATCGGCCGAAACGGGTGAAGTCCGGCATGTTGAGGCTGAGCGTGGACCAGAAGGCGATCATCGCCATGAGCGATGGGAAGAAGAGCTTCCAGAAATCGCCCGTCCAACCGCCAAATGCGTTTGGCGCCTCGAGGATCGGCCCGAGGCCGCCGGCATCGATCACTACCCAGACGGTCAGCAACACTGAGGCTGCGATCAGGAGCGGTGCCGCCCAGCTCTCGAAAATCCGCAACGTGTTCATGCCGCGCAGGATGATGTAGAGATTGATCAGCCAGAAGATGAGGAAGCTCAGCCAAAGGGTCCACGGCTGTGCATCGCCGAAGCCGAGCTGAAACGTGCCGGCGGTCACCCACCACGAGTCCTGACCGAAGAGGACCGCGAACAACGCGAAGATCGCGCCGCCGCCGATCCAGGTCTGGATCCCGAACCAGCCGCAGGCCACGCCGGCCCGGATCAGGGCGGGTATGTTGGCCCCATACGAGCCGAAAGATGCCCGCGCGAAGACCGGGAAGGGGATGCCGTACTTCGTCCCGGCGTGGCTGTTCAGCAGCATCGGGATCAGCACGATCAGGTTGCCGAGCATCACGGTGAAGACGGCCTGCACCCAGTCCATGCCCAGGACGATGAGGCCGGCGGCCAGTGTCCAGCTCGGGATGTTGATGCTCATCCCGACCCAGAGCGCGAGGTAGGCGTACGTCGTCCAGGTCCGCTGCTCGAGCCGGACCGGGGCGAGGTCCTCGTTGTAGAGCGAGCTGTCCGCAACGGCGGCCTGCGCCTGCTGGGTCAGCTCGTGACGCCCGTCGGGGTGAACGATCTCTTCATACGCAGCAGCTGTCATGCGTTTCCTCCGGCACCCTTAAACCCTCCATCCCCCACCGGCGGTCAGCATGGGTACGGCGCGCCGCTGCGTCCGACCCAGGTCGACGCCGAAAAGACGCTGGCGCGGGACACGCGCCGCGCATACCTTACGCCCGCCACGCAAGCCCCCGACAGGGCACCGTGGCACTTGACAGCGACCTGCCGCTTGGCTCAGGACACCGCAGCGTCGGTCTCCTCCAGCGCAGCATCGATGATCCCGAACGCCTCGCGCAGCTGGTCCTCGGTGATGCAGAGCGGCGGGTTGGTGAAGAACGAGTCCCAGTGCTGCATGGTGTAGAGCCCATCGGCCTTGAGGCGCTTGTCGAGCGCTGCCATCTCCGGGGAGGAGCCGTTGAATGGCGCCATCGGCTCACCCGTCGCCCGGTCGCGCACCAGCTGCACGATCCCGAACAGGCCGATGCTCCGCGTGGCGCCGACGCTCGGGTGCCGCTCGCGCAGATCGGCATGCAGCTGCTGCATCACCGGACCAAGGCGCGCGGCGTTGCCGACGAGGTCGTCCTCCTTCAGGACGTTGACCGCCGCAATCGCGGCGGCGCAGGAGACCGGGTGCGCCGAGTAGGTCAGGCCACCGAAGTAGGTGCGCTCCGCGAAGTGCTCCGCGACCTTGTCCGAGATCGCGACGGCGCCCAGCGGCAGGTACGAGCTGGTGAGGCCCTTCGCCATGGTGATGAGGTCCGGCGTGACACCCCAGTGATCGACGGCGAACCATCGGCCCGTGCGACCGAAGCCGGCCATCACCTCGTCGGCGATGAGCAGGATCCCGTAGCGGTCGCACAGCTCGCGCACGCCCTGCAGGTAGCCGTCGGGCGGGATGAGGATGCCGTTCGTGCCGGTAACCGTCTCCAGGATGAAGGCGGCGATGGTGTTCGGCCCCTCGTACTGGATCACTTCGTCCAGGTAGGCGAGATGCTCGTCGACCGGGTCCGGCTCGGCGTTGCCGTAGCGGTACGGATCGAGGACGCGTACGACGCCCGGGACGGAGGGCTCCGAGGCCCAGCGCCGGGGGTCGCCGGTGACGCTGATGGCGCCGGCCGTCGCGCCGTGGTAGCTGCGGTATCGGGCCATCACCTTCTGGCGACCGGTGTACATGCGCGCCATGCGCAGCGCGTTCTCGTTCGCCTCCGCGCCGCCAAGGGTGAAGAAGAAGGTGTTCAGGTCACCCGGGGTCAGCTCGGCGAGCAGCTGGCCCAGCCGTCCACGAACCTCGGTCGCGAACTGCGGCGCCGCGAAGGCAAGCTTGTTCGCCTGCTCGGCGATCGCGTCGGCCACGCGCTTGTCGCCGTGACCGATGTTGACGCTCATCAACTGCGAGTTGAAGTCGATGTAGCGCTTGCCATCAGGATCCCAGAAGTAGATCCCCTCGGCGTGGTCGATGACGATCGGGTTGACCTTGGCCTGCGCGCTCCAGGAGAAGAACGTGTACTCCCGGTTGAGGCGCAGGATCTCGTCGGCGGTGAGCCGATCGGCGCTGGTGACGGTCATGGGGAACCTCGGCTCGAGTGGTGCGTATCAGTGCCTGCCTTGGAGACCGATTACACCACAGGCCGCAACGAGACGCGGGCCTTCTGCGGCCCTCCGCGGCCTCCCCACTTCAGCCGCGCCCTTGGGATCGCGTGGGCGAGGCTTGGAGACGACGATCGGCTGTCAGGCTGCGGCCGAGCCGCGCTCGGTGCGGCCAGAGAGCTCATCCGAAGCTGTGGCCCGCGATGCGACCCGCTCCACGACGTAGCGCGCATCGCGGGCCGCGCCGACGACGAGCATCGAGGCGAAGGCGTAGAGGAACGGCACGCCCATGATGTAGAGCCCGGGGACGGAATCGACCACGCCGCGGGACTGCTCCGGCCAGCCCTGCGCGTAGGTGATCGGCAGGTCGATCCATCCGTAGTCCGCCCGATAGCCGGTGCACCAGATCACGTTCGCCACGTCCAGGACGGAGCCGTCGGCCAGCTGCGGCATGCCATCTCCGACCCCGACCGTGCGCTGCTCGCGCAGGTCCACGCCCGCGGCGCGCAGGTCGCTGCGCCGCACGCGCAGCAGAGGGCCGCCGCCCATACGGACCTTCGGCGCCATGCGCCGGCCGATGGGCGTGCTCAGGTTCAGCACGCGAGAGCCCAGGAAGCGCATCAGCGGCCAGGCGATGTACCGCCCGCGGCGGCTGTCGATGGCGAACGGCAGCTCGCCATGGGGCCTGCCGGACAGGATGGTCGGATGGCCCGATCTGACCGCCTCCCACGCGAGGTCTGCCCCTGAGTGGCTGAGGCCGACCACCAGGACCGGGCCCGGTGCCAGCTGATCGGGACGACGGTAGTCTGCGGCGTGCAGCTGCCGGATGCGCGGATCGAGCTCGGTCGCGAAATCTGGCGTGGACGGCCGCTGAAAGGCGCCCGTGGTCACGATCGCCTGGCGAGCCATCATGCGGCGGCCGGCGGCCGTGATCTCGAAGCCCGCAACGCCATCGCCCGGCGCACCGCGCAGCACCTCGACGCGGGCGTCGGTGCGCACGGCGAGGTGGTGGTGCGCCGCGTACGTCTCGAGGTAGTCACCCATCTGGCGCCCAGATGGGAAGGCGCTGCCCGCCATCGGGAAGCGGAGGCCGGGCAAGGCGTCTCCGCTGGCCGGCGAGTAGAGCCGCAGCGACTCGTAGCGGTTGCGCCAGACGTCGCCGATGCGATGCGCGGCCTCGAGGATCTGGTAGTCGATCCCGGCCTGCGCCAGGTAGTAGCCCGCGGCGAGTCCCGCCTGGCCCGCCCCGATCACCACCACCTCGTGTCGTTCCGGGTTCGTCATCTCGCTCGCTCCCTTCCTGCGTCCTGCGAGGAGGATCTCCCCGCTGCCGCAAACCAGGCTAGTTCGAATGTAGAACTGGTTCGGTTTGTGTTGCCTGCGAGAATCGAGGCATGGGATCGAGCGCGAAGACGGAGTACTGCGCGTTCACCAAGGCGGTCGAGCACCTTGGGGACCGATGGAGCCTGCTGATCGTGCGCGAGCTGGCGATGTTCGGACCGCAGGGGTTCAACACGCTTGCTGTCGGCCTGCCGGGGCGGATCTCGCGATCGGTCCTGGCCGCCAGGATGCGCAAGCTCTGCGACCTCGGGCTCGTCGCTCGCGCCCCCTCCGAGCCGGCGCCCGCCGCGCCGTATCGGCTGACGCCTGCCGGTGAGCAGCTGGTTCCGACGCTCCAGTCCCTGTGGCAATGGGCCGAGCACTGGATCCCCGAAGACCCGGCCATGGCCGAGCGCGATCCCAGCGTCATCCTGTGGTGGCTCGTGCACCGGGTGGATCGAGGGGCGTTGCCGGGACACCAGGTCGCTCTCGAATTCGCGCTGCACCTCGACGACGTCGAGCGCCAGTGGCTGCTCCTGGCGGCTGGCAGCGAGCCGGAGCTGTGCCACGAGGACCCGCTGATCGGCGAGGAGCGATACGTGCGGGTGGAGGCTGACGCGGACGCCCTGCATCCGATAGCCCGCGGCAGCTGCTCATGGACCGATGCGATAGCCGATGGCTCCGTCCATCTCTACGGCGATCCGGCGCTCGTGGCTCGGTTGCCGAGCTGGTTCGCCCGAGCCGGAGAGCCCGGCGAACGGCCTGAGCTCGCGGCCGCCGGTTAGCGAGCTTGCGCGCTGCCGTAGCGCGTTTGCCGGGTCAGGCCGTCCGTGCCGCGCCCAGGATGGCCTGGACCGATGCATCGGCATCGGCCTCGGTGGTCGACCAGTTCGAGACGCTGATCCGCATGGCTGCGCGGCCCTGCCAGGTCGTGCCGCCCATCCAGGCGGTCCCGTCGTGCTGCACCGCAGCGATGACCGCCTGCGTGCGAGCGTCCGAATCGCCGAAGCGGACGAGGACCTGGTTCGAGGACGACGTCGTTGAGCACCTCCACGCCCTCGGACGCGGCGAGCTGCTCGGCCATGCGCTGCGCAAGGTCGCAGCAGCGCTCGACCAGGGTGCGCACGCCGCTCGCGCCCGAGCGAGCGGATCGCGGCGTAGAGGGCGAAGCCGCGCGCGCGGCGCGACGAGTCGAGGACGTACTCCCAGTTCTCGCGCTCGGCGTCGCTGCGCATCAGGTAGGCCGCGGTGGCCGCCATGGCCGCGCGGTGCGCTTCGCGGTCGCGCACCGCCACGAAGCCGCAGTCGTAGCCGGCGTTGAGCCACTTGTGGGCGTCGGTCGACCACGAGTCCGCCCGCGCCACGCCGGCGACGAGGTGCTCGAGGCGGGGCGACACGGCAGCCCACAGGCCGAAGGCACCGTCGACGTGGAGCCAGGCGTTGCCATGGGCCGCCACCGCGTCGGCGATGGCGTCGGCAGGATCGAAGGCGCCGGTGTTCACGTTGCCGGCCTGGATCACGACGAGGGCCGGACCGCTCGTGGCGGCGAGCGACTCGGCCAGCGCGTCGGCGCGCATGCGGCCCTGCTCGTCGACCGCGATCCGTGTCACACGACCTCGGCCCAGCCCCAGGTACTGCAGTGCGGTCAGGACGGTGGCATGCGCCTCTTCGCCAATCAGCACGTTGAGCTCCGGCGCGCCGTACAGGCCGCGCTCCTCGACCTCCCATCCCTCGCGAGCCAGCAGCGCGTGGCGCGCCTGCAGCCAGCCCGATCGGCATTGCCCAGCCCGGCGCCGGTCGGCAGGCCGAAGCTGGCATCGGCGTGGGAGGCCCAGCAGGTCGAGCATCCAGCGCCCGGCCACCTCCTCCGCCGCGGCGGCCGCGGGGGAGAGGGCATGCAGTGCTGCGTTCTGGCCCCACGCGGCGGCCAGGACGTCCGCCGCCAGAGCAGCGGGCAGCGCGCCGCCGATCACGAACCCGAAGTAACGCGGCCCCGCCGACGCCACGAGGCCGGGCTCGACGGCAGCCGCCAGCTCCTCGAGGACGGCAATCGGATCGGTCCCGGCGTTGGGAAGCTCCGGGGCAGGGCGTCACGCAGCTCCGAAGCGGGGGCGCGCGGGCCGACGTGGCGTTCGTCGAGGCCCTCCAGGAACTCGACCCCCATCTCCACCGCACGCCGCAGCGGTGCCGTTCGCTCGTCGGCCATCAGTCGTGGCGCAGGCGCAGCGGCGCCAGCGTGCCGAGCGATTCGGCGACCACCACGGCATCGTCGCCCGGCTGCATCTTGAAGTCGGCCGCGGGATTGATCTCGACCTGGCCGCGGCGGCTGACCGCGATCAGCGTGGCGCGGTGCCGGGCGCGCAGCGAGGCGGAGAACTCGTCGACCGAGAGCCCGCACATGTCCTCGGGAATGCCGATGCGGTACAGCTCCGATCCCTCGCCACCGGAGACCATGTCGGTGACCAGCTCCGACAGGCCCGGGTAGAGGGCGGATCGCGCCAGCAGCCGCGAGGCGAGGCGAGAGGTGACCAGGATCTCATCGGCCTTGGCCCGGCGGAAGTGCTCGACGTGCGCCGGGTTGTTCGCCTCCACCACGGTTCGGACGCCGGGGGCGAGCGCCTCGATTGCCATCACGCACAGGATCGACCGCATGTCGGCGTCATTGGTGGGGGCCGATGGGCAGACGATGGCGCTCGCCGCTTCCTCGATGCCCGCGCGCCGCAGGTCCGCCTCGGCGGTGATGTCGCCGCGGACGAAGTAGACGCCGTCGCCGGCCGGGTTGCGCTCGCTGTCGTGCAGCACGACGACCTTGGTTCGGTACTCGTCACCGCGCAGCTCCTCGATCAGGTCGCGCGCGGTCGTGTTCCAGCCGCAAACCACGATGTGGTCGCGGAATCCCGCCGCTCCCATGCCCTGGCCCTCCTTCAGCAGATAGTCGATCATGAAGCCAACGACCGCCGCGGTCATCGTCGCCACGATGGCCACCCCGAAGAAGGCCAGCAGCCACGCGACGACGTAGCCGCCGCCGCTCTGGACGAAGCTCGGGTCGCCCGAGCCGATGACGGTGGTGACCGCCCAGTACAGCGTCTGGCCGATGCCGCCGACGGTCAGCTTCTCCTCGAAGGCCGCGACCAGGATCGTCGCGACCAGCACGAACGCGGCGACCGCACTGAGCAGGCTGATGAAGAAGTGGCGGTCGAGGCCGCTCCCCATGCGCCGGGCATGGAACGCCATGCGCCGCAGGATCGGTACGTGCAGGAAGGCGGTCACTCGACGGGGCATCGGGCCCGGAGTGTAAGCCAGCCGACCAACCGCGCAATGCGGCGGATTGGCACTACCCGCCGGTGGTCAGGTTCCGGTGCCAGAGCGCGGCGGCTTCCGTCCGTCGGCTCACCCCCAGCTTCCCGAGGATGTTGGAGACGTGAGCCGCCGCGGTCCGTTCAGTTATGAAGATGCGTTCCGCGATCTCGCGGTTGGTGCGACCTTCTGCGAGCAGGGCGGCGACTTCTCGCTCTCGCGTACTGAGCGTCGCAAAGGAGACATTCAACTCGTTCTGTAGCCCCTGGCTTACCGGGGCGTCGGTCAACGCAGGTGCCGTGGGATCCCGGTCCGAAGCCAGCTGCGTCCGCGAGCGCTGTGCGAGATCCTCGATTCGCCCTCGCAACGGCTCGGCCCCAAGGTCAGATGCGCGGCGATGAGCCTGGATCAGGAGGACCGCCGCTTCCGCGCGTCGGCGGCGATCAAGGAGCGATTGCGCCAAGCGATACCGGGCATACGTCTCAAGGTACGGAATCTTGATCCCCCGCCAGGCCTCAACGATGGAGTTCCATCGTGCAGGCTCGTCGGCCCTGTACACGGCGGCGGCCTCCTGCTCAGTCATCTCGACCAAGGTCGTGAGGCGGGTTCTCCACCTGGGCCCATACGGCGTCGTTCCGTCGAGGAGCGACCGGGACATCCGGGCGAGGGCCCCAGCCTGCTTCGCTGCGGCAACCTTGGCCTTGGTAGTCACACGGCCGCCGGCCCGCAGCGACTCCGCCTGCGCTCGCGCACCATGCCAGAACAGCTCAGCCGCAACGAGCTCTGTCTCGTGCTCGGGTGCGGTGCCACCTGATGGCCAAGCAATTGCACGCCCCAGTTCGATCGACTCCTTCAGCGCACCGAGGTCGAGTTCCCAGGCTGCTATGTCTGCAGCCACGACCTCTACGAAGATATGGAGCCACGGATCTGCCGCGGGCCCGACTCGACGGCGCACGGATTCGAGGGTGGTCACCGCATGGGCCGAATCGCCTTTCGACGCCAGGATCTGTGCGAGGTGCGCATCCGCGTAAACCCGGCTTACTGGAGCTCCCGGCGTGGTCGCCCCAAGCTCAGAAAGGTACGAAAGCGCCTCGTCCCAGCGACCCAGAAGATAGAGCGCCTCCGCCAGGTTGGCCGTGATATCGACCCTCGCGGTCTGTGAATCGCCGCGTCGCCTGCTCTCGTCCAACGCGGCGACGGCCATCTCGACAACGACCTCGAGCTCACCAGTAAGGGCCATCAGCACGGCGTACTTGCTCTCGATCGGCCAGAATCGCATCGCAGCATCGAACTCGTCCGGCTTTGTAGCAACGAGCCCGATAGCATCGTCAAGAGCCGCGAGCCCGCGGGTAAGCTCGCCGGTCAGACATCGTGCCAGACCGAGATCGCAGAGGGAGGCAACTTCAACGCTCGTCGCGCCGGTGGCCCTGGCGGCAGTGAGCGCCTCCGCGAGCATCGGGATGGCTTCGTCGTAGCGGCCGAGAAGCCGAGCCCGCGCGCCGACCATGTTCAAAACCATGGCGCGCTCGGCGGTAGGTGGATCAGCAGGAATGAGTCGAAGCGCTTCCGCGTTGAGTTCGGAGGTCGTCTCCGGCCCATCACTTTCGGACTGGAACCGCGACAGCCGCGCGTACAGAACCCCGGCCCGCAGCGGATCGGCTTCGGCGTCGACGAGGGCAATGGCTTCGCGAATTCGTTCTGCAGCGCGGCTGACGCGGCCGGACGCATACGAAGCTTCGGCGCACGCGCAGAGAAGTTCTGGGCCCATCGCTCTGGCGCCGCTTGCCACGCCATTTCGCCAGAGATCGACTGCACGGTCCAGGTGCAGTTCCGCGGAGGAGTAGGCATGGATGCGCATGGCGGTCTTGCCGGCGCGGATGTGCGACGCGAACGCCTCAGGGGCGGCGGCCGCCTCCCAATGATGAGCGACTTCAGATTGTCGCGCAGCCGCATCATGGCCGTGGAGGACGCCCTCGAGGGCTTGCGCGAAGCGACGATGAATGCGGCGCAGGACTGGCGCCTCGACATCCGCCAGGATCGCTTCCCGCACGAGGGCGTGACGGAATTCCCAAGCCTCCCCCGCGGAGTCACGAGCCAGCCGCACGAACGCCGCCTGGATCGCTGGCTGTATGGCGTGGGCGAGTTCGGTCTCCGAGCGCGCCAGCGCCACCCGAAGTGCGGCCGAGTCGACTCGTCGTCCGCCAACCGCAGCTGTTCGGAGGAGCTCTTGCGTCTCGAGAGGTAGCCTCGCAAAGCGCGCCCGAAAGCCGTGCATCAACGACGACGGCAGCGTCGTGTGAATGTTGTCGCTTCCGAGGACGAGCTCCTCAAGGTAGAAGGGATTCCCCTCTGCCAGACGCACGATTGCTGAGATCTGCGACTCGTCATGCTGCTTACCGCCCGCCCGTGCGAGTTCGGTAGCGTGAGCTGTCGCGTCGTCCTCCGCGAGCGGTGGCACCGCGACGCGGGTGATCCCCGGAGTACGCCGGCACTCGTGGATCAACTCCAGCGTTTCGGGTGGAGGGCTGATATCCAGCCGCTCTGTACCGAGGAACACCAACCTTCCGTGACTACCTGCATTCCTCAGGACGTATAGGAGCAACACGGCGCTATCTGGATCGATCCACTGGAGGTCCTCGATAGCGATCACGGCTGGGTTCGGTCCGGAACCCGCAGCGACGAGCCGGAGGAACTGCTCGAATATGACCGGACGCCGTTCGCGGAGCTCTCCATTGGCGCGCGCGCGCTTCCGAGTCGGCTGCAGCGGCATGAGGTGCGCGGCCGCGGCGCGATACTCATCGCCACGCTCCGGGTTGGCGGCCTCCAGGCTGCGCAAGATCTGGATGGCCGGCGCATAGGGAAGACCGGGCACCGGAAGGCATGCCCCGCTCGCGACGATCGATCCGCGCTCTCGCGCCCTATCGGCAAGTGCGAACAAGAGGGTCGACTTCCCGATGCCGGCGTCCCCCTCGAGCAGGACACCCAGAGAGTCACCATCGAGCGCGCGATTTAGTCGCTCTTCAAGGTAGCGAAGCAGATCGTCGCGGCCGATCGGGAGACGCCGGGCACACCCCCACACCATGGCCCATCATACCCAGCCCCCGCCAGAAACTGGCAATCCTGACAATGCGTGCCGCCGGTTGGCGTGCATACGCTTGCCGCGTAATGCGTGCCCAAGGCACAAAGAGTGCCCGCGCGCTTCGTCAGGAGGGAGTCCTTCATGTTGTCCGCGAAGCCCGCCGCGGCACGTATGCCCCGTGTTACCGCAACCCTTGCTCTGGGGATTGTCCTGATTTTCGGCTCGACGGCTCCGGTCCGCGCCGAGGATCTCCCGGTCGACACGGACCCCGATACCGTTGGACCAGCCATCGAATCGTTTGCCATAGCCCCCGCGTCTATCGACGTCACCGCGATGGGAACCACCATCACCGCCGACGCGACGCTGACAGATGACAAGTCTGGGGTAGCCGAGGTCTCCGTTTTCTACCGGAGCCCATCCGGCGCTCAATTTGCCCTCTTTCGCTTCGCCGACTATCACCGCACGACCGGTGACGCCAACGACGGAACCTACCAGACGACGTGGTACGCGGACGTCTACCGCGAGTCTGGCACATGGGTTGTGGCGAGCGCGACTACCAAGGACGTAGTTGGCAACACCCGCGGTTATACCGCCGCCGAGGCGGAAGCCCTGGGGGCAACTCCCTTCACAGTCGTCTCGGACCCCGACCCTGACACGATTGCCCCGGAGGTCATCGCCGTGCGCGTGACGCCGAATCCCATCGACGTTAGCAGCGGCGACATCATCCCGCATTTCGAGTGGGATGTAACCGACACTGGCGGCTCCGGGGTGCGGGGAGTGTCGGTCCGTCTCCGGAGCCCATCGGGCAGGCAGTCAATGCTCGCTCAGGGGACGGACTTCGGGACTGTCGCCCAGGACGCTGCGACCCTGACGGGGGACGGCGGCACTACTGAGAGCACCGCGGCAGGAAATCTATTCCAGGACGGCTTGTCGCAGTACTCCGAGCCCGGAACCTGGACGGTGCAATTCATCCAGGTCTATGACCGGGCAGGCAACATCCGGACCTATCAGGGTTTGGCACTAACAACCATCGTTCCCGACCCGTTCTTCGAGGTCACCTCGAACCCAACCGACGTCGGCAGCCCGGCAGTGACGGCGTTCCGCTTCTCGCCTCACGAGATCGATGTCTCGAGCGCCCAAGCCACGGTGAGCGTCGAGTTGGACGTCGTCGACGACCTCGCGGGGATCCAAGCCGCCTGGCTCACGTTCCGCAGCCCAACCATCGCCGCGACTCCCGCGTGGCTGCAACGATCCGCCGCCTTCACGCAGTACTTGGCCGCCCCTCGGATCACCGCAGGGACGATCCACACTGAAGTGACCTTCCCCGTGTACGACCGTGGCGGAGATTGGACGGTCAGTGAAGTGTGCGTGATCGATCGGGTCAGTCTCCGTACCTGCTATACCGGCCCCTCGCTTGGCAGTCTTGGCGAGACGGTGATCACCGTAATCGCAAACGTGGCGCCAATTGTGACGGTGACAGGCGTGTCGGACGGAGCGACGTATGCAACCGCCCCCACACCCGCGTGTGATGTGCAGGATCAGGAGGATGGAGTTGTATCCGGAGTCATCCCGACGGTGACCGGCCCGGATGCCGCTGGTGGATACGTCGCGACGTGCAGCTACACCGATACGGGCGGCAAGACCACGACGGTGACGATTACCTATACCGTCGAGCTGCCTGCGGATCCGGACAGCGACGCTGACGGCGTTCCCGACAGCGCTGACAACTGTCCGGCGGACGCCAACGCCGACCAGGCGGACCTGGATGGCGATGGCATCGGCGATGCCTGCGATGAGGACATCGACGGCGACGGCCTCTCCAACGTCATCGAAATCTGGCTCGACTGCGACCCGCACGACCGCGACACCGATGGTGACGGCGTGTGGGACGGCGACGAGGTGCTCGTCGGGACGAACCCGACGATTGCCGACTCAGATGAGGACGGGGAAGGTGACGGCGGATGGCTGTTGCGAATCGTCCATGACGACTGTGGCTGCACCGTCACGCTGGACGAGGATTCCAACGGAAACGGCATCCGTGACATCGTTGAGTACTTCTTCTTCGGCGGCCCGTACGACCCCGCAGTCCATGGAGGCGGTGGCTACGGAACGCTCATCGAATACCTCTGGCACCTTTGCGGCTGCGGCCCGGATGACCCGGACGGCAACGGCATCCCGCAGACGGTGGAGCACACCTGGGGCGGTGGCAACCTCCTCAAGTACATCATCCACTGCGGCTGCACGCCCTGGGACGACCCCTTGGGCGGCGGTCTCCGCACCGACTTCCTCGAACTGCTCGGCGGCGGACTGGGTGACGACCCGGACGGTGACGGCGTCCTCACGGTGATCGAAATCCTCACCGGCTGCAGCCCCTTCGACGAGGACACCGATGGGGACGGTCTGTCGGATTACCTGGAGCTGTACGTCTACGGCACGAATCCTCTCGAGGAGGACACCGACGGCGACGGCATGCTTGATCTGCGCGAGATCGAGCTTGGGTGTGACCCGAACGACCCGGACAGCGACGGAGACGGCATCCCCGACGGCACTGACCCGGCACCGCTCGGCTTCGTGGACGCCTGCCTGCCGGCGGTCGATCAGCCGGTGGTTCCGATCGGGTCTTCGCTCGAAGCGTCAGCCATGTTCGGTGGATCGGCCGTTAGCGGTACCATCGACTGGGGAGATGGATCAGCGCCCTCGACCCTCGCTGGTGCGGGGACGCTCGTCGATGAGCATGCGTACGCGGATGCGGGGGTCTACACCCTGACCTGTACCGCGGTGGATGGCATCGGCCAACAGACTGAGGACTACCGGTACGTTGTTGTCTTCGACCCGGCCGGTGGCTTCGTGACCGGCGGCGGCTGGATTACGTCACCCACAGGAGCCTACGCGGAGGATGCCACGCTCAGCGGCAAGGCGACCTTTGGCTTCGTTTCGAAGTACAAGAAGGGTGCCAACCAGCCGGATGGCAACACCGAATTCCAGTTCAGCGCGGCTGGCCTTGACTTCCATTCGGCTTCCTACCAGTGGCTGGTGATTGCCGGCGCCCGAGCGAAGTTCATGGGCAGCGGCACGATCAACGGTGCCGGCGACTACGGCTTCATGCTCACCGCAACGGACGGGCAGGCAAGCGGCGGCGGGGGCGCCGACAAGTTCCGGATGAAGATCTGGGATGCTGTCAGCGGCCTGGTTGTCTATGACAACCAGCTGGGCGCCTCTGACGATGCAGCACCGACCACGGTGCTCGGAGGGGGAAGCATCGTCATCCACAAGAAGTGATGCGGAGGATCGCGGCCATTGGGTCACGGTCCTCCACGTGCCCCAATCCGCAATTGCTGTGTCGAATCCGACACGCTGTGCCGAATCCGACACTAGGAGAGATCCCTATGATTCGCGCAAGCCTCGCAGTGGTACTCATTGCCGCGCTTACGGCGTGCAGCTCAGCGGCAGCCCCGTCGCCGAGCGAGGATGCTGTTCGCCCGAGCGACGAAGCGACGGCGACACCCGAGCCGACTCCGATATTGACAGCCGAGCCGACCCCTCAACCGACCGCCGTGCCCGTCGATCCGGCCGATTTCATTGTGAGTGCTGGCGATGTGCCCAGCGCCTTTGGGGAATGGACCGGACTGGCACTCGGGCGCACAGTCCGCGAGCGCAAGATCACTCTCGACGACCTCGCCGACGTTGAAGGTGCTGACTACGCCGCTGAGCTTGAACAGAACGGCTTCGTGAGCGGAAACACTGCAAACTTTGGGTTCGGGCTGGCGGATCTCTATAGCGAAGCGTACGCGTTCGACAATCCGGCAGGCGCCGCGGCGCACCAGGAGCACTGGGCGGCAGCACTGATGGACAGCGGCTGCACCGATGCCGGCGACGTCGCCGCTGGCATCGGCGACGTCGCCAGTGTTCTGTCGTGCCCCGCGATAGGGCCGGTTGATCGAACGGCGTGGATCACGTTCGTGCTGGACAGCATCGTGGTCACGCTTCGCGTCAAGTCACTCGACGGGACGAGCGATCCCAACCTGGACCTGTTGGCGGAGATTGCCCGCAACCTGGAGGCGCGCGTTGCGGCATAAGGTTCCGGTCGGCGGGCCTCGCGTATCGGCATTCGGTGGGGGAGTGTAGCCGCTCCGTACTGACGCACGCGTATGCCGGTACATCGGGCATTACAGGACCGGAGAGGGTTGCGGGGCGCCAGGCCGCCGATAAGTCGGGCAGCGGTGAGCACGAGTCGCACCTGTGGGCAGCACCCAAGCTCACCATTGCCCGATGGAGCGCCAGAACGGCACCTGCAGCTGGCCCCGGGTCACGAATTGCCCGACGTACCGGGTCAGCGCAGGTCCGCGGACAGCTGGCCCTCGACCAGTGGCTCACCAACGCGGGCCGCAAGCCGCTCCGCCACGGCCCACCAGTCGAAGTCAGCGGTGACCGCCGACGCGCCGATCGTCAAGAGCCGCTCGGGAGCCACATACTGGGGAAGGATCCGGTCCAGGATCGCCTCGATCTCATCGCGGAAGGCGTCGCTGACGCTGACGCACGCCATCGGCCAGCAGCGCGACGTCGGGAAGCAGCCGGACCAGCAGGTCGTAGGTGCCGGCCCATCGGCGAATGAGCGGCTCCACTCCGAACGGATCGGCCCCGCCGGTGACGCGCAGGAAGTAGGCGAAGTTGTCGACCACCGACCGATCGGTGACGAGCACCTCGGCCCGCCCACGCAGCTCCAGCTCCTGCTGGATCTGCGCCATCAGCACCCACAGCTGTGCCTCGGGCGTCGCCGCCTCGTTGAGGCCGAGCGGGTTGAAGCGGACCACCTCGCGCCCAACCTCGACCGAACGACCCGCCCGGCCGATCGTCGATGCGAAGGCGTGCACCGCGTTCGACTTGCGCACCGAGTGCGAGCCGATGAAGGCGATCTTGGCGTGATGCGTCCAGGCCATTTCTGCCGCTAGCCTAGCCCGCGCTCGGCCGCATCATCACCGGCCCGTGCCCAGGCCGAGCTGGACCTCCAGCGCGGCCGTCCCAACCGTCGATACGGCACCGTCCGGTACGTTTCCGGCGGCGGACCAACCGATGAGCGGAACCGGCCCACTTCCTCGCGCGACTGCTGCGGCACGAAGAGGTGCTCGTGCTGTGCGTCACCGACCTGGATCGTGATCGCCCAGATCGGTCCGCCATCCCCGCGGGCAAATCGGCGGATCGCCTCGTCCAGCGCCTCAAGCTCACCGTCCCACCCTTCCGGTGCGGTCGCGAAGAGGGCGATGAACTTGCCGTAGCCATCCGGGTAGCGGAATGCCGCGTCTTCGAGGAGGAACGGGAGCGCTCGTCGGTGACCGGCGTGGGCGTGCGCTCGCTGCGCATGCCGGATGCGCTTGCTCCCTCGTACCACTCGCTTCGCCACGACCAGGCCATGCCGCCGCCCACCAGGAGCGTGCTGAGGCGAGACGTCCCGGGCTCCTCCAGGAGGTCCACCTCATAGCAGACCGGCCCCTCGTCCCGAACGTATCGGACCATCGCAGTGCGGTCGTGTGCGGCGCGGCATGGCCCGCATTGTCGCAGCCAGCCAGGCGCGGTCTATCCAAGGGGGCGGGCGACGGGCTAGTCTTCGCCGGGAAGGAGGGACCGATGTCCCAGCCGATCGAGCTGATCCTCGTCCGCCACCTGGCCAGCGCACCTCGCCGTCCCCGCGTTCCTGGTCGACCCCGAGGGCACGATGGTCTTCTTCAACGAGGCCGCCGAGGAGGTGCTGGGCCGCCGGTTCGACGACGCCGGCAAGATGGGGTTCGAGGAGTGGACTTCGATCTTCGCCGTCCGCGACGCGGCCGGGATACCACTCGACATCGACGAGCTGCCGCTGGTGCGCGCGCTGCGCGCCAATCGGCCGGCCCATGCCCAGTTCGACATCACCGGCCTGGACGGCACGCGCGCGCAGCCTGGAGGTCAGCGCCTTCCCGCTCGAGGCGCAGGGGCAGCGTCACCTGGGAGCGGTCGCGCTCTTCTGGGAGACCGCCGGCCTGGACGGGAGCTGACCGTGCTCGTCCGTCTGTGGGGGACGCGCGGCTCCGTGGCAAGCCCGGGTCCCGACACGGTCCGCTACGGCGGCAATACGGCCTGCGTCGAGGTGCGCACGCGGCGGAAGCGCTCCTCATCCTGGACGCCGGCACCGGGATCCGTCCGCTCGGCCAGGCCCTGCGCGACTACCACGGCCGCATCGACCTCCTGCTCAGCCACCTGCACCTGGACCACGTGCAGGGCATCGGCTTCTTCGAGCCGGCGTTCCGCCCTGACGTGGAGCTGCACATCTGGGGACCGCCGTCGGCCAACGAGGGGCTGCGCGAGCGCCTCGCTCGCTACCTCTCGCCGCCGCTCTTCCCCGTGCGGCTGCGCGAGCTGAACCCCGGCGTCCAGCTCCACGAGCTGCCGAACGAACCGATCCACATCGCCGATGCCACCATCACGGCCGACGCGATCATCCATCCCGGCTCCACCGTGGGCTACCGCATCGACGACGGGAATCGCGCGCTGGCCTACCTGCCCGACCACGAGCCGGCGCTCGGCGCGCCGAGCTTCCCGATCAGTGCCGAGTGGACATCGGGAAACAGCCTTGCGGCAGGGGTCGACCTCCTCATCCACGACGCGCAGTACACCGCAGCCGAGTACGCGGAGCGAGTCGGGTGGGGGCACAGCTCGATCGAGCAGACCTGGGCCTTCGCGCAGCAGGCCGGAGTTCGCCGCCTCCTCACCTTCCACCACGACCCCAGCCACTCCGACGACGAGCTGGATGCGATGGTCGCCGAACTTCAGTCGCGCGATGGGCCTGCGGTCCTCGGCGGAACCGAGGGCCTGGAGCTCGAGCTCGCCGCGACCTGAACCAGCAGCCCCTGCGTCAGCTGCAGTGGCCGGTGCCGACCGCCTGGGTGCGCTGCAGCCCGTCGCCGATGGCCGCGCGTACGTCTGGCGCGGCGATCGCGTAGCCGACATCCGCCGCGGTGCGCGACTCGCCGAAGACCACGCCGCCCACCGTCCCGGGGGCGACGAGCAGGGGTCCGCCCGAGTTACCGCGCCGGATGTCCGCGCGGATCTCCACGATGGAGTGCGGGTAGCTGCCCTCACCGTAGATGTCCGGGCCGGACACCTGGAACGTGGCCGTGATCCCGGCCGGAGAGACCGTGAGAGGCCCACCGCCGGGGTAGCCGAGTGCCACGCCGGTCACGCCCCGCTGCGGAACCTGGTCGCTCAGCACCAGGGGAGCCGCGTCGGCCCCGGGCACGTAGAGCACCGCGACATCCGCCTGCGTGTCGAAGAGAACGACCGTCGACGCGAAGGTCGCTCCGCCCAGCGTGGTGGTGGTGTCGGTTGTGCCGGCCACCACGTGCGCGTTCGTGACCAGGTGGTCCGCCGAGACGAAGAAGCCCGATCCCACCTGCTGGAAGGCGCCGCATCCGCGGGCGGCGACCCGGGCCGTGCTCGCCATGCCGGAATCGGCCAGGGCGCGCGCATCGGCATCCGCGGGGAGGTCGACCGGCGGAGCGGGAGGCGGTTCCAAACCGGCGAACAGGAGCGGCAGCTCGGTGCCGCTCAGCAGGGTGAGCATGCGTCCCGCGACCGCCGACGCCGGCGGCAGCCGGTCGTAGAGCACACCCAGGGCAACCGAGCCGCGCGCGAGGGGTGCCAGCGCCGGCGACATGCCGGCGGCCAGCAGGCCGGCCAGGATCCAGGTGAGCAGGAGCACGTGCGCCACGCCCACCAGCGCGCCGCCGACCGCATCGAACGCCTCGAACCAGGTGGCGCGCAGCCGACGGCTCGCGACGGAGCCGATGGCCGCCCCGGTCGCCTCGCCGATGAGCACCAGCATGCCCAGGCCGACGATCGTCAGCAGGGCGCGGCCCGGCTGCTCGACGGCCGCCAGCTCACCTCGCAGCACCGTCGCCAGGAGCAGCGCGAGGCCGAATCCCAGCAGCCCGCCGGCGAGTGCCAGCACGGGTCCCAGGAAACCGGCCCGCCAGCCGGCGAGCGCGCCGAAGACCAGCAGGGCGACGATCAGCAGGTCGATCAGGTTCAAGGCTGCAGAGGGTAAGCGCTATCGCCGCGCCGGTCGAATGGGCGACGCCAGACCACGCCAGCCTGGCGATGGGGTGCGAAAGGCCGAACGGCACTTGGGCGGGTGTAGTATCCGTTCCTAACCTGACGTTCCCGTCCGAGCGACATGGCCTGATTCGGACCGATTTCCAGGAGGCAGACCACCGATGCCGAGAGTGATCCGAGCCGCGCTTCTGCAAGCCGAGTGGACCGGCGACAAGGAGTCCATGATCGAGAAGCACGAGAAGTACGCCCGCGAGGCCGCCAAGCAGGGCGCGCAGGTGATGTGCTTCCAGGAGCTGTTCTACGGCCCCTACTTCTGCCAGGTCCAGGACCCCGAGTACTTCAGCTACACCGAGCACATCCCCGACGGTCCCACGACAAAGCGGATGCAGAAGCTGGCCAAGGAGACCGGCATGGTGCTCGTCGTGCCGATGTACGAGGAAGACGAGGACACCACCGGCATCTACTACAACACCGCGGCGGTGATCGATGCCGACGGCAGTTACCTCGGCAAGTACCGCAAGACGCACATCCCCCACGTGAAGGGCTTCTGGGAGAAGTTCTACTTCCGACCCGGCAACATGGGCTACCCGGTCTTCGACACGAAGGTCGGCAAGATCGGCGTCTACATCTGCTACGACCGTCACTTCCCGGAGGGCGCGCGAGCACTGGGCCTCAACGGGGCGGAGCTTGTCTTCATTCCCTCGGCCACGTCGCGCGGCCTGTCGGAGTACCTATGGCGGGTCGAGCAGGTGTCCCACGCGCTGGCCAACGGCTACTACGTCGGGACCATCAACCGGGTCGGGGTCGAGCCGCTGGGTGACGACGACTTCTATGGGCAGTCCTACTTCGTCGATCCGCGCGGACAGTTCGTCGGCGACGTGGGCGACGCGCATGACGAGGAGCTCATCGTGCGCGACCTGGACCTGGACAAGATCCAGGAGGTGCGGCAGCTGTGGCAGTTCTTCCGCGACCGTCGGCCTGACGCCTACGAAGACCTCGTCAGGCCGTAGACCGATGGACTTCGGCTTCACGCTCAAGCTCGAACACTCGATCGCCCGCACGCTTGAGCTGACACGGCGCGCGGAGGCGTCCGGCTTTGCGTACGGCTGGGTCTTCGACTCCCACATCCTGTGGCGCGACCCGTACCCCATGCTGGCGTTGATGGCCGATGCCACCGAGCGGATGCGCCTCGGCACGTGCGTCACGAATCCGGCCACACGCGAGCCGTCAGTCACCGCCTCCACGCTCGCCGTCCTCGACGAGGTGAGCGGTGGCCGGATGGACCTCGGCATCGGGCGCGGCGACTCCGCGCGACGGATACTCGGCAAGCCGCCAACCACCATGAAGACCCTGGAGCAGGCCATCGAGGCGATCCGGGGCCTCGTCGAGGGCCGGACGATCGAGTACGAGGGGGCGGAGCTCAACCTGCCCTGGACCGGCAAGTACACGCTCCCCGTCTGGGTCGCGGGCTACGGGCCCATGGCGATCGGCATGACCGGTCGCGTGGCCGACGGGCTGATCCTGCAGCTAGCCGACGTCGACCTCATCCGCTGGTTCGTGGGCCAGCTACGCGAGGCGGAGGCGACCGCCGGCCGGGCGAGGGGGAGCGTGCGCGTCCAGGCCGCCGCGCCGGCGCACATCGGCTCCCGCGAGGACGGGCGCGAGCGGACGCGGTGGTTCCCCGCGCTCGTCGGCAACCACGTCGTCGATCTCGTCAATCGCTACCCGCGCGAGCAGCTTCCCGAGGCGCTGACCGGCTACATCACCGACCGAAAGGGCTACGACTACCAGCACCACACCGAGGTCGGCTCGTCGAACGCCGCTTTCGTGGGCGACGAGGTGACGGATCGCTTCTGCGTCCTCGGCGAGGCCGATGAGCACGTCGCCAAGCTGCACGCATTGGCGGAGGCCGGCATCGACCAGTTCAACATCTACCTCATGAACGGCGACGAGGAAGCGCAGCTGGACCGCTACGGCCGCGAGGTGATTCCGCAGATGGCGGGCATCGGCTCCAACTAGGGCGCAGCCCGCTCGCCGGCCACCTCGGTCCGCCGGATGATCAGCCGCCGGGCGGCCCGTAGGCGGCAGCCCTCGCCGACTCCGCGTCGGACAGGTACTGCTCCAGGCCACCGGGGTCCGCAAGGAAGGCCGTGAACAGGTCCAGGCCGATGTCTCCCTGCTCGCGCGGCGCGCTGAACTCCCACAGCTCCACCAGCCGATCCGCCTCCTCGAACAGCTCGACGCCCTTGACGTGGCGCGACAGGTATCCGGGGTCGATCCGGCGATCGGGGATGACGCGTGGCACCGTCCGGTAGGCCCTGGTCAGCGCCTCGGGACTGACGAGCGCTCGCAGCAGGTCTTTCGCCTGCTCCGGGTGGGGAGCATCGGCCGGGATGGCCAGGCCATACACCAGCGCGATTTCGGTGTGCGGCAGGCTGGCGTCCTTCGGCGGCAGGGAGAAGAAGTCGACCGGATCTTCGTCGTCCAGCAGCGCGCTCTCGTAGATCCACTCGCCCAGGTTCTCCATGGGTGCACGCCCGTCGGCCAGCATCGCGATGGCGTCGGGGTATGCCTGCAGGATCGGATCGCCGAAGCACCCGCCCGCGATGAGCCTGTTCCACTCATCAAACACGGCACGCACGCGCTGGTCGGTCCAGGCGATGGCTCCGGCGGCCACCTGCTCGTGGAAGTCGGGGCCATTCAGTGCCAGGTCGATGGTGCTGAACCATCGAGCCGCCGGGGGCGTCCAGCTCGGCTGGCCCGACTGCGAGATCGGCCGCTCCACCCCCGCCGCCCGCAGCCCCGCACAGGTGTCCAGGAGCTCGTCCCAGGTGCTCGGTACCTCGACGCCGGCGGTCGCGAATGCCTCGGTGTTGTAGAAGATCGGGTTCCACTGGGCCAGGGTTGGCACCCAGTAGCGGTGGCCATCGACGCTGGCCAGATCGGCAATGGAGCGCGGCACCGCATCATCCAGCCCGAGCTCCGTCCACAGGTCGGTCAGGTCCAGGAAGCGTCCCGCCGCCGCATCCGGACGGAGCGACCCGCCGACGAAGCCCGAGACCAGGTCCGGGTGGTCGCCGAAGTAGCGCTCCTGCAGCTTGTTGTACGGGTCGACCGGCTTGGCGTAGAACGTGTCCTGGGTGTAGTCGACCGTCACCGAGTCGACGGCATCGTCGTAGGCTCGCGTCTCGGCGACCATCCAGTCGAGGTGCGGACCGCCGCCGCCGAAGATGGCGAACGATAGCTCGACCTGATCCTGTCCTCCCGCGCCGGTGGGTTCGCCCTGGGACGCGGGCTGCTGGGTGGCGCTTGCGGTGCACCCTGCCGCCAGCAGGAGCGCCATCGTCGCCGGCATCCATTTCACCTTCATCGGTATACTGTCACCTGATAGCAAGGTACTGTCAAGCGACACTATGTCTGACGGAGACGCGATCCTCTTCCACGTTGCCGTGGTGGCGGATCTGCTGGATGGGCTACTGGAGCAACGCCTGGCGCCGACGCGCCTGACGCCGCGAGAGTTCCAGCTGGCGACCGTCCTCGCCACCCGGGGCCCGATGCCGCCCGGCGCGATCGCGACGGTGACAGGCGTGCCCGCTCCGTCGGTGTCGCGGGTCGTGGGACACATGGCGTCGAGCGGGCTGGTGACGCAGGAGGCAAACGCCGCCGACCGTCGCTCGCACATCGTCTCCCTCACCCCGGAGGGCAAGGCCGTCTATGCCGATTCCCAAGCTGCATTCCGTACGCTGTTCGATGCCGTGGCCGCCCACCTGGGGAGTGCGCTTGCGGTAACGGACGCCTCGGTGCACCGGCTCGAGTGGACCATGCGCACCATCGCCAAGGTGGAGGCACCGGAGCCGGTAGCGGTGCCCGGCGCCACGTCGCACGTGCTCCACTACGCCGGGCCGGCGCTGGGGCTGGACGAGGAGGCGGAGGTGCAGGATTACATCGATTGGGTTCGCCAGCGGACCGCACGCCGGAAGCGCCGCCCCTGAACGCCAGTTCCGCGACGTGCCAAGCGGCACTTCCGCGAGGCGAGGTGCGCGGTACCATCGGCTCCAGACTGCGAAGACCGCGAAGACCGCGAATCGCGCATCCAGGGCAGGCACACCCCTCGAGCACGGAGGAACGCCATGCGTACGCTCATCAAGAACGGCACCGTCGTCAACGCCGATACCACCAGCCGCGCCGACGTCCTGATCGACGGCGAGAAGATCGCCGCCATGGGCACCCAGATGGACGTATCGGCCGATCGGACCATCGACGCGTCCGGCAAGTGGGTCGTCCCGGGCGGGATCGACGTCCACACGCACATGGAGCTGCCCTTCGGCGGAACGTTCGCCAAGGACACCTTCGAGACCGGCACGCGCGCGGCGGCCTTCGGCGGCACCACCACGATCATCGACTTCGCCGTGCAACCGCGCGGTGGCTCGCTGCGGGAAGGCCTGGATGCCTGGCATGAGAAGGCCGATGGGAACGCCTGCATCGACTACGGCTTCCACATGATCGTGTCCGACGTCCGCGACGACGTGCTGTCCGAGATGGATACGCTGGTGGACGAGGGGGTCACCACCTTCAAGCTGTTCACGGCCTATCCCGGCGTCTTCCTCTCCGATGACGGTGCGATCTTCCGCGCCATGCAGCAGACCGCCAAGAACGGCGGCATGATCCTGATGCACGCCGAGAACGGCATGGCGATCGACGTGGTCGCCAACCAGAACGCGGAGGCCGGCAACACCGATCCGTACTACCACGGTGTGAGCCGCTCACCCGTCTTCGAGGCCGATGCCACCAGCCGCGTCATCCGCCTGGCCGAGGTCGCCGGCGTCCCGGTCTACATCGTCCACCTCTCCTCGCGCAACGCGCTGAACGAGGTGCGCCGCGCCCGCGACGAGGGCCAGCCCGCGTTCGCCGAGACGTGCCCGCAGTACCTCTTCCTCTCCCTCGACGACATGAAGAACGGCTTCGAGGGCGCCAAGTTCGTGTGCTCGCCGCCGCTGCGCCCCGCCGACCACCAGGAGGACCTGTGGGACGGCCTGGTCCGCGACGACCTGCAGATCGTCTCGACCGACCACTGCCCGTTCGACTTCCATGGCCAGAAGGAGCTGGGACGCGGCGACTTCCGCAAGATCCCGAACGGCCTGCCGGGCGTGGAGGATCGGGTCGACCTGCTGCACCATGGCGGTCCGGCCGCGGGACGGATGAGCCCGAACCGATGGGTCGAGATCGTTTCTACCGCACCGGCGCGCATGTTCGGCCTGACCCAGAAGGGCGCGGTGGCACCGGGGCTGGATGCGGACATCCTGGTCTACGACCCGAACCGCAAGCGGACGATCTCGGCCAAGACGCACCACATGGACGTCGACTACTCGTGCTACGAGGGGATGGAGATCACCGGCGGATCCGACGTGGTCCTGTCCCGTGGCCGGATCATCGTCGACGGTGAGGAGTGGCTGGGGGAGAGCGGCGGCGGCCGCTTCATCAAGCGGGCACGGAGTCGGGAGCACCTGAAGTAGGGCAGCGAGCGTCAAACAGCGCCGACATGCCCGGATCTCGTCAGGCGCGACTGGTGGTCACGTTAGGCAGCATTTCACCGGCGGTGGGTGGAGGGGGAAGGGACGTTCGAGCGTGGAACATCGCCGTCTGACGGGCTCAGGCGTTTTCGGACTCGCCTAGCGCGACCCTGGATCGCGCCTGACAACTTCCGCAGCAATGGGATGCGGGACGCGGATCCGTCGCAGGCCGTTGCTCGCGCGCACAGGCAAATGAAGTCCGCGTGGTTTCAGCAGGCCGGCGCGATGATACCGTTGACCCCTTCGCACGCAGCTGCCGCGGCGCCTAGCCTGCGCCCTCCCGGGAGGGGGCAATACGAGGAGTGAATTCCGTGACAAGGTCTTTGGCTCGAGTGCTGTTCATCGCCGCCCTGGCGATGACCATGATGCTGAGCACCATCGCGTCCGCGATTGCCGTCACCGATGGCGCACTCGACGGCGATGCCCATCCTGCCGTCGTCCTGCTCCTGATGGACGTCGACAACGAACCGGCATTCCGTTGCACGGGCACGCTGCTCACGCCGACCATCCTGCTCACCGCCGGCCACTGTGCGGGGGCGCCCGGCGAGTTCACCGGGATGCGCGTCTTCTACGAGTCCGATGTCGAGGGTGGCAGGGGCGTGACCAACGACTATCCCAATCCGGGACCCGGCGCCATCGAGGCGACCAACTGGGCGTCCCACCCCCTCTACCCCACCGCACCCTTCTTCGTCCACGACGTCGGCATCGTGGAGCTGTCAGCTCCCGTTCCCGGAGTCACCGAGTTCGGCCAGCTGCCGTCGGTCGACGCCTTCGATGCCTGGAAGACCAAGCGCGGCCAGAACAACGTCTGGTTCACATCGGTCGGCTATGGCGTCCAGCAGAGCTTCCCGGACGCTGCCGCCTGGAAGGAGCACAACGTCAGGACGCGGATGGTCGCGTACCCGCACCTCATCCAGATCAACACGCCCGGCTTCACCGGTGACTTCTCCCTGCTCCTCTCGAACAACGCCCACACGGGCGGTACCTGCTACGGAGACTCCGGCGGCCCGAACTTCGTGCGCGACAGCATGGTCGTGGCAGGCGTGACCTCGTTCGGCCTCAATCCGCACCTGTGGTGGGACCGGCGGCGTCTTCCGAATGGATCGCCAGGACGTCCAGGACTTCATCTACGACTTCATGGCGAATCCGTACACTCCGCAGCCGTAGGCTCGACCCACAAGCGCTGGCTCGCAACTTCAAGGACAGGCCCGTCCCGATCAGGGGCGGGCCTGTCCATTCCCCGCCGCCGAGGCATGCCGCGCCGCCGATTCAACAGCCGGTGTAGATCGCGCACAATGACGAAGAGCGTGGAGAGCGCGGCGACGGGCAGTCCGTGCCGCATCTCGTCAGGCGCGACTGGTGGTCACGTTAGGCAGCATTTCACCGGCGGTGGGTGGAGGGGGACCGGACGTTCGAGCGTGGAACATCGCCGTCTGACGGGCTCGGGCGTCCTCGGACTCGCCTGAGCGCGACCCTGGATCGCGCCTGACAACTTCCGGAACGGCGCGGCAGCTTCCGCAACGTACCCCGCAGTGGCCTCACCGCTCTGGCACAGTTACGCCGTGCCCGGCCACATTCGCCAGTCCGCCGCCATCTTCCTGAATCGCGCCTCGGCCAGCGGCCGAAGCAGCCGGACGCGACGGGCCGTGGATCTGGCACGGGCACGCCTCGACGCGGACCTTCACGTCGTCGATACGCGCGATCCGGACGAGCTGGTCGCCTGGCTCGCGGAGCACATCGGCGCATACGAGATCGCGGTGATCGCCGGAGGCGACGGCACGCTCTCCATCGCCTACAACGTCCTCGCCGATCGCGCAGGCCCGGCGCTTGGCTACCTGCCCGCGGGCTTCGGGAACGCCACCGCCCACCTGCTCAACTTGCCGCGCGACGCGGAGGCGCTGGCTTCGGTCCTGGCCGACGCTGACGCTCGGCCGATCGACCTCGTCGACGCCGACGGACGCGTTGCGCTCTTTGCCGGCGCGGGCTGGGACGCCGTCGTTGCAGAGCGCTATGCCCGTGCCGGCGCACGGCGGCTGGCCGGTTGGGGCGCCGCGATCGGCCGTTCGTTGCCGGATCTCGCGCGGCGCACGCCGGTCGTGGTGGAGGATGGCCACGGCCGAGAAATCCACCATGGACCGATGGAGATGCTGGTCGTCAGCACCACGCCGTGGTACGGACGCGGGATGCTGGTCAACCCCGGCGCCCGGCCCGATGCCGGCCGCCTCGTCCTGCGGACCTACCCCGGCCCGCTGCCGAGCTTCGCGCTGGAGGCGGTGCGCTGGTTGGCGCGGCGAGCGCCCAGCGCACCGGCCGTGCGCGGAACCGAGTTCCGGCTGCGGCGAATCGACGGGGAGCCGCTCCTCGTCCAGGCCGACGGAGACGCCATCGGCCGGAAGCCTGAGTGGCGCTTCAAGATCCGCCCAGCGGCGGTCCGCCTCATCGGCCGCTGGTGACGTTGCCCAAAGGCACCGCTGGATTGTCGGATTGCATTGCCGTGACGAAACGCCGCCCGCTATGGTTGTGCCTTCCACAGGCCAAGCCCGGGAGGGGGATGAGTTGGCGTGTCGTGCGCTACTGATTCAGGGCTCTCCGGGACGCAGCACCCACAGGAGGTGAGACCGGAAAGACGCACGTGGATCTCCCGAGCACAAGCTCGGGATCGCGACCATCCTTGAGGAGGAAGGCAGATCGTGAATCCGACTGCGCAGGCCGCCAGCTGGCGACTGCTCGCTCCATTCGTCGTGCTGGCGCTGATCGCCGGTGCGCTATTTACCGCTCGAGCGGCTACGGCCGTTCCGCAGGCCCGCCAGGACGACGGCGTCCAAATGGCGGCCCGCGACTACTATCTCAACCTGGCCGCACCGCTCGTCCCTATGGATGAGGTGCAGTCCGACCAGCTCGCGCCGGGTCAGCGCCCCGCGGGTCAGACGGCGTACGGACCGACCGACGACCTCGCCGCTTGGTGGGCGCAGCAGGTCCAGAAGCATTCCGGCGGATTCCCCCGCACGGCCGCCCAGCTGGCGAGCACTGAGCAGCAGGCAGCCAGTTCGGGGTTGAACCCGCACAGGATCAAGCAGGCCAAGGGTACGCAGACCGCGAAGCTGCTGACCGTGCTCGTCGAGTTCAATCCGGAGGCCAACGACGACTTCTCGGGCTTCAACCGGATCATCGACATCAACAGCACGGCCGGCGAGGACTGCGTGACCGAGCCGGCAGGTACCGTGCTGAGCGGGCCGCTGCATAACTACCTCGCCGATCCGGCGACGATCGGGAATGGCACCGACAACAACACGTTCTGGGTCGACGACTTCAACACCGATCACTACAACGCGATGCTCTACTCAAAGGAGGGCATCACCGAGCGTGTTCGGACCGACCTGACCGGCCCAGATGGCCAGCCCGGCTTCGACATCAGCGGGTACACCATGCGAAACATGTACCTCGAGATGTCGAAGGGCGCCTATGACATCACCGGCGAGACCGTCGGCTGGGTCATGCTCCCGCACTCAGAGGCCTACTACGGGGCCGACAGTTGCGCCGCGGGTCGCGCCAGCATGGTTGGGCATCCGTCCAACGTTCGTGGGGCCGGCCAGATGATCATCGACGCCGTCGATGGCATCGCGGCGGCAGACCCCAGCTTCCCGTGGGCGGAGTACGACATCGAGGACCAGGGTGACCTGGACGGCGATGGAATCTTCAACGAGCCCGATGGCGTGATCGACCACTTCGTGATCGTGCATGCCGGCTCCGGTGAAGAGGGTGGCGGCGGCGAGCAGGGCGTGTACGCCATCTGGTCGCACTCTTCGGTGGTCGATCCTTCGACGGGCGGCTACACCATCCCCAACAGCGGCGGCGTGAAGGTCTTCAACTACATCGCCCAGCCCGAGGATGCCGGCGTGGGCGTGTTCGCCCATGAGTACGGCCACGACCTCGGCCTGCCCGACCTCTACGACACTAGCAATACCGCCGACTCCGACGTGGAGTTCTGGGACCTCATGAGCACCGGATCGCACTCCGGCCCGATCTTCCAGTCGATTCCAGCCCACATGGGTCTCTGGGACAAGTTCGTGCTCGGCTGGTCTGATCCGCAGATCTTCAGTCCTGGGGATGCTCCGCAGGCCGTGCAGCTGGGGCAGACGTCCCGCACGCCGAAGGGCACCAAGGACGGTATCCGGGTGAACCTCCCCAATAAGGTCATCAACCTGGCGTCACCGCACAGCGGCACAAACATGTGGTGGTCGAACGCCGACCAGAACTGGGCGAACGTCAAGATCAGTCGCACGGTCGACGTGCCGGCCGGTGGAGACGTCCGCTTCTGGACCTGGAACAACTACGTCATCGAGGAGGAATGGGACTTCGGCTTTATCGAGGTCTCAACCGATGGCGGCTCCACCTGGTCCCAGCTTCCCGTCTATGACGACACCGATGCACTCGTGTCGACGACGGAGCTCTGCACCGAGTTCGATCCGCCGTCGCCAGCCGGGTGCTACGAGGACCCGAATGGGCGACTGCGCGACTTTGGCTTCCTCAGCTACGGTCTCACCGGCGACACCAATGGCGTATGGCGACATGATTACGTCGACCTGACGCCCTACGCGGGATCCACCATCCAGCTGCGGCTCCGCTACGCGACCGACGCCGGCTTCCTCGCCAGCGGCTGGTTCGCCGACGACTTCTCCATCACCGCGGACGGGTCCACGACGTGGTCCGACGATGTCGAGAGCGGAGCCGGTGACTGGACAGCCACGCTCGGCACGTTCGCCGGAACCTCCGGCAGCGGCTGGGAGATCAATGACGGCGTCTTCTCGTACGCCCAGTACTACCTTGCCGAGTGGCGGAACTTCGACGGCTTCGACCTCGGTCTGAAGTACACCTACGACAGCGACTACCTCCGGTTCGACACCGGGGAATGGTCGGTCCAGCGCGTTCCGTACAACGCGCCGGGCATGCTCGTCTGGTATCGAGACATCCAGTATGGGAACCAGAACTGGGTGATTGCGAACGAGTTCGCCGCACCCAGCGCTGGCGCCAAGGGTGGCCTGCTGCTGGTCGACTCGCACTTCGACCCGCTGAGGCGGCAGGGTGCGGCGGCGGATGCCGATCCGAGCACCCTCAACAACATCGCGTCACGTCCGCAGGCGTCGAACGTGGCATTCACGGACCACGCTACGTATCCGTTCACGGAATGCCTCGAAGAACCTGAGTTCTCGTACGACCTGTACTGCACCGATTTTGCTCCGCAGGCGGGCGTGAAGACCTTCACTGATGCGCTCGGATGGGTGCCTGGATTCGAGAACCGACCCGAAGGGCTCTTCTACCGTGACCGGGACGCCTCTGTGGTCGTCCCGTCCGCAGGACACCAGTGGTACTCCACGCGGATCGTGACAAGCGATGGTGCCATCTATGGACCATATGTGGGTGCCGACCTGCTCGGGGATGGGACGATCATCCTCGGGACGGGTAATCCCAAGGACGGCCTCTACTACGGTGACGGAGACCTCTCCATGGGAGTGCAGTTCTCCATCAAGAACGTGAAGAAGGGCAACGTCGCCGCGACTATCTGGGTGGACCCGGGCAACTAGTCTGCGTCTCCCAACGGCCAATGCTAGGCCCCCGGGAACCACCCGGGGGCCTAGCCACGTCTTGAGTGATAGGGGGAAAATGAAGCCCATGCATCGCAAGTTCCTGATGGCGCTCCTGGCTCTAATGGTCAGCTGCGCCAGCGCGTGCCAGCTCCTGCCTGGTGCTTCCGGCATGCCCAGTGTCGAGCCGACTACGACTGAAAGCCAGGTCGCGCCGGATGCCGACACCGACCAGCCGACACCGGAGCCGACCGTCGGTCCGGTGTCCAGCGACGGCGTCGCGCCGGATGCCGTCACCGACCAGCCCACGCCAGAACCGACCCTCCAAGCGCCGCAATCTAGTGGAGTTGCCCCGGACGCGGGTGGCCTGCAACCCGCGCCCGAGGCGACCATAGGCCCGCCTGGCGGCTAGGCATCGCTGCCCAGCGCCTGTCTCACATGATTCAGCGCGGCGAAGGCCGCGCGGCGAAGGCGCTGGGGCCCGCTGCCGTGAATGCGAAGCTCAGTCACCGGCACGGATGGGTGCCCGCTCACGGAGACGCGCACGCGGCTCCGCCCGTTGGCGTCCTGCGGCAGGAGCGAGACCTGGATGATCGCATCGGCCAGTGGCGGCCCGGAGTCGCCGCCGGCGTCCAGGATCCCGCCCACGTAGCGAGGCGCGGCAGCTGGCGGTGCTGCGCCAGCCAGGATGGCCAGCAGGGCGCCCTCCGTATCGGCCTCCCAGGAGGCGACGGTCCCGGCGCCCGCAGCGCCAAGGGCAGCCAGCGCGACCGATGCAAGGTCGTCCTCATCGGTGCCCCAGACGTAGCCGTCGACGGCCGACAGTGCGGCCGCCATCGGGCCGTCCAGCCGCTCGGCGCCCGCTCGTGTCGAGAAGCGCAGGTGCACGCCATCGTCGCGCGCATAGATTCCCGCGACAACGCCCTCGCCCGGTGACTCGAGCAACGAGCCGACACGGTCTGCCACCGTGGACTCCCCCAGGCCGAAGGTCTTCACCGTCCGCGTGGCCAGCGGCGCCAGCGTGAAGCGGTCCCGGGACCGCGGCGCCACCTGCTCCGTCCACATGCGCCGCATCTCGGATGGCACGCCGGGCATCAGGGCCACCACCGCACCATCCGGTCGGTCCACCCACCAGCCCGGCGCCGAGCCGATGGGGTTGGCCAGCGCGCGCGCCGATGGGACGCGCAGGGCCTGGCGCAGGTTGCTGGCCGGCATGGCCCCCGTGGCGGAAAACCGTTCGCGGAGCCCCTGCTCCAGGGCTCGGATCGTTCGCGAGCTCCTCGCCCAGCGCATCGGCGAGCGCCTCGCGCGTGACGTCATCATGCGTGGGTCCGAGGCCACCGGTCGCCAGCACCAGGTCGACCGATGCCCGCGACTCGCGGAAGGCATCGGCCAGGCGCTCGCGGTCGTCGGGCAGCTGGCGGACGCCGATCAGCTCCAGGCCCAGGATGCCCAGCCCGCGCGCCAGGAAGGTGGCGTTGGTGTCGACCGTCTCGCCGGCCAGCAGCTCGCTGCCGATGCTGAGCACGAGGGCCCGCGGCGCCGCAGGTGAAGGGCTCATGGCACGAGTCTAGCGAGCACCTGCTCATCGGCTGACCGAGCCAGCTCGTACTATGGCGGCAGAGAAAGGAAGGTCCGTGTCCGGAAACCGCAACCGCTGGATCGGCCTGGGCATGCTCAGCCTGGGCGTCTCGATGATCATCGTCGACGTCTCGATCGTGAACGTCGCGATCCCCGTGATCATCGAGGACCTGGGGATCGACTTCACCGCCGCCGAGTGGGTCAACACCATCTACAGCCTGGTCTTCGCCGCGCTGCTGGTGACGCTCGGCCGGCTGGGCGACCTGGTCGGTCGGCGCAGGGTCTTCCTGGGCGGGCTCGTCGTCTTCGCCGGCGCGTCCCTCTTCGCCGGCCTGGCCCCCACCGGCGGACTGCTGATCGTCGCCCGGCTGCTGCAGGGCATCGGCGGCGCCTCGATCCTGCCGGCGACGCTCTCGCTCGTCACCTCGGAGTTCCGCGGGCGCGAGCGCGGCATCGCGTTCGGCATCTGGGGCTCGGTGATCGGCGGCATGGCCGCGCTGGGGCCGCTCATCGGCGGCTGGCTGACGACGAACGCCTCCTGGCGTTGGGCCTTCCTGATCAACCTGCCGGTGGCGGCCATCGCCTTCGCCGGGACGCTCGATCTTCCTGGCGGAGTCGCGCGACGAGCACGCGGAGCGGCGCTTCGACATCCCCGGAGCGGTGCTCTCGACCATTGGCTTCGGCGGGCTCGTCTTCGGGCTCATCGAGGGCTACAAGTACGGCTGGTGGGGCCAGTCGGATGCGTTCAGCGTCCTGGGCTTCACGTGGCCAGAGGACTGGCCAGTGAGCGTGGTGCCCGTCGCCTTCGCGCTGGCGGCCGCCTCGCTGGCCGTCTTCGTGGTGTACGAGATCCGCAAGGAGCGCAGGGGCGACATGAGCGGTGCGTTCCAGTTCAGCCTCTTCAGCTATCCCGGCTTCCGATGGGGCAACCTGGCGGTGACGATCGTGTCGCTCGGCGAGTTCGGGCTGCTCTTCGTGGTCCCGCTCTTCCTGCAGGGCGTGCTCGGCTACTCCGCCTTCGATACGGGTCTGGTGCTGCTCGGCCTGGCGGCCGGCGCATTCGTCGCCGGACCATCGGCCGGGATGCTCGCCAGCCGCATCGGTCCCAAGTGGGTGGTGACCGCAGGGATGGCCCTGGAGGCGGCCGGCATCTTCTGGATCGGCGCGGTCTTCAGCCCCGACCTGGGTGGCTGGGACCTCGTCCCGGCGCTCGTGGTCTACGGCGTGGGCGTGGGGCTGGCCACGGCCCAGCTGACCAACGTGGCGCTCGCGCAGATTCCGCCGGACCGCTCCGGCGTCGCCTCGGGCGGCACCACCACCCTGCGCCAGGTCGGCACGGCGCTTGGCATCGCCGTCCTGGGGACCGTGCTCTACATCGGTCTCGGGCAGGGCACGCGCGACCGGCTGGCGGACGTGCCGCAGCTGCCGACGGCGGCGGTCGATGGGATCGCCCAGGCGATCGAGGGCTCCGGCGGGCAGGCGCTGCCCCAGGTCCTCGCCGACCCGCGCCTGACCGATGCGCTGCGTGCCGACATCCGCAACGCCGTGGACGACTCGTTCGTGGAGGCCGGACAGACCGCGTCGCACGTGGCCACCGGCTTCGTGTTGCTCGGATTGGTATTCAGCCTGCTGATACCAAACGCCAGGGGGGAAGCCGAAGGGGCGCCCGGCTAGGGCGCCCCATCCGGTTGCTCGTTCGCCGGGCTAGCATGTGCCCGACGTTGGCGCGACGATTGCAGCATCGATGAAAGACCCACCAGACGATCCAGGAGATGCCCCTTGACCGATCCCGCCCTGACCATCACCAATGTCCTCAGCGACGAGCTCCGCGAGTGGCTCACCTCCGAGCTGCGCTACCCCGTCCTGTCAGTGGTGAACGCCGACGGAGCCCCCAGCCAGTCGGTGATGTGGTTCGACCTCGACCCGCAGCAACCGGACACGATCCTGATGAACACCATGACCCGCCGCGCGAAGTTCCGCTGGATGGAGCGCGAACCGCGCGTCAGCCTCTGCTTCGAGGACGAGCTGATCTGGGTGGCGCTCCAGGGACGCGTGGAGCTTGACACCGACGAGGAGCGGGCCATGGCCGATATCAAGGCACTCGCCCGCCGCTACGGATCCGACCCCGAGCGCTTCAACGGCCAGTCACGCGTGACCGCACGGCTGCGGGTGGAGAAGGTGATCAAGCACGATGAGTAATCCCGGCGCGATCAGGCTGGGCGTCCTCGCCTGGAACCAGTACACCTCATGGAAGGCGCTGCGCAGCGCCGGCATTCGCGCCGACCAGCTCGGCTACGACGATGTCTGGACGTGGGACCACCTCTACCCCATCGTCGGCTCCGACGACGGGCCGATCCTCGAGGGCTGGCTGACGCTCGCCGCGTGGGCCGAGGCGACCACGAACGCCCGGCTGGGCCTGATGGTCGGGGCCAACACGTTCCGCAACCCGGCGCTCGTGGCCAAGATGGCGACGACGCTCGACCACATTTCCGGCGGCCGCGCCGTGCTGGGCATCGGCGGCGCCTGGTTCGAAACCGAGCACCGGGCATACGGGATCGAGTTCGGCTCGTCCCCGGGCGAGCGGCTGCGCTGGCTGGAAGAGGCGGTGCGCATCATGCGCGGGATGCTCCACGGCGAGGAGCCATCGGGGTCGGAGTTCTACGCCGCGCACGCGGTCCGCAACGATCCGGCGCCGGTCCAGGCGCGCTTGCCGATCCTCATCGGCGGGGGAGGCGAGCGAAAGACGCTGCGCATCGTGGCCCGCTACGCGGACGCCATGAACGTGGGCGGCGGGCTGGACAACGTGCAGCGCAAGGATGAAGTCCTGCGGCGGCACTGCGAGGAGGTCGGCCGCGACGAGTCCGAGATCGAGCGGACGGTGGGTACGGGCGTCTGCATCATCCGCGACGACCCCGCAGAGGCGCAGCGCGTCCTGGAGGGGATCTTCGAGCGCAACGGCACGGCACGGCCCTGGACCGATCAGCTGGTCGGCACGCCCGAGCAGGTCGCGGACAAGCTACGGCCGTTCCTGCGGATCGGGTTCCGCCATTTCATCATCGGCTTTCCTGCCCCCTGCGACGCCGAGTCGATGGAGCGGCTTGCCCGTGAGGTCAGGCCGATGCTCGAGGCGGAGTAGGCCTCAACGCTCCAGGCGGCGGACGTTCGTCGGCGTCCGCTTCTAACCTGTGGCGGTGACGCCCCGTACGAAGCTCGCCCTCGCGCTGTTCGCCAGCGCCCTGGCCGTCCGCCCGCTCGCCGTCAGCGTCGGGCCCCTGCTGCCGGCCATGCAGGACGACCTGGGCATGGGGTCGGTCGCGGCGGGCCTGCTTGGAACCGTGCCGATCATCTGCCTGGGGCTCTTCGCGCCGGTTGGCGCCTGGCTGGCCGGACGGCTCCGGCCGCGGCCGGCGCTGGGGCTGGCGCTCGCGCTGGTGGTCCTGTTCGGGGCCGCTCGCGCCGCGGCTCCGAACGTCGCGCTCCTCGTCGCCCTGACGGTGGGCCTGGGGATCGGGATGGGCCTGGCCGGCTCCATCCCCGCGATGATCATCAAGGCCCGCGCGCCCGGCCACCCCGGGTTCATGACCGGCATGTACGGCACCGGCGTCGTCGCCGGAGCCGCGGTCGCAACGGCCCTGATCGTCATCCTCTCGCAGCTGTCCGGCGGATGGCGCGGAGCGACCCTGCTGCTCTCCGCGCCGGTGCTGGCCGCGATCCTCATCGGCTACCGGCTGCTGGGCCCCGATCCCCGCGATCTCCGCGCCGGCGAGGGCCTGCGCCTGCGGTGGGCCGATCCCATCGCCTGGCTGATGGCGCTCCTCTTCGGCCTGCAGTCGTTCGTGTACTGGGGCCTGGTCATCTGGCTGTCTGCCGCGCTCGTCTCGATGGGATGGTCCGCGACCGGAGCCGGCACGATGGTCACCGTCTTCCAGCTATCGAGCCTGGTGGCCGTGCTCGCCACCGGCTACGTCGCCGACCGCTTCGGCACACGCCGGGCACAGCTGCGCACCGTCTCGGCGGCGTTCACCATCGCCCCCCTCGGGCTGGTCCTGTTTCCGGCGCTCACCGTCGCCTGGGTGGCGCTGGCGGGCGCCGCCCTCGGGATGGCGTTCCCGCTGATCCTCGCGCTGCCGGTCGACTATGCGACGGACGATCGCGATGCGGGCAGCAAGGCGAGCATCATGCTGCTGGTGGGCTACCTGGTTGCCGCGGCCGGTCCCACCGCCCTCGGCCTGGTGCGGGACGCCACGAGCGATGTCCATCCGCTCTTCCTCATGCTGGCCGGCGTCGGAGGCGCGTTCTTCGTCCTCACCACCTGGCTGCGTCCCCGCGGCCGCGTGACGCCGCTCGAGATTCCGATCACCACCGACTGAGTCTGCCGGTGCAGCACCATCCGCTGCCAACCCGCGGAGGCTGGCTGCGCGGCCTCCCGCGAGCGGCGACCGCCGGGCCACGAGGGGCGCTGACCCTCGCCGCGTTACTCTTCGCTGCATGAAGGTCGTCCTGCTGGCCGGCGGCACCGGGGGAGCGAAGCTGGCGCACGGCTTCCAGCAGGTGCTCGCCCCCGGCGACCTGACGGTGGTCGTCAACGTCGCGGACGACACCGAACGCTTCGGCCTCCTGGTCTGCCCGGACCTCGACACGGTCCTCTACACGTTGGCTGGCGTCGCAGATCGCGACCAGGGCTGGGGCGTGGCCGACGACACCTACACCGCACTCGGCATGCTGGAGCGGCTGGGTGCCCAGGGCTGGTTCCGGATCGGGGACGCCGACCTGGCGATCCACGTCCGGCGCAACCAGCTGCTGCGCGACGGCGCCTCGCTGACGGCCGCCACCAGCGAGATGACCTCCGCCCTGGGCGTGGCGACCCGCATCCTACCCGTCACCGACGACCGCGTCCGGACGCGGATCGGGACCGATGCCGGCGAGCTGGCCTTCCAGGAGTACTTCGTGCAGCGCCGCCAGGCGGACACGGTGGTGTCGCTGCGCTTCGAGGGGGCAGAGCAGGCCGTGGCCACCCCGCTCGTGCTGGACGCGCTGCGCGCCGCCGACGTAATGGTGATCGGCCCCTCGAACCCCCTGGTCAGCATCGGCCCCATCCTGGCGGTCCCCGGGGTGCGATCTGCGATCGAGGGAGCGGCCGCGCGCCGGCTGGGGGTCAGCGGCATCGTGGCCGGCCAGGCGATCAGGGGACCCGCCGACCGCATGCTCGGCTCCCTGGGCCACGAGGTGTCCGCCCGGGGCGTGGCGAGGCTCTACGCCGGCCTCGTGGACCGCTTCGTCATCGATGAATCCGATGCCAGCCTCGCCCCGTCGATCGAGGAGCTGGGCATGGAGGTCAGCGTCCTGCCGACCGTGATGCGCAGCGACGAGGATCGTGCGCGGCTGGCTCGGGCGCTTGTCGCGCCCGGGACGCCGACCGGTTGAGGCCTTATCCTCCGTGGCGTGAGGATCATCGTGCCGCACCGGGGGCTGGATGTCGCGAAGACGCGTCTCGCTCCGGTGCTCGATCCCGCGGCGCGCGAGCAGCTCGCCCGGGCACTGCTGGTGCGCGTGCTGAAGGTGGCGCGCGAGGCCTGCGATGACGTCGTCGTCATCTCGCCATCAGCGGCTCTGCAGCCCCTGGTGGCCGAGGCAGGTGCGCGGCTCTCCGCGCAGCGCGGGATGGGGCTGAATGCCGGCCTGGAACAGGCACGCTCGGAGGCGGTCGTCGAGGGAATCGATGTCCTGGTGGTGCTGCACGGCGACCTGCCGAACCTCGCCGTCGACGACGTCATGGCGCTCGCCAAGGCTATCCCGCTGCCCGCGGGCGTCGCCATCGCGCCCGATCGCGCCGGGACGGGGACGAACGCGCTGGCGCAGCGGCCGGCCGCCGCGGTGCCGTTCCGATTCGGCGCCGGGTCGTGCGCGGCGCATCTCGACGCCGCCACGGTGGCGGGGCTGCCGGTCAACGTCGTCCATCGGCCCGGGCTCGCATTCGACCTGGACACGCCGGAGGATCTCGCCCGCTGGCTCGAGCTCGGCGACGTGGCGTGATCACCCTGCTGCCGCTCCCGGGGATTCCCGAGGTCCGGCCGGGGGACGACCTGGCGGCGCTGATCGCCAGTGCTGCGGCGGCCGGGGAGGTCGGTTTGTCGGACGACGACGTCCTGGTGGTAACGCAGAAGGTCGTCTCCAAGGCGGAGGGCAGGGTGGTCGACCTCACGTCGGTCCAGCCCTCCGACCGGGCTCGCGCGTGGGCGGAGCGGTGGGGCAAGGACGCGCGCCAGGTGGAGCTGGTGCTGCGCGAATCGGTCGAGATCCTGCGCATGGCGGAGGGCGGGCTGATCATCAGCCGTACGCGCCACGGGCTCGTCTGCGCCAACGCCGGGGTTGACGTCTCGAACGTCGGCGGTGGCGAGGCGGCGACACTCCTTCCCGAGGACCCGGATGCCTCGGCGCGCCACCTGCGCGATCGGCTCGCCGAGCTGACCGGGGCGCGCCCGGCCGTCGTCGTCTCCGATACCTTCGGCCGTCCATGGCGGCTCGGCATCGTGAACGTCGCCATCGGCGCGGCCGGGATCGAGGCGCTCTGGGACCTGCGCGGTGCGCCGGACGCGCAGGGCCGCGAGATGCGATCGACGGCCATTGCCGTGGCCGACGAGCTGGCCTCGGCGGCCGACCTGGCGGGCGGGAAGGTGGAGCAGCTGCCGGTGGTCGTGGTGCGCGGCTACGCGTGGCGGCCCGCCCCCTCGCCGGATCCGGGAGCCGCTGCCCTGCTCATGCCCCGGGAGCAGGACCTCTTCCCCTAGCCGCCAGCTGCGACGACGCCAACGGACAGCGGCGGGGCCGACCGGCCAGCGTCACATTGGCTGGAGGAAGAGGCTGACGATCTCACCGTTCTCGACGCGAAAGTTCGCTTCGACGTGCATGGAAGGCGCGCCGGGGCGCATGACGGTGACGTCGGCGATATAGCTCGCGCCCATCGAGCGCCCGTCGTTGGCGTACATCCTGAAGCCATCGCCGGCGCGCAGGAACCAGCCGCCGACCTTGTCCCGGCCACGCAGGTTGGTGCGCTCGTCGGAGCCGGGCACCGAGATGCCCATGACCGCGAACTCGGCGAACAGGTCGACCGCCTTCTCGCGGTGATCGTCGTTGATCAGCTCGAAGAACAGATCGACGGTCTCGGTGGCTCCCATGCGCGAAGTGTACCCGCTGCCCTAGACTCGCACGCTCATGAGGCATGGCGTTCGCATCGGGCTCATCGGGTGGGGAACGGTGGGCTCTGCCCTGGGTGAGCTGATCGCAACGGGACCGTTGCCGGTGGAGCTGGTGCGCATCTCGGTGCGCGATGCCGCTCGCGGTCGCGCGACGGCGCTGCCCGGAGCGGTCGAAATCTGCCCCGCCGAGGACCTGGTGGCCGGCGACGGGATCGACGCGGTGGTGGAGCTCGCCGGCGGCACGCAGGGGCCGCGCGGCTGGGCCGGCACGACGCTCGAGCGCGGGCTCGCCTACGTGACGGCCAACAAGGCCCTGCTGGCGACGCACGGAGGGGAGCTGGCCAAGCTGGCCGCGGGCCGCGGGGGCGCCCTGCTGGGGTCGGCGTCGGTCGGCGGTGGCACGCCCATGATCGAAACCGTCGAGCACCTCGCCGCAACGGGTCGAATCTCGCGCCTGCGCGGCCTGCTGAACGCCACCACCACCTTCATCCTCTCCGCCATGGGGGCCGGCCGCAGCTACGAGCAGGCGCTCGGGGAAGCACAGCAGGCCGGCTACGCTGAGGCCGATCCCACCTTCGACGTCGAGGGCCGAGACGCCGCCCAGAAGCTTGCCATCCTGGCCTCCGTGGCCTGGGGTCGCTGGCGCTCCGAGCCGGAGGTCACGACTCGCGGTATCGTCGGGCTCCAGCCGCCGGCCGGACAGGTCGTGCGCCTGGTGGCCGAAGCGGATCGGGATGCCCTGCACGTCGGGCCCGTGGAGCTGAACGAGGGGTCGCCACTGGCGTCGGCGAGTGGGGTCGAAGGCGTGCTGGAGGTGGAGATGGCTGACGGGAACCTCTTCCGGGTCGCGGGTCCGGGAGCGGGCGGAGCGGTGACCGCCGGGGCGGTGTACGCGGACCTCGCTCGCCTGGTGGCCGGCGAACGGCCGATCCTCTTCGGGGTGGCGGCGTGAACGACTGGCCGATCATCGGTGTCGCCGGCGCGCGGGGCGTGGTGGGCGGCGTCTTCCTCTCCATCCTGGCCGATGCCGGCCTGCCGGCCGCCTGCCTGCGCGCCTTCGGAACCGATGCCGGATCGGTCGCCTACGGCGACCGAGAGGTACCGGTCGCCGTCCTCTCGGACGAGGCGGCGGAGGGCCTGGACTGCCTCTTCCTCGCAACCGAGGGGGCTACCTCGCGGGATATCGTTGCAGGCCCCGGTCGTCGCGTGCCGCTCATCGTCGATAATTCGAGCGCGTTCCGCCTGGATCCCGCCGTGCCGCTGGTCGTCCCCGAGGCGAACGCCGACGCCCTGCGCGGGCGGTCCGGGAACGTCGTCGCGAATCCCAACTGCACCACCGCAGCGGCGGTGGTCGCGCTGGCGCCGATCCGCGACCGCTTTGGCCTCGAGTCCGTCGACCTCGCCTCCTACCAGGCGGTCAGCGGCGCCGGTCGCGCCGGTCTGGAGGCCTTCGAGCGCGAGCGTGCGGCCGGCGGTGTCGATGCCGCGGAGGGATCGCCGTTCCACGGCCGAATCGCGGACAGCGTGGTGCCGCAGATCGACGTGCTCGACGACGCGGGCTGGACCGGCGAGGAGCGCAAGGTCATCGCTGAGCTGCGCAAGATCCTGGGCCTGCCCGACCTGGATGTCGCCGCGACCGCCGTGCGCGTCCCGGTCCATACCGGCCACTCGGTCGCGCTCCACGTTCGAACCAGCCGACCGGCCACCGTGGCCCAGCTGGAGGAGGCGCTGCGTGCCGCGCCCGGCCTCGAGTACCGGAACGCCGACGGCAGCGACCGCCACCCGATGCCGCTCGACGTCGTGGGACGAGACCCGGTCCTGGTGGGGCGCGTTCGTGCGATCCCCGGCCGCGAGCGCGGCTTCGCGCTCTTCCTGTCGAGCGACAACCTGCGCAAGGGCGCGGCGCTCAACGCCATCCAGGTCGCGGCCGCCGCCGCGCCCGAGCGGCTGGGTCGGCTCGTCCCCGCGCCGCGCTGAGCGACGGCGGCGGCCGGCCTCAGAGCGCCAGGTTGGCCACTGCAAGCTCGAATGCGGTCCAGCGCTTCAGGTTCGCCAGCTGCCGGGCCGAGAGGCGGTCGCACGCCCAGGCCCAGTGGATGCTCACCATGTCGCCGGGCTCCACATCCGTCACGAAGCCGACACCGTCGAGCCAGCGCTCCACGACCTCCTGGCGTGCGGGGCCCACCTCGAGCCGCCCGCCCGTCATCACCAGGCGCGGTGCATCCACGATCAGCGAGGCATCCTGCACGGCGCGGACCTGTCCCCATCGAATGCGGCAGGAGTCGATGACCTGGAGCACGTCGTCGGCCCGTTCGCCGCGCAGGAGCCCCACGCGTGGGAAGACGTCCATGACGTGGAAGGCGTGCACCGGTCGCGCGCCGGCTGGCACGCTCGCCTCGAGCCAGCGCCAGGTCGAGGGCTCGAGGCGGCGCCGAAAGCGCTCGTCGAGGGAGCGCTGCATCGGTCCCGGTTCCACGGCAGCCGTCAGCCCGTTGCCGATCCAGTACGCCTCCACCACGCGGGCGTCCAGCGGATCTGGAATCGCGTTGGCTCGTGCGATGAGCTCGAGATAGGGGAACGCCCCCTCGAAGGTGCGCGCGAGACTTCGCAACGGCCGTTCCTCGTGCGCCGCCCCGTGCTGCAGCACCGCGTCGTGGTCATCGGTCCCGCAGTAGCCGAGCCGGTTGGGTCCGAAGGCATACCGCGCGAAGAGGATGGGCCCGGAGACGCCGTCGTGCGTTGCCGCCGTCGAGCGTGCGCTGGTCGCGGTCACGATTGGCCTCGTTCCGCCGCCGAAGCGGCGAGCAGCAGGTCGCTGATCGCCGCCGCCTCGTCAGCGTTCAGCCGTTCCACGATGGTGCCGACCGAGACGAGCACCCACTCGCCAGGCTGCACGTCGGGATGGAGCAACGTCGACGCGCGACGATCGCGGCCCTGGGTTCGGACGGTGGCGCCGTCCGGTCCGACGCCGAGCACGCGGCCGGGAAATGCGATGCACATCACCGTAACCCTATGGTCGCGGCCGGACGCGTCCCACGGCCGCTTGTCCCTCCGGGGCAGGCCAAACGGCAGGCATCCCCGGGGTGCGCTGGATGGCCAATCCGGGCCAGGACCATCGGGCTACACTTCGGCTCGACTGCCGCCTCGACAGACGAATAACGGGAGGGAGCACTGTTGTCAGCGGACTTTTCCGAGCTGGTCCGTCAATTCCTCGCGGAGCAGTACCGCGAGAACCCGGTGCGAGCCAGTGGAATGGGGCTCACCGAGTACGACGACCAGCTTGACGATCTCAGTGCCGACGCGTTCGAGCGACGAGCCGCCGCCACCACCGAGTGGCGACGCCGTTTCGAGGCAGTCGAGCCCACTGGCCTGACGTTCGACGAGCGGATCGACCGCGACCTGGCGGTCGCGGGCCTGGTCGAGGAGGGCGTCTACGACGAGTGGGAGGTCTGGCGGCGCCAGCCGGACCACTACCTCAACCCCGGCATGCGCGGAGTCTTCACGCTCTTCCTGCACCGGCTTCGCCCCGAATCCGAGCTGGTCCAGGCCGCCGCAGCGCGCCTGAAGCAGGTGCCGGACAACCTCGCGGCCGGGCGCGAGAACCTCCGCCCGGAGCTCGTGCCCGAGCTCCTGCTGTCGCGAGCCATCAACCAGGCACGCGCGGGCGCGAACTACCTGCGCTTCCTCCTTCCCGCGGAGATTGGCGAGGAGAACCGGGGCGCCATGGAGGCGGCGGGTGTCGAGGCCGCCGATGCGTACGCTGAGTTCGCGGAGTTCCTCGAGGCGATGCGGCCCGACGCCCGCGGCGACTGGGCCTTCGGGGAGGTGCGCTACAACACCGTCCTGCGGCAGGCCGAGCTCCTTTCGTTCGATGCCCGGACCCTGCGCGAAAAGGGGCGGGAGCAGATCGAGGAGCTGTCGGAGGCGCTCCGGGAGGGGGCGCAGGAGCTGCGCGGGACCGATGACTGGCACGCCGTGCTCCAGGAGCTCAACGAGGACCGACCGACCACGCCCGAGGAGATGCGCGGCGCGTACGAGGAGTGGACCGAGCGCGCGCGCCAGTTCCTGCGGGACCGCGGTCTCGTCAGCTTCCCGCCGGGAGAGGAGTGCGCGGTCGTGCCCTCCGCGCCCTTCCAGCGTCCGGTGATCGCAGTGGCCTCCTACGTCGCGCCGCCCAGCTACGCCGATACGCTGCGCGGCCACTTCTTCGTGCCGTACCCGCCCGATGGCGCGAGCGAGGAGGAGATTGCCAAGCGGCTGGCCTCGAACTGCTACGCCACCATCCCGACCACCTCGGTCCACGAGGCCTACCCCGGCCACCACTGGCACCTGGTCATGGCCAAGGCGAATCCATCTCACCTGCGGCAGTGGTTCGGAACGAGCTACTTCGCAGAGGGCTGGGCGCTCTACGCGGAACGGATGATGCGCGAAGCCGGCTTCTACGACGACCTACGCCACGTGATGTTCCAGTACGAGGCGACCCTCTTCCGGGCGGCGCGGATCGTGGCCGACACGAGCCTGCACCTGGGCGAGATGACCCACGCCCAGGCGGTCACGTTCATGATGGCCAACTCGTCGCTGACCGAGCCGACCGCGGTGGCGGAGGTGACCCGCTACTGCAGCTGGCCCACGCAGGCATCCTCCTACCTGACCGGGTGCCTCGAGATCCTGCGCATCAGGGACCGATTCCTGTCGGCGCGCGGGACCGATGCCTCCGACGTGGCTGCCCTGCGTGACTTCCACGACGCGATCACCTCGTCGGGCACGCTGCCGATCGCACTGGCCGAGCGAGCGACGATGGAGACCGTCTAGGGCGTCATCCCGTCGAGAACCCCCCGGCCGTTGGCCCCTGGTGCTGGGCGATGTGCCCGTAGATGACCCGCCGGGCGATCGGGCGCCCGGTGCTTGCTCGCACCGCAAATTCGTCGATTCCCCGCGACGCCCCCGACCGCGCGGGAGTAGGCTCGCAGCCTTCGTTAGACGGTGCGGGGGCGCCCGCCCCAGCACCTCCGCATGCAGGAGGAGCGTGCATTGACGCACTATCTGTTCCGATATCGGCTGGTGGTTGTCGCCGCCGTCGTTCTCCTGGTGTTCGGCTCACTCTTCGTGGGTCGCGCGCTGCTCACGCAGTCGAACCAGGACCAGCTGCTCCCTCGCGCCGCGAGCAAGCTGCTCGCCGAGAGCGATGGCGCGGAGCGCGAACGCGAGCGAGAATTCCAGGAGGGTACCCAGGGCCTGGCCGAGGGTGGTGCCGGCGGCGAGTCGGCCGAGGCGCTGACGGCAGCCCAGCAGTGGGCTGAGGCTCGTACGGCACCCGGCATCGTTAACCCCGGCGCGTACACCCACGCACTGGACAACCTCAACGGCCTGGCCGTGGCCGGTGGCTCCTGGGACGAGGTCACCGACGTCGCCTACGACGCCGATGACATCAACTACCGCGACTACTACTCCAACTCGGGTGGCGGCTCGGGTCTCGTGACCGGTCGCATCACCGCGCTCGCGGCCGACGACAGTGGCAACGTCTACGTCGGCGGCGCGAATGGCGGTGTCTGGCGCTCCACGACCGGCGGCGGTAACTGGGAGCCGATCGCCGACGCCCTGCCGTCGCTTTCGAGCGGCGACCTGCAGATCAACCCTGTCGACGGCTCGCTCTGGTACGCCACGGGCGAGGCCAACACCGGCGGGACCAGCTACGTCGGTGCCGGCGTCTTCCGGCTCGCCGGTCCGACCGGCGGCACGTTCTCGATGAGCGACCGCGTGGGCGGCGAGGAACTCGAGTCGACGACCATCAACGCCATCCGCTTCTCGCCGGACGGGACGGTGTGGATCGCCACCCTGCGCGGCATCTACTCGCACTCGGCCACCGGCGACTTCGACACCGCGTGGCATCGGTCCTTCGCCCCGAACCTGAGCTACCTGCCGGGCGGAGCGAACGCGGGCAACGCCAACGCCGCCTACAAGAACATCGTCAACGACCTGGCGATCGATCCGGAGGACCCGGATCACATCATCGCCGGCGTCGGCTGGCGCTCGGGCGACAGCTACAACGGGTTCTACGAGACGTGGGACCACGGCAGCATTTGGACCAAGGTCAACCTGAAGGGTGGCCTGGACAAGAACGACATCGGCAACGTCAGCTTCGCCTGGTCAGCCGACGGCTCGAAGCTCTACGTCATGAACCAGTCCCCGAAGCTGATCCAGTCGTTCGCGGCGATTCCGATGACGTACCTGGACGGCATCTACGTCTCCAACAAGGGGACGTTGGACGGCCCGTGGACCCGCATCGCGACTGCGGACAAGCTGGCCAGCGGCGGGTCGGCCCTCGCCAGGAACTATGGCGTTGGCTACCGGCCCGGGATCCAGTCCTGGTACAACCAGTTCCTGCTGGTTGACCCGACCGATGCCAACCACGTCTTTGCCGGCCTCGAGGAGGTCTACGAGACGAAGGACGGCGGCCAGCACTGGACCACCATCGGCCCGTACTGGAACTTCTACTTCGGCTGCTGGGCACCCGACGCGGAGTATCCGCCGAGCGGAAACGCGGACAACCGCTGCCCGCAGACGACCCATCCCGACCAGCACTCGGTGGCCGTCGGCTCATCTGAGGCGGGCACCTTCCTGTACGTCGGCAATGACGGCGGCGTCTATCGCCGGCCACTGGACGGCGAGACCAACCGCGCCGGCCATGCGACCGACTGGGAGAGCCTGAACGACGGCAGCATTGACGCCCTGCAGTACTACGCGGTCGGCGTCGGCCTGGCCAACGGGAGCAACCCGCAGACCCCGGCCGGCAGCGGCGCCATCGTCAGTGGCGGCCTGCAGGACAACGGCGGCTCGATCTACCGGATCGGCGCTGCCGGGATGAGCTCGAACTTCGGCGGCGATGGCGGCGACGTCCTCGTCGACCCGAACGACGGCTGCAACATCGTGCAGGAGTACGTCTACCTCTCCATGGAGGTGACGAACAACTGCGCCAGCCCCGACGACCTGGCCGCCTTCCTCGATCCGAGCGTGGCGACCACCTGGGACATCGCGCCACCGGACATCAACGCGCGCTTCATCGCGCCGTTCGTGGCCGATGACCAGGACATCAACCTGTGGCTCGCCGGCGGAAACAGCATCTGGTTCCAGGACAACGGCTTCGCCATCCGCTCCGGGAGCGAGTGGCACAACGTCCACACCTTCGCCAGCCCGGTGCAGGTGGCGACGGCCATGGCCTACAACGGTGGCACGGCCGTCGCCGGCTGGTGCGGGCCCTGCAACAACAGCGGGTTCGCGCGCGGAGTGGCCGTAGGCCACTTCAACGGGTCCGCCTGGACCTGGACCGATGCCGATCTGAGCGGGAGCGACGTGCCGAACCGCTACGTGGGTGGAGCCGCTGTCGATGACGCGGGCAACGTCTACGTGGTCATGAACGGCTTCTCGCGTCGCTTCACCGAGGGCCCGGGTGCCGGCATCGGGCACGTCTTCAAGTCCACCGATGGCGGTGCGACCTGGATTAGCCTCGACGACACTGCGGGCGGTGACTTCCCCGACGTGCCTGCCAACAGCATCAAGGTGCTGGACAGCGGTGCGCTGGTGGTCGGCACCGACCTGGGCGTTGTCTACCTGGATGCCGGCGGCACCGGCTGGTACCGCCTGGGCGACAACTTCCCGGTGACCGTGGCGATCGACGTGGAGGTGGCGCCGGACGGCTACATCTACGCGGCGACGCACGGCCGCGGCATCTGGAGGATAGACGCCGGTCTGTAGCAGTTACGTCCTCCGCGTCACGAGGGGCCCGCTCCGGCGGGCCCCTCGTCGTGCCTAGCGGGACAGGCTCGGGGGCCGCGCCGTGGCCGCGGCCTCCGCCGAACGCATCACCCGCAGCACGTTGCCGCCGGCGAGCGCGATCAGCTGGGCATCGGTCCATCCTCGGTCGATCAGCTCGGCGAGTAGCCGCGGGAAGCTCGAGACGTCCTCCATGCCCTGCGGCCAGAAGCGGTTGCCGTCGTAGTCGGAGCCGATGCCGACATGGTCATGGCCGGAGATGTGAGCCACGTGCTCGACGTGGTCGGCAACCTGGGAGATGCTTGGCGCCGGGACGTCCAGCCCTTCGACGAACTGCTCACGGAGAGCGCGCAGCTCGGCGATGTCGGTGACGCCGGCGGACATCCGGCCAAACTCGGCGATGGCCGGCACCAGGACGGCGGCAGCATCGGGACTGATGAAGCCGGCGACGAAGTTGACCATGACCACCCCACCGTTGGGCGTGATGCGCGCCAGGATCTCGTCCGGGACGTTGCGGGGCACATCGCACAGCGCTCGCGCCGACGAGTGGCTGAAGATGATCGGCGCGGTGCTGGCATCAAGGGCAGCAGCCATCGTCGACGGCGCGACGTGCGAGAGGTCCACCAGCATGCCCAGGCGGTTCATCTCGGCCACGACCTCGTGTCCGAACGCGGAGAGGCCGCCATGCTGCGGGGTGTCCGTCGCCGAGTCGCCGATCTCGTTCGTCGTGTTGTGTGTCAGCGTCATGTAGCGCACGCCCAGCTCATGGAAGGCGCGCAGGGCTCCCAGCGACCCCTCCAGCGCGTGCCCGCCCTCCATGCCAAGCAGCGACGCGATCCGGCCGGCTGCGAATGCGTGCTCCACGTCCTGTGCCGACCACGCCAGCTCGAGGTCCTCGGGATGCATGGCGATCATCCGCCGGGCCAGATCGATCTGCTCTAGCTGCATGCGCGCCAGGCCGGTCCCCGGCTCAGCCGGCACGTAGACGCTCCAGAACTGCGCCCCGACGCCGCCCGCCCGCAGACGCGGGATGTCGGTCTGACCGGCGCCCGGCGCCGCGTCGAGGCTGTAGCGACGGAGGTCGCCTTCCGCCAGCGGCGAGGTGCGGATGGTCCAGGGCAGGTCGTTGTGGCCGTCGATCAGGGGATGAGCGCGCAGCAGTTCACGCGCGTGCATCAGCGCGTCCGTCATTGGCGCGCAGGATACGCCCGCCCGGGGTGTGGCGCGCCCACGGCGGCCCCGATTCCTGCGGTCAGGCCGGCTTCAGCTGGTTGACCTTCTCGCGGGCAGCGTCCCTGTCCTTGAACCAGAGGGCATTCACCTCCGTGTAGGCCCGCCACTTCTCGGGCAGGTCATCCTCGGTGAAGATGGCCTGGACCGAGCACTCGGGCTCGCAGGCGCCGCAGTCGATGCACTCGTCGGGGTCGATGTAGAGCATCCGGTCGACGCCCTCGTCGCGATGGATGCAGTCCACCGGGCAGACTGCCAGGCAGGAAAGCTCCATCACGTCGACGCAGGGCTCGGCAATGACGTAGGTCATGGGTGTTCCTCGCGCGCAGATGGGTTCGGTGTCGGCGCCACGATTGCGCCAGCCGAGCCGCACTGGTAGGGCCAGTTGGCAGGATGCGGGGGAGCCGCCTGGCGCCTCGCGAGACCGATCCGCGAAGCATCGTTAGCATGACTAACGATGTTGCCTCGACTCGGCAGGATGGCCGGCCTCGGCCGCGGGTTCGCCGCGCTCGGGGTCCGCAATTTCCGGCTCTACTGGATCGGGCAGGGAATCAGCCGCATCGGCACCTGGATGCAGCAGGTCAGCCTGCCGTGGCTGGTCCTGGCCCTCGGCGGCTCGCCGATCCAGCTGGGGATCGTGGCTGCCCTCGAGTTCGTGCCGGCGCTGGTGCTGGCGCCGTTCGGCGGGGTCTTCGTCGATCGGCTCGACAAGCGACGCACGTTGCTGGTGACCCAGTCGCTGGCGACGGTCCAGGTGATCGTGCTGCTGGCGCTGACGGTCGGCGGTGCCGTCAGCATCCCGGTGGTGATGGTGCTCTCGCTGGCGCTGGGCGTGGTGAACGCGCTCGACATGCCAGTGCGCCAGGCGCTGGCCGCGGACCTCGTCCCCAGGGAGCTGCTGCCCAACGCGATCGCGCTGAACTCCATGGCGTTCAACGGCGCGCGGGTGATCGGGCCGGCACTCGGCGGCGTGATCATCGCGCTGGGCGTGAGCCTGATCGGCACCACCACCGGCGGCATCGCCTTCAACTTCGGCGTCAACGCGGTCAGCTACGCGGCGGTGATCTACAACCTGGCCCGCATGGATCCGGCGCAGATTCGCCAGGTGGAGCGGCCGGCGCGGCGGGTGCCGGTGCTCCGCAGCCTGGGGGAGGGGCTCGGCTTCGTCTGGCACTCGCCCACGATCCTGTGGGCGCTCGTGCTGCTGGGGCTGGTCGCCACCTTCGGCCTGAACTTCCGAATCCTGCTGCCCCTCTTCGCCCAGGACGAGCTGGGGCTGGGGGCCGATGGCTACGGCCTGCTCTACGCCTGCACCGGTCTCGGCTCACTGGCGGGCGCGATCAGCCTGGCCTACATGCGGCAACGACGGGCGCTGGCGCTGATGCTGGGCGGCGGGCTGCTGTTCGGGCTGCTGACGATCGGCCTCTCGGGCATGCGAGCCCTGCTGCCGGCGATCCCCTTCGCGATGGGCGCCGGCCTGACCTCGATGCTGATGATCAACACCGTCAACGCCACCATCCAGGCCAATGTCACCGATGCCATGCGCGGCAGGGTCATGTCGCTCTACGTCACCGTCTTTGCCGGGACCTCGCCGATCGGCGGGATCTTTGCCGGGGCGGTCGCCGAGCAGTGGGATGCGCCGATGGCCTTCTTCCTGGGTGGGCTGATCTCGGTGGCAGCGGTCGCCCTGGTGGCCTGGCGCTGGCGCGTGGCGGCGCGGCACGGACGTCTGGGCGTCACGCGTATCGGGGAGACCGCGGAGCCTGAAGGGTCGCCTCCCATGGACGGCGCGACCGCAGCCTAGCGGTCTCCATTTGGCCGGAGGGCCTAAGGTGTGGGCATAGGGGGGTGTCTGCCCCGGAGGACTTCCGCATGCGGGATTGGCCGCTCGTCGGCCGCGAGAACGAGCTGAGCCGCCTCACGGCCATCGTCGGTGCGCCATCCGCTGCGGGCGTGGTGATCGCGGGCGAGGCGGGGGTCGGCAAGACCAGGCTGGCCGCAGAGCTCGCCAACACGCTCCAGGGCGAGGGACGTCTTGTCAGCTGGATATCCGCATCACCTGCCACCGCCCGGATTCCATTTGGCGCATTCGCGCCGCTTCTCGAGACCACCGCGTCCGGCGGCGGCGCGACAGAGGCCGTGCTACACGCCCGTCTGCTCGACGACCTGCGCCGACGGGGAAACGATCGCGGGCCGCTGGTAGTGGTCGTCGATGACGCCGCAGACCTCGACGCTCACTCCGTGCGCCTGGTCGACCTCGTCTGCCGGCATGACGTGGCTTCCGTCGTGATGACACAGCGGACCGGCGAGACTCCGGCGCCCCTCAGCGGGCTCTGGAAGGACGCGGTGATCGAGCGCATCGACCTCGCGCACCTCGGGCGGGGTGCCGCCGGGCGGCTTGCCGAAGCCCTCATGGAAGGGCCGGTGCAGAGCGCGACGCTCCACGACCTCTGGCGGCGATCGGCCGGAAATGCCCTGTATCTCCGGGAACTGGTGCTCGGTGGCCTTGAGACGCATGCCTTCGAACGGGAAGGCGGACTCTGGCGCGCAATCGGATCCCTGCCGCCGTCCACGCGGCTGGCGGAGCTGGTACATGACCGGCTCGGCCGGCTCGATTCGGCCCGCCAGCGCGTGGTCGAGACGCTGGCGATCGGCGGTTTGGTCGACCTGGGCCTGCTCGAGCGCCTCGCGGGCGCACCGACTCTGGAGGCCCTGGAAGAGGCCGGAATCGTGACCGTCGAGCAGGCGGGAAATCGAGCAGTGGCCAGCCTGGCGCACCCGATCTACGGTGAGGTCATTCGGGCGGGGCTGGCTCGGACCCGGGTCCGGCGGCTCACGGCCGCCCTGGCTGATCACCTGGAGGCATCGGGAGCGCGCCGCGGTGACGACCTGCTGCGCCTCGCGCTGTGGCGGCTCGATAGCGGAGGGGCGCTCGATCCGAGCCTCCTGCTGGAGGCGGCTGGCCGGGCGCTCGGCAGCTTCGACGCGCCACTGGCCGAGCGGATGGCGCGAGCGTCCCTCGCAGCTCACAGCAGCGTCGCCGGGCATCTGCTCCTGGGAAGAGCACTGGCCGTACAGCAACGCATCGAAGAGGCGGAGCAGAACCTGCTGCTGGCGTCGCAGGCTGCCGGGGCCGATGACGAGGTCGCCGAGGTCGCGCTCGCCCATGCCGGGCTCCTCTACTTCCGCGCCGGCCGGACCAGCGAGGCCGCCGACATTCTTCTCGGTGCGCTGGCAGTCGTCGGTGACGAACGCTGGCGTGACGAGCTGGAAGCCCTGCTGGTCCTCTTTCGGGCAGGTGCCGGCGAGCTCACAAGCGTCGCGGCGGCGGGCCGGCGTATCGCCGAGAAGCCAGACCCAAGGCCGCGGACGCTTGTCCACACGCTCGTCTACTCGAGCGTTGCCAACGTCATGCTGGGCCGGCTTGCCGAAGCCGAGCAGCAGGCCGAGATCGGCCTTCGGGTTGCTCCATCGGTCCAATCCGACCTGCCCCTTGGCGGATCCATGCTGGCGATCAACCGAGTCATGGCGCGCGCGTATGCGGGTCGGCTGAAGGAGGCGGTCGGCCTCGCACGCGAGGGAGAGCGGGCTGCCCTCGAGTCCGGGGCGGTGGAGGTGGCGGCCATGTGGTGGATGAACCTGGCTGAGTGCCTGCTGCTGTCGGGAATGATCGAGGAGGCCCTGCACACCATGCTCGGGGCGCTGGCGGCGGTGCGAGTCTCAGACCCGTTCGCGGTTCGCGGCATCGATGCCGCGGTGGCCTCGCTCTGCGCCTCGTGGCTTGGTCGCGTGGAGCTGGCTGGCGAGCTGCACGGCGAAATCGTCGAGAACTCGTTGGCTATCGACGTACGGTCGCGCATCTGGATGGATCGGGCAGAGGCATGGCTGCGGCTGCCCGATGACGGCCGAGCCGACGTAGCCAGGCGACTCGTGGACAGGGCCCATGCCGCCGCCGCGGACACCCACCTGGTCTGGGCCGCCTGGCTGCTGCACGACGCGGTTCGGCTGGGCTATCCCGAGCTCGCCGGCCCACGGATTGCCGCGCTCGCGGACCGAATCGAGGGCGAGATGGTTTCCACCATGGCGGCGCATGCGGAGGCACTGGAAGATCGCGACGCCGTCAAGCTCGAGCGGGTCGCCTCCTCGTTCGAGCAGATGGGAAGCGTCCTCTTCGCCGCAGAGGCGGCGGCGCAGGCACAGCACGCCTACCTGCGGCGTGGTCGGGAGCAGCTCGCCCGGATCGCCGGTGCGCGCGCATCGCTGCTCGCGAGCGCGCTGGGCGGGGTTCGAACACCGGCCCTGCTCGAGGCCGCTCCTGTTCGGCTGACGGGCCGAGAGCTCGAGATCGCGCGGCTCGCCGCTACCGGTCTCTCGTCTCGAGTCATGGCTGACCGACTCGAGATTTCGGTTCGGACGGTCGACAACCATCTCGGAGCCATCTACGGAAAGCTAGGAGTCGCTGGGCGCGCTGATCTGCCAGCTGTATTGGGAATCAGTGGCAGGCGCGACCGCGCCGGCTTCTCCAGTCGCTCTGAGTAGTCAGCTACTCATGACAGGGGCGCGGAAGCATGGCGTCATGCGGTCCGTGCACTCCGCCGATCGCAGTCGCCGCAAGCCCGGCCCTGGCCGCACGCGAGCACTTGTCTCGGCCGTCCTTGTGGCCCTTGTCACTTCTGGCTGCTACTCCTTTGTAGCGGAGGATCCGCCCCAGAGGTTTGAGGACGAAGAGGTGTGGGGAGCTGAAACTCCTGTGGCGGTGGATCCGGACGATCCATATGGGACGCTCAGCGCCTGCTACCTGATCGAAGCGTCCCACCTGAACCAACTTCTCGAGAGCAAATTGGAGGACGGACTCAACCCGTGGGACGAGGCGGCCTACAACACCGCATACGGCAGGAATGAGTGCCAGTGGCGCGAGCCACTGTCCGGCGACAAGTCGGTCGTCAGCCTCACCATCTGGAGTCCCACCGAAGCCAGCGTCATCGGATCGTTGTGGAGCAGGGATACGGCCTGGCAGGTCAACGAGGCCGGATTCCATGAGGCCTTGGTTCGCTACCCGCCGGACCCCGGGCCAGAAGTCGGTCAGCGCTGGTGGGAGGAGCATGGTGCGGCTTCGGTCGGGATGGCCTTTTTCGATCCTGGGACCTCCGAGTACCCGAACCGAACGACTCACGAAGACGGCTCGCAGTCCATCGCGGCGTTTGCCAACTTCAACTTTGAGGTTGACGGCGTCTGGATGACCCTCCAGGCGTCCGGAGAGGTGGCAATCCTGCCTGATCTGAAGCCTCGGTTGTCCGTTGCGGCCTTCCTGGTATCGCGTACGTTGGCGGGATATATCCGGTGAGGCTCATCCACGAAAGGCGATCGGCGGAGTTCCGCCACCGAACGAGGAGATCTTTCATGCGTGTTCCCCCGACCCCGGCCGTGACAGTAATCCTGGCCATCCTCATGGCGGCTTGCGGAGGCAACCAGGCGACCACCGGAGAGAGTCAGGCGGCCCCGCCTGCGTCGGAGGCGGCGGCGAGCGGAAGTGCTCCCGCGCAGGCGCCGTCATCGGCCGACAGCAAGCCCCCCGACATATCGAACGTCGACTGGGCAACCGTGGACCTGACGACCATCGACTGGGCCAGCATCGACCTGAAGGGGGTGGACTGGACCGCCATCTCCGACAACCCCACGGTCAGTGACCTGCCCAAGGAGACCGTCGATCTGATCACCTCGCGCCTGGACCCGGGGAGCGCGACGCTCACCGTTGGTGACCAGACCTACGAGTTCGACAACTTCGTCTGCGCATTCGGCCACGACGCGACCGAGAGCAGCACCTTCTCGTTCACGACCGACTCGCGCGGCGAGTTCGACGGAGTCCGCCTCCAGATGCAAGCCACCATCGAAGACCCGGAGACCCAGGGTCGGTACTCGGGCCCCGACGTGATCCAGCGGATCGACGTCAACGACATCTCGGACTTCGAGAACCCCAGCATCGGTTGGTACATGCAGTCCACGGACGGGGTCCAGATCGACGGCTACAGCGTGACGGCCGAGGGCACCTTCGACGACCAGACGACTCCGCAGGAGAAGGAGCAGATCCCGGGAACGCTCCAGGCCACCTGCGGCGACGAGAGCCGGCGATAGGAACAGGACTGCGGGAGGCGAGGAGGAAGATGTTCAACCCGACAGCGTGGGCCCAGGCTCCTGGCGGCGGCGGCGGCGGTCTGATGGGCGTCCTGCGGAAGCTTGTCGTGCTCGCCTTCGCCCTTATCCAGCTCGTCCTCGTGCTCCGCATCCTCCTCGACCTCGGCGTGATTCCCGCCGAGTGGGGATTCAGCGACCTGATCGTGACGTGGAGCGATGCGCTGGCCGCGCCGGTCGCCGGTATCGGTGGCGGCCTCGCCGGCCTGATGGGCGGCGGCATTCCCGGCATGGATCCGTCGCTTGGCGCCGGCTTGAACTCGGCCATCCTGGCCGCTCTCGCGGGATGGACGGTCGTGGAGGGCCTCGTGCTCCGCGTCGTCAGGAAATTCGCGGCGATCTGAGGTGGTGAGCAACGAGCCAACGACCCGTCAGGTGGCAACGAGCAAGCTGCTCGATTCGGCTGCCGCGCTGGGGATCGAGATCGATCGGGAGGAGGCGGAACGCTGGATCATGGCCATGACCGCCGAGTCGGCCGGCAGCGTGACCGTAAACGTCAGCACCGGGGTCTACGGGCACAGGGTCACGATGGCGGATCACGATGCGGCCGAGCTGGACCGCTTCCGCCGCATGGCGGCGATCGTGGGCTTCGAGGACCGTCCACCACAGGTGATGACCGCGCTGGCCCTCTCGGGATCGGCGGCGCAGGGTCGCATCCAGCGTTTCCCGGCCGACGCGGACTTCTTCGAGCGGATCAACATCCGGGCCGACAGCCGCGAGGAGGCCTGTCAGGTCCTGGCGGGCGTGGTGCGCGACAAGGCGATCGAGACGATGCGGGGCGATGGCTACCGCCTGCAAGAGGTGAAGTTCGGCAGCTGGCCCGCCGATGGCGTGGCCGACGGCATCGGCGTCAAGGCCGGCCAGCCGGTCTCCTGGGGCCCGGCGGAGATCGAGGCTGGTCGCATCGGCTGGCAGCGGGCGGGCGGGGACGCGGAGACGATGCGGTGGGACGACGTGGCACAGGAGCCGGGCTGGTGCAAGCTCGACTGGGTCATCGCCGATCCGCTGGAACATGGCCTCGCCAACGCGTCGAACGTGCTGGATCCCACCTGGGAGGCGCCGGACGGGACGATCACGCCGCTCGATGGATTCCTCGACCCGTACTTCCAGGAGGTCTACCTCGAGACCGATTCGATCCCGCTCTTCAGCCGCCTGGTCAAGGAGATGGGGGCGGACTCGGTCGCCGAATACGTGGAGCGACTCACCGAAGAGGTCTACAAGTACGCAGTCAAGGAGCCCAACTACGGCAAGGCCGCTCGGCGGATGTACAACATCTTCCGCCTGACCGGCCGCTACGCCGAGGCTGCCTTCATTCGCGAGCTCTTCGACGAGCCCGTGACGGCCCTCTACCAGGTGGCGGCGCTGTTGCGCACGCTCGATGAAGCCGCCGATTCCGGCGACGCCTTCGAGACCGATGCCATGGTTGCCCAGGTGGATCAGCTCATCATGTCGGCCATCTCCGCACTGGAGGGCCGCGCCGAGGCGGAGATGGTGAGGAGGCTGCTCCACCTTCGGGATGTGGTCAGCCGCCGGGCCGACGCGGCCGCCCGCGCGGACGACATCACCGAAGTGCGCGACGACGCGATGGGAGCCGTGAATGCGTGGTTCAAGCGTGCGCTGACCAGCGTGCCGAGCATCCGTTCATACCTTGACAGCGTGGCTGCCACGCACGCCGGCCCGGATGCCGGAGTGGGCTGAGTAGATCCCTACTCATGCCATCGGAGATGGGCGCTCCTAGTCTGAGGGAAGGGAAAGGGAGGTCGACACCGTGACTCAGCGTCCATGGCCGCTCATCGTCCTGGCATCGGTCCTTGTCCTCGCGGCATGCGGGGGGCCGGGGGATCGTGACGGTGCGACGGGAAAGGGCGAACCGTCGCACAGCGGGGCGTCGGACGGAGGCGACGGTGCGGCGAGGCCAGGCGGTGGGGCTGACGGCCCAATCGTGGCCACCATGGAGAGCGGCAGCTACGCCTACACCGTGGGGCGCTGCGAGATCATCGACGACGTGGTGTACGTCACCGCCCTGACGGAAAGCCAGACCGGTCAGCTGCAGGCCACTCTCCCACCCTGGGATCGAGAGATCGCCTACTCGCAGCGCGACGGCAGCGTCAGCCTGACGAACCACGGGTCCGACGGTGACAGCACCTTCGAGCTGGTGGCGAGCGGACACGAAGCCGGCACGACGTGGGAATGGACCGTATCGGGATCGGACGTCACGGTGGAGGCCCGCATGGCAAATCGTTCGGCAGCGAGCGAGTACCGCGACGTGACGATCGACATCGGGTGCAGCGGCGGTCCCTTCGGCTCGGGAATCTACGCCGAGCAGTTCGCCGCAGAGGAGTTCTACCCGATCGAGCCGCCTTCCAACCGAGTTCCCGGAAGCGTGACCATCGGCCTCGACGGGTCGGTGTATGAGATTAGCTACCTCACGACCTGTGGCTTCTTCTCGGAAGATGTCACGGCGGAGGGCACGGCGAACGAGGCGAGCGTGTACCTGTACTCCGAGGGGCGCGGTGTCCAGCTCAACCTTCTCATCGGCGATCGTCGCGCCGAGGAGGACGGCATGCACTGGAACCTTCCGCCCGATGCGGAGCTCCAGGACGACTTCCTGTTCCGGGGATCCGATACGGAGCGCACGTGGAGCGGCGCGATCGTCTCCGATGATGGGTCCGATGCCACGGCAACGATCACCGTCGAGTGCACGGAGGGCGATGCCTTCCAAACGGCGGGCAGCGCATCGGTCGTCCTCGACGGCGTCACCCACGATCTGGACGAGGTCACGGCGTGCACCATCGATGGCACCACCATCGACTTCTTCGGCTCCTCGACCGAGAGCGACGTTGCCGTCGTCGTGACCGGCGGCGGGTCGCAGATCCTGCTCGCCGACGAGGCGGGCGGACAGACGGCCACCCGTGATGTCGAATTCGAGGTCAGCGGACAGCGGGCCACGTGGACCGGCATCCTGGCGGGGGACCGACAGGCCACGATCACGATCAGCTGCGGCTAGCCGGATCGTCACGGCAGCGCGGTTACACGCGACTCAGCTTCCGGCAGCCGATCCGGGCGGCCGAGCGCTGGCCGGGTTGGCGCCGAACGGCGCGTCACAGGCCCTATACTCGGGCCCGCCGCTGCCCTGCCGTCGGACTGAGCCGCCAGTCCTTTCTTCCATCGCCAGCCTCGACCCCGACCTGGGCACCGCCCTCGGGGCCGGCATCCGAGCCCACCACGGAAAGACGTCCAGACAGAGGGAGTGACATGACGATTACGAGTTCGCCGAAGCTTTCGGCGCTCGCAGTGCTTGCCATCGTGCTGGCGGCGTGTGGATCCGGCGATGCGACAGGCGACGCCACAACCGACGCCGATCCCTCGCAGAGCGCGGCGGAGGCTTCGGTCGACCAGGCCGACACGCATTCGTCCGCGCCCGATTCGCAGCCCGACGCCTCGAACATCGATTGGGCAACCGTCGATCTGAGCACCATCGATTGGGCGTCCATCGACTTCCGGGAAGTGGACTGGGCGGCAATCGAGGGCAATCCCACCGTCAGCAACATCGATCAGGCCACCCGTGACCTGATTGCGTCTCGCATGAACCCTGGCAGCGCGACCCTCACGATCGGCGACCAGACCTACCAGTTCGACAGCTTCCTCTGCGCCTTCGGCCATGAGGCTACGCAGAGCGACACGTACTCACTCAGCACCAGCACGTTCGGCGAGATCGATGGCACCCGCGTCCAGCTCAGCGCCGACATCGAGGACCCGCTGACCCAGGGGCGCTACGAGGGAGAGGGCGTCATCCACCGGATCCATGTCGATGATGTCTCGGACTTCGAGGACCCCAGCGTCTCCTTCCAGATGCGGTCCGCGGATGCAATCCAGGTCGACGGGTACCACATCACCGCAGAGGGGACCTTCGACGATGGGCTGACCGAGGGGCAGACGGCGGAGATTCCCGGCAGCCTCGATGCGACATGCAGCGATCAAAGCCGCCGATGAGCTCGGAATCGGGCACGAGGCTGCCGCACCGATTCACTGCTGCCTTACCGGCGCGAAATTGTGGCGGTAAGACCCCGCAGCCTGGATCCCTCAGTGGTGGTGCGGACGATCCTCGGTCGCCGTGACGTCGGCGACCTCGGCGTGGAGGTCTGACACCAGCGCAGCCGGCGCCGCGTGAACGTTCACGCCCCTCGCGCCACCGCCGATTGAGACGACCGGTTGTTCCAGCACGCTTGCATCGGCGATGACCGGCCAGGCGCGGCTGGCGCCGAACGGCGTGATCGTGAAGCGCGCGTAGCCTGTCGCCGCCAGCGCCTCGTCCGCATCCGGGAGGGAGAGCCGTTTCACGCCGAGGTGGGCCCGGAGCTTTCGCCAGTCCAGGCGGCGCCCCACCGGGACGAGCACGAAGACGTAGTCGTCGGCACCGCGCCGAACGACGATGGTCCGCAGGAGCGCCCCGAGGGGGATGCCCTGCAGCGCCGCGCTCTCCTCGGGGCTGTCCGGGAGCGCCGTGCGCACGATGCGGTGTTCGAGATCCGAGCTCCCCAGTGCGCGAAGGGCGGGCGTCATCGGTGCAGGTTTGACGACTCGGCACCTTCCCGCTGGCCGGCGCCCTCCGTCACGAAGCGTCCTCAACGGCGATCCGGATTCGCTTGTTGATGCGCCCCTTCGACTCGTAGCCGGTCACGCGAACGCGGCCGATCTCGCCGGTGTGGGCGACGTGCGTCCCTCCATCGGCCTGGAGGTCGAGCCCGACGATCTCGATCGTCCGGACCTCGCTGATCCCCTCGGGGAGCAGGTTGATCTTCGTGCGGATCAGGTCGGGAATGGCGAACGCCTCCTCGCGCGGCAGGACGTTGACGCCGGATCTGGCGATCTGCCGCGACCTCCTCGTTCACGTGGCGCTCGATCTCGTCCACCAGCTCGCCGGCCATCGTCTCGAACTCGAAGTCCATGCGCCCGGAGAGCGGCTCCATGTTGCCGCCAGTGACCGATGCGTGGTAGTCGCGCCAGACGACGCCGCACAGCACGTGCAGCGCCGAGTGCGTCCGCATCAGGCGCATGGCGCCGGTCCCAGTCGATCTCGGCGACGAGCCTTCGTGTCGACGCGGGCGGCTCGCCCTCGATCGACGTGCCAGATGTCGTCGCCGCGCTTCTTGGCGCCGGTCGACCGTCCACGGTGCCGCCGCTGTCGCCCTGCAGCCAGCCGGCGTCGGCCGGCTGGCCGCCCCCGCCGGGGTAGAAGACGGTGCGGTCGAGGAGCACGGCGTTGGTGGCCGGGTCGACGTCCACGACCACCGCCTCGGTTCGGCGCGCGTAGGCGTCTCGGTAGCAGATGTTGTCGCTCACGCCGAAAGCCTAGCGCAGGGTCGCGGTGCGCGGCCCGATCAGGCCGGCGCCAGCGCCCCGTCCAGGAAGACGTCGACGCAGCGCCGGAGCTCGTCCCGCAGGCTGGCTCGCGGAAACTCCTCCCCCGCGCGGATCACGGTTCCGGCCACCATGTCGACGATCATCCGAGCGTAGCTGCGACGCCGTCGCGGGCTGCGCGAGCCGTCCGGTCGCCTCGAGCATGTCGAGCGAGGTCTCGACCACGCGCCGGTACTGCATCGTCGCGCTCGCCTGCCGGCGCCGCTTTGGATCCGGATGGGTCATCTCCCTGACGATGGGACTGATCAGCTCCGGCTCACGATTCGCAAGCTCTGCGACCAGGTCGGCCAGGTCGATCAGGCGTTGGCGTGCCGAGCGTCGCGCCACCGAGAGCATCGATCCGGCGAGCTCTTCGACGTAGCGGGCGCCGATCTCGCACAGGATCATCTCCTTGTAGCCGAAGTAGTTGAAGACGCTGGTGCGGCTCGTTCCCGCAGCCTGCGCGATGTCGTCCATCGTCGTGCCGTCGACGCCGCGCTCGGCGAAGAGGCGCGCCGCGGCATCGACCATGCTGCGCCGTGTGACGAGCTTCTTGGCTTCGCGGCTTCCCACGACCTGCCGTCCCTCCCGAGGCAAGTGTGCCTTGATTCGAATTATCGCGCACGGGCGGACCGGCGCGTGTGACCCGACCGGCCACGTTGCTAGCATTGCGCGCAGGCCCGTGCCGGGCTGCCGCTGCTCTGCGAGGTGCTGGACCGATGAGCTTCCTGGCGCTGGTCGACGACCTGCTTGCCGACTACTTCCGGCTCCACCCGGTGCACGCCACCGAGATCGGCGAGCACGCCCACGATGGACGCTGGCCCGACCTGACCGATGGCGGCCGCCGGCGCCGCGCGGAGTGGCTAGCCGAATCGATCGAGAGGGTGACCGCTCTCGATGCCGGCGAGCTGAGCCGCGAACAGGCGGTCGATCGGCGGGTCCTGCTCGAGTACCTCGAGGCGATGCGGTTTGGCGAGGAGGAGCTGCGGGAAGCCAGCTGGAACCCGCTCAGCTACGTCTACCTGCTCGGCGGCGGCCTCTTCTCACTGCTGGCGCGGGAGTTCGCGCCCCTCTCCGACAGGCTCGGCTCAGCCGCGGAACGGATGCGCGGCCTCCCGCGCGCGTTGGCTGGGGCTCGAGAGACCCTCTCTGCCGGCGATGGCCGGCCGGTGAGCCGCTTCCATACCGAGAAGGCGGTCGAGCGCGCCGGCGGCCTCGTCGACCTGTGCCGCACCGCGGTTACCCAGGCGGAAGAGCTCGGCGATCCCGCGCTCCTGTCCGATGTCCGGGGGGCTGCGGAGGTGGCGGAGGCGGCGATCGCCGGCTTCGAAGCCTGGCTGCGCGACGACCTGCTGCCCCGGGCAAGCGGTGACTTCCGCCTCGGCGAGGAGCTGTATACCGCGAAGTTCCGGCACGCCCTCAAGACGGAGCTGGGCCCCGGAGACCTGGAGCGGCGCGCCATCGCCGAGTACGACACGGTCCGGGCCGAGATGGCCCGACTCGCCAGGGACCTGTGGCCGGAGTGGGCCGGCGGGCCGATGCCATCGGAGGACGACGCCGTCGTGCGGCGGGTCCTGGACGCCATCGCCGCCGAGCACCCCGCCGCCGGCGAGCTGCTCGACTTCTGCCGGGCCGAGAACGACCGGATCGGCGGCTTCGTCCGGGAGCGTGACCTGATCGGGCTGCCGGAGGACCCGATGCAGATCGTGTGGACGCCGGAGTTCCTGCGTGCCTTTGGCGGCGCGATGCTCATCCCGCCGGGTCCCCTCGACCGTGGGCTCGATGCGTTCTTCGCGATCACGCCCATGCCCGATGAATGGTCCGAGGAGCGCAAGGAGTCCTACCTCCGCGAGGACAACGACCGCATGCTGCGACTGCTGACCATTCACGAGGCGGTCCCCGGTCACTACCTGCAGCTCGCCTACTCAAACCAGTGCGCGTCGCTGGTGCGCACCGTCTTCCAGTCGGGCGTGTTCGCCGAGGGCTGGGCGGTCTACGTCACGCAGGTGATGATGGACGTCGGATACGGAGCCGAGGACCCGGCCCTCATGCTGGTCCACTGGAAGTTCTACCTGCGCTCCATCACCAATGCGCTGATGGACGTGCGGATCCACGCCGGCACCATGAACGAGGCGGAGGCGATGCAGCTCATGGTCGAGGGCGGCTTCCAGGAGGAGGGCGAGGCGGCCAACAAGTGGGACCGCGCCCGGCTGTCGTCAACGCAGCTGTGCGAGTACTACCTCGGCAGCGTGGAGATGCACGAGCTGGAGGCCGAGGCGCGCCGCAGGGCCGCCGCAGCGGGTCGCGACTTCGTCTACCGGCCGTTCCTCGAGTCGGTCATCGGCCACGGCACACCATCCTTGCCGGTGATCCGGGACCTCCTCTTCGGCGCCTAGGGCGATCCGCTGGGGGTCGAGGTTGCCGGGGCGATACCGGCCGCCCCGAGCGCGACATCGAGAATCGACGGCTGGCCGTCGACGTGCCGCGTCAGCAGCGCACCGGGCTCAAAGCCCTGCCAGGTACCGATGACGGCGATCGTGACGTCCTCGGCCGGCAGGCGCACGAGCAGCGACGTGAAGCCCTGCAGCAGCCCGGAATGGCCGTAGCCGGTCCGCTCGCCAAGCTCGACCCGTTGCGCCCCGAGGCCGTAGCCGTCCTCGCCGAAGGTGAGCATCCGGGCCAGCGAAGCGCGCTGAAGGAGGTGGCCGCCGTAGAGGGCATCGGACCAGTCGAGCAGGTCCGCCACGCTGGAGTACATGAAGCCCGATGAGCCGAAGGCACTCGCCCACGACGGCGACATCAGGGGTGGCGCCCTCGGCCCGATGAGCACGCCGGTCTGGTCCAGGCCGAGCGGTTCGAGCAGGCGCGCCGCCAAGAGATCGGCGATGGGAAGCCCCGTCACGTGCTCGACCAGCATCCCCAGGAGCAGGTAGTTTGTGTTCGAGTAGGCGTAGTCGGTGCCTGGCGCGAATCGCACGGGACCCAGGTGCGCCAGCACCTCGCTGCCGGTCCAGATGCGCTTCAGGTCGGACTTCATGAGGTCGCGCATCGGCGCCAGCAGATCGGGCAGGCCCGACGTATGCGACAGGAGCTGTTCCACCGTGATGCCGGGCGGGATCCCGACCTCCGGGAGCAGCTGCCCGACCTCGTCGTCGAGCGCCAGGCTTCCCTCTTCGACCAGCTGCAGCACCAGCGTGGCGGTGAAGGTCTTGGTGATGCTCGCGATGGCGAACGGTGAGTCGCCGTCGAGCGCGGTCACACCGTCCCGCGCGAGACCGCCGACGTCCGTCCAACTGCCGTCATCGACGCGCACCCCGAGGGCGAGCACGTCGAGTCCGTAGGCAGCGCGCGCCCGCTCCATGGCCGAAGAGAACGCGGAGGCGAGATCTGGCGGCAGCGGTTGACGCCGTGCCGCATTTGCCGATCCTGCTCCGCCGCCCTGCGGCGGCCAGTGTGGGACGCCGGGCAGGTCCTCCTCCGGGTAGGGGAACGGGGAGGAGGCTGACGGCTCCGTCGCCAGCGGCGTGGGCGAGGCATGGCCGTCGATGACGACCGCATTCGGCGCGGATGTCTGGGCCGCCAGGGCCAGGCTGACCAGGAGGGTCGCCGCAAGGGCGATCGCCCATCCCGCCGCCAGGCGTATCGCTCGGGTCATGTGCTGCCCCGATAGTAGGGCAACCCGGGTTGGGCGAACAGGCTGGAGCGGAGACCACCGGCCCGTTCACAGGCTGGGCAAATTTTGTTAGCATTGCTAACGAATGTCACGCCCGTCCGAACCCCGACTCCGCCTGTTGCCACATCCCGACTCCCGGCCCCCGCTCGTGCGGGCGGGTGGCCTGCGGCAGGGGTTCGCCGCGCTGCGACATGCCAACTTCCGCTACTACCTGGGCGGGCAGGTCGTCAGCATGGTCGGCACCTGGATGCAGTCGGTCAGCCAGCCGTGGCTCGTCCTGCTGCTCGGTGGCTCACCGCTGCAGCTGGGCACCGTCCTGGCGCTGCAGTACGCGCCAGCCATGCTGCTGGCCCCCCTGGGCGGCGTGCTGGCCGATCGGATCGACAAGCGCCGTACGCTGATGGTCGTCAACGCGGTGGCCTCGCTGGAGGCCGCCGTCCTGTTCGCGCTGACCGTCACCGGCGTCGTCCAGATCTGGCACGTGATGCTGCTCGCGGCAGCGCTGGGCATGGTCAACGCGGTCGAGATGACCGTGCGCCAGGCATTCGCTGCGGAGCTGGTTCCTCGCGACGACCTCATGAACGCCATCGCGCTGAACAGCGCCAGCTTCAACGCGGCCCGCATCGTCGGCCCGGGCGTGGCGGGCATCACCCTTGCCCTCTTCGGCCCCGCATTCAACTTCGGCATCAACGCCGTGAGCTACCTCGGCGTCATCGCGGGCCTGTGGCGCATCGACACCTCGAAGCTGCAGCCCATCGAGCGACCGGAGACCTTCGGGACCGTGCGCAGCAGCCTGGCGGAGGGCCTGCGCTATGCCCGGCGTACGCCCTCGGTCCTCTGGCCGCTGGTGATGCTCGGCGGCGTGGCGACCTTCGGGATGAACTTCCAGACGCTGCTGCCGCTCTATGCTCGCGACACCCTCAACCTGGGGGCGGAGGGCTACGGCGCGTTGTTCGCCATCATGGGCGCGGGCTCGCTCATCGGTTCGCTTGCGCTCGCCTTCCTCGGTTCGCGCCGACCGCTCTGGCGCCTGATCCTGGGTGGTGGTGCCGTGTTCGTCGTCCTCGAGCTGGCCCTCGGCCTCAGCCGCAGCCCGCTGGTCGCGTACCCGCTCATGGTCGTGCTGGGTCTCTCGTCGATGCTGATGGTGAACACCATCAACGTGACCATCCAGAATTCGGTCACCAACGAGCTGCGTGGCCGCGTGATGTCGCTGTACGTCATGGTCTTCGCGGGATCGGCGCCATTCGGAGGGTTCTTTGCCGGGGCGGTCGCACAGCTCTGGGGTCCACCGGCGGGCTTCCTGGTCGGGGGTGCCATCGCCAGCGTGGTCGTGGCGCTCGTCGCCTGGCAGCACTTCGCCAGCCGCGCCTCTCGGGCCAATGCCGCCGCCCGCGCGCAGTCCGCGACCCGGTCCCCGGCCATCCCAGAGCGTCCACGCGCGGCGGGCGAGTAGGGTCAGCGGGTGGGTCGGCGGCTCGGGAGGAGCACCTGCAGCTCGTCGAGCGCCGCAGCCACCGCCGCCCTGCGGTCCTCGGGGAGCGGCTCGATCAGCTCGGTGGCGGCGGCGAGCAGGTCGCGTCGCATGGCGGTTGCCCGCCGGCGGCCGGATCGCGTCAGCGTCAGCCGGACGCTGCGGCGGTCGTCCGGGTCGCCTCCCTTCTCGACCAGTCCCGCCTCGACCAGCCCCGCGGAGAGCCGCGTGATGACCGGGGCGGTGACGAAGAGCCGTCGGGCGATCTCCGCCTGCGGCATCGGCCCCTCGGAATGGATGATGCGCAGCACGTTGTACTGCTGGTACGTGAGCCGCTTCCAGGTCGAGCGCCGGCGCGCATGGGCGAGGAGGTGCCGCATGAGCCGGGGGATGGTGGCGATGAGGCGCGTCTCGAGCTCATCGGCTCCCGCGCCCGGTCGCTGAGGACGGGGGCCGCCGGTGACGGACATCGCAGCCGATCGTAGCATCTCGCGGCCGGCGATCAGCTCGGCGGTCGCGACGATCGCAGGCTCGCCTTCTCGCGGATCGCCGTCACGCTGGTCGTCCCCGTGCTGGTGGGATTGCTGCTACCCGTGGTGTTGCGCTTCTTCGCACGGAGCAGCTGAGCCGTCCGTGGGCCAACCACCGCGCGGCTACTCGTCCGGCCAGTCCCGCTCGAAGATCGGGCCATCCGTTCGCTGGATCGTTTCCGCGCGACCAGGATCCGGGCCGCGGCCGACCGCGATTCGCCGGCGCAGCGCCGGCTCCATCTCCGAAAACGCGCACAGGATCTCGGGATGGTCGCCGCTCAGGGTGCCCTGCAGCAGGTCGCAGGCGAAGCAGCGCTCGACCGGCACCATCCCGGCTCGCGGGCAGCGGACGTAGGGCTCGATCGCCAGGCGCATTGGTCGCCGATCGGCACGGACCGGGCTACTCCTCGCACGCATCGTTCTCCCTCCGGTGCTGGATCAGGCATCCTCGAGCGGGGCTGGCCCGCCCGCAAGAGCCGGGTGGCCCGGAAAATCCGGGCAAGCCCTCAGCGTCCCGCGATCAGCGCGTCGCGCTCGGGGCTCTCGCCGCTGGCGAGGGCGCGGACGCGGGCGACATCCACCTGGGCAACGATGATGTGCCCCACCTCGTCGTGCACCGACGAGAAGATGCCCATCTGCCGCATGCGCTCGCACTGGCGCCGGTTGTCCTCGGTCGGGGTCAGGTAGTGGACCGATGCCGCCGCGTAGCGGTGCAGCAGGAAAAGGTGCACCAGCGTCATGAGGCGCTTGCGTCGCATCGCGGCGTCGAAGGTGTTCTGGTCGCGGACGGAGAGGATGGTTCGCCCACGCCGATCCTGGATGGTGGCGAAGACCATGTTCGCCAGCCGATTCCCCTCATCGTCGGCCACGACGAGCTCCAGCACCTCCGACCCCGCCGTGTGCGGCCGCAGGGTGACCTGCGGCGAACCCGGCATCGCATGCTGCGCGGCCCACTGCGCCAGCCAGCCGGCCAGGACGCGGGGCGGGACCTCGGTCTGGACCAGGTGCTGCACCTGTGTCGAGCCGGCTCCCATGGCCTTGGTGGTGGCGGTCATGCCGGAAGCGGCCTGCAGCGCGGCATCCGCGCGCGGCCCGCCGACCAGCGTCTGCGGCGTTCGATACGGCGACTCGAGCAGCCGCAGCTTCCGCTGCAGGCGGGCCAGCGCCAGCATCCCGTCGTCGCGCAGTGCGGTGGTGAACTCCTCGGCCGCCAGGCCGTCGATCTGGTGGCCGCCGTACGTGATGAAGTTGAAGACGAACCCGAGCTTCCCGAGCTCCTGCGGAAAGGCGCGCATCTCGTCCTCGCTCATGCCGGTCGTGTCCCAGTTGAACGATGGCGAGAGGTTGTAGGCGAGCAGCTTCTCCGGATGTACGGCGTGGATCGCCTCCGCGAACTCGCGCGCCTCCTCCAGGTTGGCGGTCTTCGTCTCCATCCAGAGGACGTCCGCGTAGGGCGCCACGGCGAGCGACTTGGCGATGGCGTAGTCGATCCCGCCGCGGACCTGGTAGTAGCCCTCCGGCGACTTGGCGAGCTCCGGCTCCCAGCGCACCTGCAGCCCCATCCGCTCGGCGGCGGCACGTGCCGTCGACCACGATGCAGTGGCGGCGAAGCGCTGCCACTCCTCCACGCTCATCTCCAGCTCGGCGCCCTCCTCGACGCGGAAGGAGATGACGTCGGCGACCGCCTCGCCCAGCGTCTTCAGGCCGGCGCGCGACTCCCAGGCCTCCAGGAAGGCGTCGGCCGCGCGGTCCAGCGCCTCGTCCGCGGAGATCCCCGCCGACCCGGCGTGTTCGCGGGCAGCCTCATCGATTGTCTCGCCCAGCCCGATCCGCTCGATCCAGGCATCGGCATCGGCCTCCTGTTCTGCCGGGACCGCGTAGAGCCGGTGCCCGTTGATCTCCTCCACCCCGGCGTGCTTGCAGGCGTCGCATGACCGCCAGGAAGCCGGCCTTGTAGGAAGGAACGTCGGCGCTGGTGACGCCCAGGACGAAGGGCTGGTCGCGCTCGTCGCCGCGCCATCGAGCAGGTTGGCGGCTTCGGCATCGGTCCGGGCCACGATGATGCCCGGCACGCCCATGACGTCCAGCTGGAAGCGCGCCGCGTTCAGCCGCTTGATCTGCTCGTCGACGGGAACCAGCACCTTGCCGCCCTGGTGGCCGCACTTCTTGGCGCCCGGCTTCTGGTCCTCGATGTGGTAGCCGGGGACGCCCACCTCCACGAAGCGACGTATCAGGTTGCGGACGTGGGCGTCGCCGCCGTGGCCGGTATCGGCGTCGGCGATGATGAGCGGCGAGAAGTCGATCGCTGCAACGTTCGCGAGCTCCTCGTCGGACATGCGCGCCCGGGCGAACGACTGGTTGCGGTCGGCGGTCAGCAGCGCGCGCACGATGGCCGCCGCCTCGTCGGGGACCTGGGAGAGGGGATAGGAGGCGAGGTCCGGCCCGGGATCCTCGGTGACCGAGCCCTTGGCCGAGGTCGCCCAGCCGCCCAGGTAGATCGCCTCGATGCCGGCGCGCTTCATGGCCACCGCCTGGCCCGGGCGAGTAGGGGCCGAAGGTGGTGATCGCCTCGCGCCGGGCGAAGAGCTCGCGCAGGCGGGCATGCAGGCGCTCCGCGGCGTTGCGCGCCACGGGGTAGTCGACCTCGATGGTGCCGCGCTGCTCGGCGACCTGGCGCGCGGAGAAGAGACGCGTCAGGCCGTCGAACCGCTCACGCGCCATCCAGGCTCGAGGGCCGCGACGGCGGGATCCCGTCGACAGCGCTTGGCGCGGGCTCCGGTCGGGCCGGATGCGTGATGGCCATCGCCGGCCGGCTACTCGTTGGCGTGGTCGCGGTTGCAGATGTCCGGGCATCGGCACTCCGCCAGCTCGGCGACCGTCAGCACCTGCGGCGCCTGGGGTCGCTCGGGCCGCCAGAGCAGCCACGGGTTCATGCGCGCTCTGCGCCGGATATCGGCCGGCCCGTGCGCTCGGCGGGCCTCCTGGCCCGAGCGCGCGGCGGTGTAGGTGTGTTGAAGCATGGCCCCACCCTGCCAGACGACGGTACATAGGACAAGACGATTCTAGCGATGTTTGATATAAAGGACGTTGATATGACAGACGAGCCGCTGGACCTTGCCCGCATCGAGGCGTTCGTGCAGGTCGCGCGCACGGGCGCGATCTCGCGCGCCGCTGAGGTGCTCTTCGTCACCCAGCCGGCGCTCACCTCGCGCATCCAGGCGCTGGAGCGTTCGTTGGGGAGCCAGCTCTTCGTGCGGTCCCGCCAGGGTTCTCGCCTGACCGATGCCGGACGCGCGCTGCTGCCGCACGCGGAGCGGGCGCTGGCCGCGCTGCGCCACGGGCGCGAGGCGGTGGACGCAGGTGCGGACCGGCGGATCGGGGAGCCTGACCATCGGCGCGGCGCCGGCCGTGAGCACCTACGTGCTGCCGGCCATGCTGCATCGTTTCCAGGCGGGGCACCCCGGCGTCCGGCTCTCGGTGCGCAGCGGCCACTCGGAGGAGGTGCTCGAGATGGTGCTGCGCGAGGAGGTGGAGATCGGCCTCATGCGCCCCATCCAGCACCCCGACATCACCTCCACGCTCCTCTACGAGGACGAGCTGGTGCTGGTGGTGCACCGCGGCCACCGCTTCGCCGCCGCCGGTCACGTGCGCATGGCGCAGCTCGCCAGCGAGCACCTCGATCCTGTTCGACCGGACCAGCTCCTACCACGAGCTCACCAGCGCCATCGTGCGCCAGGCCGGCATCGCGCCGCGCGGCCAGCTGGAGGTCGACAACATCGACGCCGCCAAGCGCATGGTCGAGCAGCGCCTGGGGATCGCACTGCTGCCGCGCACATCGGTCCAGGCGGAGATCGGCAGCGGCCGGCTGGTGCCGGTGAAGATGACCGACATGGCGGCGGTCCGCCGCCAGATCGTGGTGGCACGCAGGCGCGACGCGGGCGTGCTCTCGCCGGTGCTCGCAGCGTTCCTCTCGACGCTGGACGACCTGCGGCCCACCGAGGAGCGGAGCCACCACTTCCTCGCCTGATCCCCCTCGACGGGGCGGTGACCGGGCTCTTCCGGAACGGCGCCGTACCGCGTACGATGTGCGGCCACATGGACCGCGATCAGGCAGCCAACGTCCCGCTCCTTGCCGTCCTCAAGCCGCGCGAGCGCGAGGCCGTCCTGCGCTCCGCTCGCGAGCAGCGGTACGCCCCTGGTGGAGTGGTGGTGGCGGAGGGCGACCCGGCAACCCGCCTCTACCTCGTCGTCAGCGGTACCGCCCGGGTCGAGCGCGCGGAGACGGGCGTCGTGGGACGGCTGCAGGCGGGCGATTTCTTCGGTGAGCTGGCCCTCATCGAGGAGCACGGGCGCACCGCCAGCGTGGTCGCGGAGACCGACCTCACCTGCCTGCTCATCCCCGCCTGGGAGTTCAAGGCGCTGCTCGAGGAGCACCCGCAGATGGCGATCCCCATGCTGCACGCCATCATCGCCCGCCTCCACGCGCGCGAGCATCACGGGAGCTGATCGGACACCTGCGCGGGCGGTCTAGAATCGAAGCCCCGTACCGCAGCAGGAGGCAGAGCCCGGCCGCATGACCACCGAAGAGCGAAGCGCCGACGTCGAGACGATCGAGAACCTGCTCCGCGAGGAGCGCACCTTCCCGCCGAGCGAGGCGTTCGCCTCCGCGGCCCTCCTGAACGATCCGGCCATCTACGAGCGGACGAAGTCGGACGAGGGCTTCCGTGAGTTCTGGGCCGAGGAGTCGAAGCATCTCGACTGGATGGAGCCCTGGACCGACCTCCTCGAGTGGGAGCCGCCCTACGCCAAGTGGTTCATCGGCGGCAAGCTGAACGTCAGCGTGAACTGCCTCGACCGTCACGTGGCCAACGGCCTGGGCGACCGGGTCGCCTACTTCTGGGAGGGCGAGCCGGGCGACGCGCGCACGATCACCTACGCCGAGCTGCTGGAAGAGACCTGCCGCATGGCGAACGCGCTGCGCTCGATGGGCGTGAAGAAGGGCGACCGGGTCGCCATCTACATGCCGATGATTCCCGAGCTGCCCGTGGCCATGCTGGCCTGCGCGCGCATCGGCGCGCCGCATTCGGTGGTCTTCGGCGGCTTCAGCGCCGATGCCCTGGCCGGGCGCATCGACGACGCGGAGTGCAGCGTGGTGATCACCGCCGACGGCGGCTACCGGAAGGGCTCCACGGTGCCGCTCAAGCGCAACGCGGACGAGGCGATCGCGCGGACCTCCTCGGTCCGGCACTGCGTGGTCGTGCAGCGCACGAAGGAGGAGGTGGCCTGGTTCGACGAGCGCGACGTGTGGTGGCACGAGGCGATCCGCGACCAGCCGACGACGGCGGAACCGGAGCCGATGGACTCCGAGGACCTCCTCTACCTGCTCTACACCTCGGGCACCACCGCCAAGCCGAAGGGGATCATGCACACCACCGCCGGCTACCTGTGCGGGGTGGCGACCACCCATCGGTACATCTTCGACCTCAAGCCGGAGACCGATGTCTACTGGTGCATGGCCGACATCGGCTGGGTGACCGGCCATTCGTACATCGTGTACGGGCCGCTCGCCAACGCGAGCACCGGGATCATCTACGAGGGCGCCATCGACTTCCCCGAGAAGGACCGATGGGCCCAGATCGCGGCGAAGTACCGGGCCACCATCCTGTACACCGCCCCGACCGCCATCCGTGCCCTGATGAAGTACGGCGTCGAGGAGTTCGAGCGCGACGACCTCTCGTCGCTTCGCCTGCTGGGCAGCGTGGGCGAGCCGATCAACCCCGAGGCGTGGGCCTGGTACTGGAAGTACATCGGCGGCGAGCGCTGCCCGGTGGTCGACACCTGGTGGCAGACGGAGACGGGCATGATCATGATCACGCCGCTGCCGGGGATCACCACGCTGAAGCCCGGCTCGCGCGACCTTCCCGTTCCCCGGCGTGGGGGCGGACGTGGTGGACGAGAACGGCAACTCCGTTCCGCTTGGGCGCGGCGGCTACCTGATCCTGGACCGGCCGTGGCCGGCCATGCTGCGCGGCATCTACGGCGACCCGAAGCGCTACGAGCAGACCTACTGGTCGCGCTACCCGGGGCGCTACTTCCCGGGCGACGGCTGCAAGCGCGACGAGGACGGCTACTACTGGCTGCTCGGCCGCGTGGACGACGTGATGAACGTCTCCGGGCACCGGATCTCGACCACCGAGGTCGAGTCGGCGCTCGTCTCGCACGCCGCCGTGGCCGAGGCCGCCGTGGTCGGTCGCTCGGACCCGCTGACCGGGCAGGGGATCTTCGCCTACGTGATCCTGCGCTCCTCGCACGGGCCGTCCGATGCGCTGGCCGCCGAGCTGCGCGAGCACGTCGCCGAGATGATCGGCAAGTTCGCGCGCCCGAAGCAGATCATGTTCACGCCGGACCTGCCGAAGACCCGTTCCGGCAAGATCATGCGGCGGCTGCTGCGCGACCTCGCCGAGGAGCGGGAGCTGGGCGACACGACGACCCTCGCCGACTCAACGGTGGTGAACACGATCCGTGGCCAGTCCGGATCCGGCGAGGAGTAGCTCGGGGACGGCTCGGGAACGAATCCAGGGTCGATGGCGTCCCTCCGCCATGAGGTCAACCGCATCGCTGTCGCTCGTGGCACTGCTGGTGCTCGGAGCGGGCTGCGCTCGCTTCGGCATCGGCCCCTCCGTGGTTGACGTCGAGGTCGACGGCGCCTGGGCGCTCGATCGTGGCACGGGCCCGCAGGGGCCGGTCGAGGTTCCCGACGGGTGGCGCGTGACGGTGATCTTCGACACCGATGGCGTGCATGGCCAGGCCTGCAACCACTACGGCGGCTCGTACGACCTGCACGGCAACGCCATCGGCTTCGCCGAGATGTCGATGACCGAGATGGGGTGCGAGGAGCCGATGATGCGGGCGGAGTCGGCCTACCACCAGGCCCTCGCCGCGGTCGACACGGTGGAACGCAGCGGCGAGAGGCTGACGATGAGCGGCCCTGGCGTGGAGCTTGTCTTCACCCTGCTGCCCACGGTGCCCGATGCGGCGCTGCAGGGCACCTACTGGGTCCTGGAAGCGATGATCCTCGGGCAGGTCGCATCATCGGTGCAGGGGGATGCATGGCTGCGCCTGGACGCAGACGGCACGCTGGCGGGGTCAACCGGATGCCGCGAGCTGGTTGGACGCTACGCCGTCGACGGAGACCAGGTGGTCGTCGCCGATCTCGCGGCCGACGGGGAATGCCCGGCCGACATGCGCGCACAGGACGCGCATGTCCTCGAGGTGCTGGGCGACGGCTTCAACCTGGCGATCGACGGCCCGTCGTTGACGCTGAGCCAGCCGGACGGCAAGGGGCTTGGCTACCGGGCTCCCCGGGAGGGCTGACCCGGCCCGCAGGCCGTCCCCTAGAATCGGCGCGTGGCCCATTCCTCCGCCCCGCAGCCGACCGACGTTGCGGCCGAGTACCTGATGACCATCCGCTACATGCACGGCGAGGGACAACCCGTCATCGCCGCGCGTCTTGCCGAGCGGATGGGCGTCAGCCCTGCCACCGTCTCGGAGATGGTGAACCGCCTGGTGCGGGAGGGACTGCTCACGGTCGACGAGGCCACGCGACAGCTGGAGCTGACACCGGCGGGCCAGACGGCGGCTGAGCGGACCTTCCGCCGCCATGCGCTTGCCGAGTGGCTGCTGACGGAGGTCATCGGCCTTGGCTGGGCGGAGGCCGATGAGGAGGCGCACCACCTGCAGCATGCGCTGTCGGAGCGCGTGACCGACCAGATCGACACGCTGCTCGGGATGCCGGCCACCTGCCCGCACGGCAACCCCATCCCCCGCGCAGGCCGCACTCCGGAGCGACCGGCGGGGATACGCCTGAGCGATGCCGCGGCGGGCGGCGAGGTGACGATCCTGCGCGTCACCGAAGAGGCCGAGGAGGACGCCCGCCTGCTGACCTTCCTGCAGGAGCACGAGATCCGTCCTGGACGCGTCTTCGAGGTGGTGGACCTCGCGGAGCACATCGGGATCGTCACGCTGCGCGGCGTGGCGGGCGAGGTGGCGCTGGGCATCGCTGCCGCCGCGAAGCTGCGCGTCCTGCCCGGCCGTGCCGACCCCGCGCTCTTCCACCAGGTCCCGGAGCGGGCTCGCCTCGCTGCCGGGACGTTGAGGTGATTTGCTAGGATTCGCGTGGTCCACCGCTTCCCCCAATCGGAGCTGAGCCGTCCGTGATCAAGAACCGCAGTCGCAAGGCCGTCATCGCATCTGTCGTCACCGTGCTGTGGCTCGGCTACATGGTCGTCGGCCTTGCCCTCATCAACACCTTCGCGCCGACCTCGGGGGGCGAGGGACCCGCCGGCCTCGCCGCGTTCGTCGGGCTCGTCACGGGGCTGGTGACCTGTGGCTTCATCATGTGGGCGGCCTCCGAGTAGCGCGCGCAGCGCGTCCGGCACGCTTTATGCCCATGGCCCGTATGGCGGCGCACGTCGTGCGGAAATCCGCCAACTATCCGCCAACTAGATAAGTGGAGGCTCCATGAGCATCATCGCGTGGCTCCTGGTGGGGGCAATCGCCGGCTGGATCGCCGGCATGGTCGTACCCGGGGACGAGGGCTATGGCTGGATCGGCGCGATCGTCGCCGGCATCGTGGGGGCCCTGGTCGGCGGGTTCCTGCTCGGCGCCATCACCGGCGACGATTGGACTACCGGCTTCAACCTGTCGACCATCTTCGCCGCCATCGTGGGCGCCATCATCGTGGTGTTCGCCTGGAGGGCGATCGCGAAGCGGGGCGCGACCACCTGAATTCGGGTGTGGCGGGGCGATCCCCGCCACATCATCCCTCGGAAGCTAGTCCACGTCGCCCGAGTAGTGGGTGGCTGATGGCGGATGTTCGCGGTCAAGGCCGGTCCGCATCAGCCGTTCGTAGAGCCCGGGACGGCGGTCTGCGATGGTGTCCCACTCGTGCTCGCCGGGACGTCGCCGCACGTGGGTCGGCCGAGCCGCATCGGGATCGATCTCGCCAATCAGCAGCTCCTCGTCCGATCCTGCCGAGGCGAGCACCTTGCCGTCGAAGTCGACGAGGAGGGATCGACCCATGAAGGTCGTCCCGCGCTCCGTGCCCACCCGATCGGCGGCAAGCAGGTAGCAGTGGTTCTCGTTGGCGCGGGCGGGGGCGAACAGGTCGGGATGGAAATCCACGCCCAGCGGCCAATTGGTCGGGAGGGCGATCAGGTCGGCCCCATCCAGGGCACAGATGCGCGACGCCTCCGGGAAGCGCAGGTCGTAGCAGACCAGCACGCCGAAGCGCAGCCCATCGACCTCGATGACCGGGGGAGCATCGGGCCCCGGCGTGGCGAATCGGTCGACCCCCAGGAAGGGCAGGTGCATCTTCCGGTAGCGGTAGTGCCGGCCGTCGGGGAGGAGGATGAGGGCGGTGTTGAAGACCTCGTCTGCATCGGGCTCGATGGTGCCGCACACGATGGTCACCCGATGCTTCTCGGCCAGGCCGATGAGCGCCTTCTCCGCCAGCGGGCGCGCCTTTCGCGCAACCGTCAGTGCCTCCGACAGCGAGGCGAAGGCGTAGCCCGTGACCGCTGCCTCGGGCAGCACGATGAACCGGGCGCCGGCGGAGGCGGCCTCGTCCACCGAACGTGCGATGAGGTCGAGGTTGCCCTCGACCTCACCCAGCTTGGGATCGATCTGGCAGGCCGCGACTCGGATGGTGGTCACCGACCGAATGTTACCCGCTCACCTTCCAGGGAGCCTCGGGATATCCCGTTACTCGAACTGAAGGGTTTCGACCACTCGCCGCATCTCAGCGATGTCCTCCTCCGATGATCCGGGCATGTACATGGCGTCAATCACCACGCGGTTGCCATCCACGTCCAGGATCCAGATCTCATCCACCTGCCCGGGCCCTTGCTGGTAGCGGTCTCCACCGATGACGATTGCGGTCCAGCTCTCGAAGTAGTGCTTGCCGTCAACAGGGTCCACGTCGCAGTCGGCGAAGTCGATGTCGTCGGGCACCGACCATCGCAGGTACATGCCCGAATAGCCAGCCAGGGTCACGTCCACGGGCGTGGTTGCGTTACGCAATGGCCGTTCCGCCAGGGCCTGTGCCAGTTCATCGGAGCCTCGCCCCGGGGTAAGGCGTGGCTGCCGCCAATGGCATCCATCGACGTAGACCTCATGGACGTTCCAGAAGGTAATGGCGACCAATCCCGGAGTGTCGAGCTTCTTGTTGACCCAGTGTCCGCCGAAGGAGCTCCAGCCCTCCGGAAGCTCCAGAATTACATTCGGGTACGGGCCGGCGTGGTCGAGGTTGGAAACGTACGTGCCGGGCTTGAGGGGTCCATCCGGCAACGGGATCGGCATGGGTGTCGGAGAGGTCGTCGCTGTGTCAGCAGTCGGACGACCGGTGGGAGGCGTCGATGCATTCGACGAGGTGGTCAATGACCCGGAACATCCGGACAGCACGACCAGCATGGATGTGGCTGCCAAGAAGCGCGCGGGAGCGTTGGCGGTCACGGTGGTGTCCCTTTCAGGTGGGTAAACGGTCCGGGGCGAAGCGGTCTACCTGTCGAACCGCACCGAACGAATAATCTGGATGAGCTCGTTACCGGCACCTCCGCTCAGCCAGCTCGTGGTTGCGACCAGGGCAACGGGAGCAGGGTCTGTGTCGACGACGTACACATCGACCGTCTGGCCCGGCCGGATCCGCCATCCGCCGGCCTCGTTGCCGCCGGCATCGGCCCAGAGGCGCACCACACCGTTGTCGCATGCCGACGCATCAAAGTCGTTCGGGAGGGAGAAGCTGACGATGGTGACGGTATGGAAGTCGATGATCGTGTGACCGATCCACTCGGCGCGGTGGATCCACGGCACGCGGCGGCCCATCTCCTCAGCTTAGCCGCGACTCCGTCCGCGGTCGGATCTACCTCGGTCGCGGTGCCTTGCCAATCGCAGGGATCGGCGAACACGTGCGTGACTGAAAACGCGGCGAACTCCAGCCCGTTCGCATCACCCGTCCCATTGCGAAGGAAGGCCTCGACGGTATCGGCCCGCCACCCATCAGGCACCGTGAAGCTGAAGCCCATGCCAGCCTTCGATTGCACGGCCGTCATGTGGTACGTCCCCGCTTCCAGCGCCCCAGAGATGCTGGGGAAGGGGATGGGTGTCGGGGAAGGCGTGGAGCTCGAGGTGGCCGCAGGTGCCCCAAGATTCGAGCCGGGCAGCACGCGGATGCCCACCAGAAGGAGCACGACGACGACGGCCCCTGCGATTCCGAAGCGGAAGGTATTGCTGTTCATGATTGGGAACCTCCGCGCCAGCCACCCGGCTCGGCGCTGGGGGGTCGTGTCGAGTTGTTCGAGAACCGCATAGAGGACGCGATCGGCGTCCTCGCGCTGGTCCTCTCTCAGGAACGACCGTACGACGCGCGTCAGCTCGGGATCAGAATTCACAGGACTGCCTCCCGGTGTGTCGGCCGGTGCGTCGGCGTCAAGCGCAGCGCGCATCGCACGCAGCGCGTAGTGAAGTCTTGATGCGACCGTTCCCACGGCGATGCCGAGAACGTCGGCGACGCCGTCGAGCGGCATGTCCAGGTAGTGGTGCAGGACCACGACCGTGCGATGGTCGAACGACAGGCGACGGAACGCGCGATCGAGCTGATCCCGATCGGCGACCGAGCCATAGGCATCGTCAGCCATCGGTTCGTCAACCGGCAGCATGCGAATGTTGGGAGCCCAGCGACGGGCCTTGCCCGACTCCGCGTAGCAGGCGCGCACGAGGAGCCGGTACGACCAGGCGTCAAAGCGCGCCGGATCGCGAAGCTGCGGAAGGTCCTGCCAAATGCTCAGCAGCGCCTGCTGCGTCGTATCCTCGGCGAGCCTCAGGTCGCGCAGGATCCTGTGCGACGTGGCCAGGAACCGATCAGCACGCGCGGTGGCCAGGTCGGCAAATGCCGCCCTGTCGCCGCCCTGTGCCCGTGTCACGAGATCGGTGTCCATGATTCCTTCCGTTCGGCACCGGTTCGGTCCGATGCGTCACACGGTATGGGTTGGTCGGACCGATGGGAACTTCAATCTTTTGGCCGGAAACGAAGAGCGGAGGCCCGCCCGCCCTCCGCTCGGAGTCGTGGGAGGGACGGGGGCCGGCGGCGTAGGTGCCGGCCCCCGATGGGTCATTCGTTGAAGCGCAGGCTCGCAACGATGGAATCCGCTTCCGTCAGATCCCCGGCATGGCGGTTTGGCTGACGTACGCCGTCCGCCCACTCGTCCACCGATGGCAGAGCGGAGAGGGGGCGGACGATCACCAGGCGGGTGCCGTCGACGTCACCCACCCACAGCCACACGGGCCGCTCGGCCGTCGGAACCAGGCTTCCATCTATTGCGAACCCGGACGGCGTGACGCCCCAGCTCGAATCGGTGTCGCGGCAATCTGCCACCTCGTCCACCGCCGAGATCTCGAACTGTTGTCCGCTGTATCCGCCGATGGTGGCCCCAGTCGCGTCCGTCACTTCGTAGTGACTCTGCGCTCGTAGGCCGGCCACGAGATCGTCCGCGGTCGGCCCGATGGCCGGTTCCAGCAGACCCGCCTCGGGATGGCATGGGTCGGCATACAGGTTGTCGATCTCGAGGAAGCCAATCCCCCATGCCGTGCCGTTCAGGACGGCTCCGTAGTCGTTGGCCGGAATCCATGGCGTCCAGCCGATCTCCGGAACGGTGAAGCCGATCTTCAGCGGAGACGGCACGTCGAGGCAGTACCGACCGATCGGCATGGATTCGGCGTCGGGATTGAGGGGCGTGCAGGCAGCCTCTGGATTGACGGTCGGTACCACCGTCGGAGATGGCTTGGAAGTCGGCGTGGCCGTCGGCCCCGGACCTCCCAGCCCATTAGGCGCGAGGTAGTTGATGCCCGCCAGGGCGATGACGATGACCGCCACGGCACCGATGCCGTAGCGAATGGTCGAGTTCATGTTCGGGAGCCTCCATGACGGCCACCACGAGGGCAGCATCGTCTGTGGCGTTTCCCGTGCCTCGTGGCGGGCGGCGGCACCGACGCGGTCGGGAGCCGTCTCCGGTCCGAGTTCCAGGAACGCATCGAGTACCTGGTCGAAGTCCCGGTCGTTCATGCCGTCCACCTGCTGGTGGACGGACGCGCATCGGCCTCGAGCGCAGCTCGCATGGCGCCGCGGGCACCGTGCAGCCGCGATCGGACCGTGCCGATCGGTATCTCGAGCAGCTGCGCCATCTCCTCATGCGAGAGGTCCATGTAGTGCTGCAGGACGAGCACGGCGCGCTGCTCGACGGAGAGCCGAGCGAATCCCCGTTCGAGCTGGTCCCGATCGTGGACCGACAGGTAGGGGTCATCGGTGGTGCCGTCGGTGAGGCTTCCGGCTGGAGCCTCGCGCCGGCGTCGGCGGTACTCCGCGTACGAGGCGTGCACCAGGAGCCTGTGAGCCCACGCCTCGAACCTTTCCGGATCACGGAGTCTGGGCAGCTGGCGCCAGATGGTGACGAGCGCCTGCTGTGTCGCATCCTCGGCGGCCGGACCGTTCCGCAGGATGCGGTAGCTCAGTGCGAAGAGGCGGTTGGTGATACGAAGGACGAGCTGGTCGAAGGCGTCATGATCGCCTTTTGCGCACGTACCACGAGCTCTTTCTCCACGTTCCTGCCTCTGCGGGGCCCCGGGATCGGGGCCTTACTGCCGTGTATGAGCCGTGGGAGACCGAATGCAATCGATCTTCGTCCGTGGGCAAGCCCTGTCCGCAGCCACGCACAGTCGCGCTGCGCACGAGCGGGTCCGGCTTGGCACACCGAGAAGCTGATCCGCATGGTCGGCCGGTCGCTCAGGACGAGCAGGTGTGCCTGGATCAGGCGGCATGCCTTCATATCTCGCCGGCGGCCAAATCCCGCGGTCGGCACCTCAAGAGCGGCAGGTGCTGCATCGGTCAGCAGGGCATACGGGTCGCGCTCCGACGACGTCGCGGGCGTGATTCTTCAGCAGCCGATGGGCGACGATCACCTCGGGACCCGCCAGCTCCTCGCGCCCGACGATGCGCTGCAGGACGTAGTCCCCGTGGTGGAGCACGAACTTGAGGTCGAGCCCGTTGACCAGCGAACAGGAGTTGCAGTCGCAGGTCAGTTCGGAGCGACCCTGTGCCAGCCGCTCGGCGAACGCCGCGTAGCAGGCCCGCAGGCTGGCGGTTACCGCGTCACCGCGAACGGATTCGCGGCCATCGGGCGCAACCGCGAAGATGGCATCGCCCTCGAACTTCGCGACCGCGAACGATGGGGCGAGAGCCGAAGCCATGGCGTCGAGCACGCCCGAGAGCAGGGCGTACACCGGTGCCGGTTCGTCGCGACTCCGCGTTGAGCTCCGCGTGCGCTTCGGCGATGCCCTGCAGGAAGCCGGTGTAACCGGAGATGTCGGCGAGCAGCAGCGCACCGCGCTGGCGGCAGGCAACCCGCCCGTCATGGTGACGGGCGGGTCGGAGTACTTCAGGCGGTTCAGTCGGAACCGGTGACCTTGGTACGCGTGCTGACGTAGATCTCGCCGTCGCGGCCGAAGTGCAGTCGCTCACCGTCCCCGGAGAGTGACGAGCGCGTCTCGTTGCCGGCGGTGTTCACGTTCGAGCCCAACGTTGACCGGCGCCGACCACGGATCGCTCGTGCTCGACCGTGAGGACGTGTAGACGTCCTGGCACCGCCGAAAGCGCCCGGCCGGTTCGAGTTGAAGACGATCTCCAGGCCGTCGCGGCTGACGTTCGGCATGAAGTCGGCCGAGGGGCTGTTCAGCTCGGTGACTGGCGTCGCCGGCGCGAAGCTGCCGTCGGCCGCTGCCGGCTCATGTAGATGTTCATGTCCGTGCCGTAACCGGTGCTCGAGAAGAACAGGAACGTGCCGGACGAGGTCCGACCAGCGATGGCCCGAACTCCCCGCCCGGGAAGTTCGGTCCCGTGCCGTCGGCGTCGCAGCCGAGGTGCTGCGGCGTGCCCCAGCCGTGCGCCGGGTTGTAGCGGGCAAGGTAGATGTCTCCGGCTGCCGGGGCCGGCGTTGCAGGTTCCGGGACCCGGCCGTTCGGACACGAAGAGCAGCCAGTTGCCGTTCAGCGGCGTGGGGCAGTAGTCGTTGAACTCCTGTTGATCGGCGCGCCGAGGTTCTCCGGCTCGGTCCAGGGCGAGCGTCGTTGGCTCGGTGCGCGACCCAGATGTCATTGCCGCCGAGCGTGCCGTCCCGGTTCGAGGCGATGTAGAGTTCGCGCCCGTTCGGCGACTCGATCGGGCAGCCGTCGGCCGCGGGGCTGTTGATCTCGATCTCCGGCCACCGCGGGGCCCCAGCCGTCGAACTCCTTGCCGTCGCAGCGGCGGATATGGTCAGGGCCAGTGTCGCAGCGAGCGCCACGGCGCATGCGACTCGCGCGGGTGTGGACCTGCCTGGAAGGGAACATGCGGAATACCTCCCTGTAGGTGGGCGTACCCGACTCCCGCCGTTGCGCAGTCGGCGAAAGGGGTTCTACCAGGTATGGGTGAAGGGATCGGGGAAAATCGATCAATCTGGCTATTCGAACTGGATCGAGTCGACGATCTCCTGAATCTGCTGACCAAGCGCGGCCCAGTGCCTGCGTCCCGACGGCCGGCGGACCCGCTGGCGTGCGCGAGTTCCCCGCCGGGGAAGCGAGCCCAGAAGATCATTGCCTCGGCGCCCAGGACACCAATGGCCAACAGCGCCGCGGCGCCAGCCCGGACCATGAGCCTCTCGGCGCCCGTCTTGCTTGGCTCGAGCGCTACGCGGAAGAACGTCGCGCGGCCGACCGCAGGTACGGCACTCGAGCGCGTGCTCCGGAAGCGAGCTTCCGCACGCAGGACATCGGATCGGCGCGGGGACGTCCTCAATCGTCACGGAGCGCTTGGCCGCCAAGCGTCGGCACCAGCGTCGCCGAACCCGTGAGGTCGAGTCATGATCCCTCCAATGGAAGCCGATGGTCGAGGTAGTCGGCAATGTGCTGTGCCGCCGGCGGATCAAGGTTCGCCAGCACCACCACCACGTAGCCCGACCTCGGAGTAGATCCGAAGATCTCCGTTCATGCCCGGCGCACCCCCGCCGTGACCAACGAAGCCTGTCCCATCCGCGCCTCGGTTGTCGGCGAAGCCATATGCATAGTCCGCATCGGGATCCACGTCCGTCTTCGCGGTGATCAGCAACTCGGTGGAATCGGGGCTGAGCAGGACATTGCTCATCAGCGCGTCGGCGAATCGTGCGAAGTCATCGACCGTCGAGTAACCACCACCGGCCGAGGTCCCGCGATACGGCAGGGTGTTCGTGTTGGCGGCCCACGCGGTCGCGCCCGGCCGCTTCATGTATCCGATCGATCGATTCGGGACATCAACGTCTTCGGGCAGGGATCCGGTGGAGGTGATGCCCGCCGGGTCATACGATGGTGCTTCGAAGGTCGCACCGAGGATGTCGCCGGTCCCTCCGGTATGGGTGAGCAGCTGGTGGATCGTGACCTTGGTGGCGATCTCCCGGTTCGGGTAGTCGAACAGGTATCGGCCGACGGGAGCGGTGAGCTCGATCCTTCCCGCCTCGACCAGCTGGAGGATCGCGACGGCGGTGAACATCTTGTTCATCGACCCGATGCGGAAGCGTGTCTGGAGCCCATTCGGGATCTTTCGCTCCCGATCGGCGAGTGCCGTACGCATGCTCGAAGACCGCGTCGCCGTTCTTTGCGACCAGGACCGTTCCACTGAACTGATCCTTGGCGGCTCGCTGGCGCGCGAGCGCATCGACATTTCTGATTGCCTCAGCTTCGCCAAGGCGTGCGATCGGGAACTCGGCTGGCCGGGGAATAGCCGTCAGGTCCAGGGAGAGGATCGTGTGCGGTTCGCCAACCGTAACGATCAGCTCGAAGCGGGCGAACTGGTCCGAGCCGCGCTCCTGCACCAGGCCGCTGGCCTTGGTGGCCGATGCCTCCTCCACCTTGCGGGAAAGTGGTCGAATCCTCCTGTGTCGTCGTTGAAAGCGTCGAGCCAGGCGGAGAATTGGCGCATCGATGGCTGTGAGTCGGCCCTGAGGCTCGGGATCGGGCTGGGACTCACAGCCGTGCAGGCACTCAGCACGACCACGACCACGACCAGCTGCCATCCTGGGCCTCGGCGACTGGTGGTCATGATCCGTGCCCCGCAAAGCGGCGGAGATGGGCGCCCGCAGCTCCAGCTCCGGACGGCCTGAATTCCGGCCGATTTCGGGTGGCATCGAGTCGAACTACTCGAACTGGATCGAGTCGACGATCTGCTGAACTTCCTGGGCAGCCTCCGGGCCCGCCCCGGCCGGGGTCTCAGCGTCGATCCAGACGAACGTTCCGTTCACCTCGATGATCCATTCATACAGCGTCTCGCCGATGTCGGACGCGTAGCGGGCATTTCCCGCGGCCGGGTCATCGGCGTCGTACCAGAGGAAGAATCGGTGCGGGGTGCATCCGATGGTGTCTGGCACCCTCATTACGACGTGCTGGGCGGGCTGACCGCCCACGGTGACGGCTGACGGGGGGCTGACCACCTCGAGACCGGGTACTGCAGCGACGGCGGCTGCCCGCTCCGCGGCCGACGGCCCCGCCGGCGGGTCCAGCTCGGTCTGAGCGCAGGGATCGGAGTAGACGTTGTCTGCAGCCCCGTCAGGCCACATGAAGAAGCCACGCCGAACCGGGCTCCGCCTGGAAATCGCCCTTGTCGATACCCCATTGACCGTTGCTGATCCACCCGGCGGACGGGAAGTCCATCGAGAGCCGTACGCCGGCAAGCGTCATTGAATGTCGACCGACCGCGAGCTCGCCCCGCGGCGGAAACGCTACCGGGGTGGGCACCGGCGACGGCGTCGCAGTGGCTGTCGCAGCGGCTGTGGCGGTCGGCGTCGGTGACGCCTGCGGCGAACCGGAGCCGGTGCCGGGGAGGAGTTGATAGCCAAGGAACGCGAGTAGGATCACCGCTGCGGCCGCAATGCCGTAACGGAAGGTGTTGTTGTTCATGATCGGGAACCTCCGCGCCAGCCAGCCGGCTCGGCGCTGGTGGGTGTGCTCGGAAGCTGATCGATCACGGCATCCAGGACGCGGTCCGGGAGAACCGTGACGCCTTCCTCCAGCCACGAGGTGACGATGCGATAGACGTCGCGTTCGGTGCTCATTTCGCAGCCTCCCGCGCCGCCGGGCGTGCGTCGGCGTCGAGCGCCGCGCGCAGCCCGCGCATCGCGTAATGAAGTCGGGATCGGACCGTCCCCTCCGGGACGCCGAGCGCTTCGGCGACCTCCGAAAGGGGAGGTCCAGGTAGTGGTGCAGGACGACCACCGCGCGGTGGTCGATGGACAGCCGCCGGAACCCTCGTTCCAGCTGATCGCGATCGATGACGGTGTGGATGCCCCCGGACTCCATCGGCTCGTCAGCCGGCAGGAGGCGCAGGTTGGGCGACCACGCGCGGGACTTGCGCCCCTCGGCGTAGCAGGCACGCACCAGGAGCCGATACGACCAGGCCTCGAAGCGGGCCGGGTCGCGCAGGGTGGGAAGGTCACGCCAGATGGCCAGCAGCGCCTGCTGCGTGGCGTCCTCGGCGAGATCGGTATCGCGCAGGATCCGGAACGCCACCGCATGGAGCCGATCGCCGACGGCGACGGCGAGGCTCACGAATGCCTGCTCGTCGCCGCGTTGCGCTCGTGTCACGAGATGGATGTCCATGCTTCCTGCCTGCTGTGCGCCTCGACCAGTCCGAGGCGTATCTACTCGGTATGGGCGGCGTGATGGCGCGGGCGGCTCAATACTCGTTCCCGCCACCGAGCGGCAGCGTGCGCTGGTCTCCCTGCCATGGCAATGAAGAAGGACGGCACGCGGGCCGCCGCCGACGTCCGCGAGGTCAGCCGAGGACGAGGAGGTGCCCCTGGATTGGCGGCAGGCCGGGGTAGCTCTCGGCGATCTCCGGCATCCTGGTGGTTGGCACGTCGAGCGCCGCAGTCGCAGCGCGGGTCAGCAGTGCGTACGGGCGAGCACCGACGACGTCATGAGCATGGTTCTTCAGGAGCCGGTGGGCCACGATCACCTCGGGACCGGCCAGCTCCTCCCGGCCGAGGATGCGCTGGAGGACGTACTCCCCGTGATGGAGCACGAACTTGAGGTCGAGCCCGTTGACGAGCGAACAGGAGTTGCAGGCGCAGGTCAGCGCCGAGCGGCCCTCTTCGAGCCGCGTCGCAAAGGTCGCGTAGCAGGCGCGCAGGCATGCGGTCACCGCCTCGCCGCGGACGGAGCCCGGTCCATCGACGGCCACGGCGAAGATCGCGTCGCCCTCGAACTTGGCGACCGTGAAGGCAGGGTCCAGGTCGGAGGCCATGGCGTCAAGCACGCCTGAGAGCAGGGAGTAGATGGGTGCCGGCTCCTCGCTCTCCGCGTTGAGCTCGGCGTGCGCCTCGGCGATGCCCTGCAGGAAGCTCGTGTAGCCGGAGATGTCGGCGAGCAGCAGGGCGCCCCGCTGCCGTGTGCTCGAGCCGGGCGCGTAGTCCATGCGCGCCCATTCTCGCGGATCACGGCCGCGGCCGTATCGCTCGGGGAGGGTCCGCTATGATGCCGCCGTGCGCCGCGCAGCTCGCGGGAGGAACCGATGACTCACTCCCGCCCGCCGGATGACGGCCCGGGCTGGCCAGAGAACGACCTTTCGCGCGAGGAGGGCGAGGCCAGCTCCCGGCTCGACCGATACCCGCCGTCCGGCGCTCCCGACCCCGACCCCCGGATCGAGGCTGCCCCCCCGACGACGTCCTTCGCCGACTACGCAGGCTGGGACCCGAACCTGGACGGCGAGCGCCGGCGTCCGACCACCGCCGAACAGGCCGTGCCGTGGATGATCGGCGTCATCCTGGCCCTGGCCGGGATGGTGGTCGTGCTGCTCGCACTGATCTTCACCTTCCCGAATGGGTTGGCCGGGTTTGCCACGCCGACGCCGGGAGCCTCGGTGCCGGGATCCCCTGCCGCTTCGGAGGTGGCGATCGCGAGCGAGTCGGCCGCGCCCAGCTCCGAGGCCAGCGCGACGACGGCCCCATCGCCGGGAGCGACGCCGACGGGCACGCCCGTGCCGGAGTACGGACCGCTCGAGATGGTCTACCTCGGACGACCCTCGGCGCTCGCGCCGATCTACCTGCTGCGTCGCGACTTCTCCGTGGAGGAGGACCCGACGATCATGGCCCAGGCCGAGCAGGGGATCGTCGCCTTCTCCTGGGCGCCGGACGGACGCTCGGGCGTCGCCATCATCGCTGGTCGGGCGGTGGCGTTGACGCCCGGCCAGTCGGCACGCGCCCTGGCCGACGACGTGAACGCCATCACCTGGGGCTGGGACTCCGAGACCGTCTACGCGGCCCGCGTCACCCGCGACGGCTCCAACGACAGCACCCAGGTCCTGCAGATCGACTTCGCATCCGCCGAGGTCGAGACCCTGGCCACGATCACCTATCCGCACCCCGTCACAGGTCCCGATGCGAAGCTCAAGGAGGCGCAGTTCGCGGACGACGGCGGGCTGGTGCGACTCTACGCCGTCGCCGACGGCAACCTGGACCTCTGGGTGCTCGGCGCGCCCGCGACCTACCGCATCGATCCGGGCGACGGCAGCGCAACCGAGGCGACCGGCCAGCCGACGCTCTTCGCGCCGGACGGCCGCCAGCGGATCTCGATCACCGAGAACAGTGACGGCACCAGCGTCCTCTCGCTTATCGACGCGGCCGAGGATACGGTGGCCAGCGTGCAGGTCACCGGTCTCGTCAGCCACCTGCGCTGGGCGTCGTCCAGCAATGAGGTCGTCTTCACGCTGGGGCGGCTCAGCAATTCGGGCGGCGTGCGGCAGGACCTCTACGTCTGGGACCTGGCCGATGGCGCGGCGCCGATGGCGCTGACCAGCAACGGCGTCTCCTTCGGGGCCAGCTGGGTGGGCGTGAGCCCCAACTGGATGCCGGCCCGTTCCTGAAGTAAGGTCACGCCATGAGCCCGATGCAGGAGATCGTCAACCCGATCGCCGTGGAGCTGGACGAGACCGCGCAGGTGATGCGCATCCGCTGGGATGACGGGCACCTGGGCGAGTGGGGCTGGATGGCGCTCCGCCGCGAATGCCCGTGTGCCCTCTGCGCGGGCGAGGGCAGCCTGCCCGGCGTCGTCACGCTCGAGACCATCTTCACGCCGCAGCAGACCACCATGGAGCGGGTGAAGTGGATCGGCCGCTACGCCCTCGCACCCATCTGGGCCGACGGTCACGACACGGGTCTCTTCACCTACCACAGGCTGCGCGAGCTCTGCCAGTGCGCGGAGCATCGCGAGGCGGTCTCGTGAAGGTCCCGCATGCAGCGTCCTGATCCCGCCGCGCGATCCACGTCCCCCGGCCTGCTCCTGGTCCACGCCCACCCCGACGACGAGTCGTTCGCCACGGGCGGGCTGATCGCTCGCTCGGTGGCCGAGGGCCATCGGGTGGACCTTGTCACCTGCACCGGTGGCGAGGAGGGCGAGATCCACGACCCGCGCCTCGACTACGACGAGGCCTTCCCCCGGCTGCGCGAGATCCGGCGCGCGGAGCTGGCCTGCTCGCTCGCCGCGCTGCGCGGCGTCTACCCCGGCGAGCTGGACCTGCACCTCCTGGGCTACCGCGACTCGGGGATGATGGGCACCGGGTCGAACGACCACCCCGGGGCCTTCTGGAAGGCCGACCTCGACGAGGCGACCGGCAAGCTGGTGGCGATCGTGCGCCGGACGGGGCCGGCCGTCATGGTCAGCTACGACCCGAACGGGAACTACGGCCATCCGGACCACATCAACGCGCACCGCATCGCCAGGGCCGCCTGGGACGCGGCCGCGGACCCGGCTCGCTACCCCGATGCGGGGCAGCCGCACGGCGTGGCGAAGTTCCACGAGGTCGCCTTCAACCGCGATCGCTGGTTCTCGCTGATGCAGGAGATGACCGAGCGCGGCATCCCCCTGCCGTGGGACTTCGGAGCCGATGCCGCCGAGGGCGGACCGGGCGCCGGCGAGCTCAATCCCTCGAACGCGGAGGCGCTGCGGCAGGTGGAGGAGAAGCTCGCGTCGGGCGAGGAGGTCGAGGGCTTCGGGACGCCGGAAGCGCAGATCACCACGATCGTCGACGTGTCCGGCTACGCTCGCCCCAAGCGCGCCTCCATGGACTGCCACAAGACCCAGCGGCAGGACATGGGTTGGCTGCTGGACCTGCCGGACGACCTGGCCGCGAAGGCGATCTCGCCCGAGCATTTCATGCTGACCCGCTGGCGAGGCCACGAGATCCCGGCCGGCTACCGGGAAACATCGGTCTTCGAGGGCCTGTAGCCGATGTCCACCTCCATCGGCCTCGATGAGGTCCTGCGCCAGTACCTGCTGGAGGTGGGGATCCGCGAGCACCCCGCCCTGGCGCGCATCCGCGAGCACACGCTCCAGACCCGCGGCGCGGGCATGCTCTCGGCGCCCGAGGAGGCGGCACTGCTGGGACTGCTCGTCCGGCTGACCCACGCCCGGCGGATCCTGGAGATCGGCACCTACACCGGCTACTCCTCCACGGCCATGGCCCTGGCGCTCCCGCCGGAGGGCCGGATCGTGTGCTGCGACGTGAGCCGCGAGTTCACCGACCTCGCGCGGGAGGGATGGACCGATGCCGGCGTCGCCGACCAGGTCGTGCTGCACGTCGGGCCGGCCATCGAGACGCTCGACCGCCTGCTGGCCGAGGAGGCCGCCGGCAGCTTCGACATGGCGTTCATCGACGCCGACAAGCAGGGCTACGACGTCTACTACGAGCGCACGCTGCGTCTGGTGGGCTCGGGCGGGCTGATCGCGATCGACAATACGCTCTGGAGCGGCCAGGTGGCCGACCCATCGATCACCGATGCCGACACCGTCGCCCTGCGCACCCTCAACGCGAAGATCCACGACGACGGCCGGGTGGAGGCCGTCATCACCCCGGTAGGGGACGGCCTGACCCTGGCGCGCGTGCGCTAACGTTCGCCGCATGGTCCTGGCGTCGGCAGCCGAGCGATGGGGGACGCCGCTCTACGTGACCGACCCCGACGTAGCTGCCGCACACCTGGCCGACTGGCAGGGCGCCTTCCCCGGCGCCCTGATCGCCTATGCGGTCAAGGCCAACGCCGATCCACAGCTGCTGCGTCGCCTGGTCGCGGATGGTGCCGGCTGCGAGGTGGTGACCGCGGTGGAGCTGGCGCTGGCGCGACGCGCCGGTTGCCCGCCGGAGCGCATCGTGGTGAACGGGGTCGGGAAGCGCGACGAGGAGCTGCACCTGGCGCTGGAGGCCGGTGCCCTCGTGAACGCCGAATCGCTCGATGAGCTGGCGGCGCTCCTCACCGTCGCTGCCGGACACGAGCGACCGCGCATCGGGCTGCGCCTCAACCCCGCGCTGGACGCGGAGACGCACCCGCACCTGGCGACGGGCGCCGCTACCAGCAAGTTCGGCATCCCGCAGGCGCAGCTGCTCGACGCGCTGCGACTCCTGCGTGACGCGAAGCTGCCGCTTGAGAGCCTTGGCGCCCACATCGGCTCCGCGCTGGAGTCGTCCGAGTGGCATGCCGCGCTCGCTGAGCGCCTCGTTCAGGCGGTGGCTTCGGCCGCGGCGATGGGCCTGGAGCCGCGGCGAGTTGACCTGGGCGGCGGGCTCCTCACCGCCGATGCCCCCGCCCTGGAGGCGCTGGCCGACGCCATTCGCGAGCACTTTGCCGACCCCGCACGCCTCATCTTCGAGCCCGGCCGCTCGCTGGTTGCCGATGCCGGCTGGCTCCTGGCGCGGGTGGTCCGCGTACAGCCTCGCCCCGGCGAGGGTTGCACCTACCTGGTCGCCGATGCGGGGATGACGGAGCTGATCCGGCCGATGCTCTACGACGCGGTCCACCCGATCTCGCTGATCGCAGCCTGGCGAGCCGATGCGCCACGGCGGGACCGTCCATCTCGCCGGCCCGGTGTGCGAGGCGGGTGACGTGCTGGCACGCGGTCTCGAGCGCTGGCTGACGCCCGAGGAGCTGGCGGTCGCCGGCACCGGGGCGCTGCTGGCCATCGGTCGGGCAGGGGCCTACGGGGCGGTGATGGCATCGGTCTACAACGGGCGGCTGCGTCCGGCCGAAGCGGTGCTTGAGGGCGGCGAAGCGCGCCTGTCGCGGCGTCGGGAGACGCTGGACGACCTCCTCAGCCGCGACGTCCCAGGTTGAGGAGGCGCCAGGTCAGCGCAACCGAGAGCCCGTAGACGACGTGTCCGGCCAGGTAGTAGGCGGTGAGGGCGGCCGGGTTGCGCTTCATGCTGTTCTGCAGCCCCATGGCGGGCATGACGGTCTGCGAGACCATGCCCACCGCCGTCCCGAAGAGGGCGCCGCCGAGTGACGTCGGCGCCTTGAAGCTGGCCTGCAGGACGCCGTAGGCCGCTCCCCACGCCGATCCGTAGCCCCAGTGGACGACCTGCCCGGCCCGCGCCTTTGTCTCGTCGTCGATCGGCAGGCCCGCCACGCCCTCGGCGAGGCGTTCCGCGACCTCCTCGGTGGGGGTGTCGGGTGCGGTGGGGCCCGGCGGCGCCTTCGGCAGCTGGTAGCCGGCCCGCTCGAGGAGGCCCGGCGCACGTGACATCGCCTCGCCCATGAGGTACGTGCCCGCGGCGCCGGCGATCGCGCCCTTGACGATGGCTGAGACGGGTGACTGGTAGCTGCCCATGCGGCGTCCGATGCGCAAGGCTGGTGCCACCCTGCGCGATGACCAAAGTAATGCGGGAGGACTGGCAGGTCGATGCTAGCCTCCGTGCCAGGCGGAGCCACCGTGCCCTGCCAGAACGAGTTCGAAAGAGGAGACGGCCGTGCCGCAGACTCGCCGAAAGCCAGCCAACGACCCTCCCGCCAGCGAGCGCGCTGACGAGCCGTCGGCCGTGCCGCCCGCCGATCCGGTGTCCGAGCCGGCGGCGATGCCTCCAGAGGACGATCGTCGTGGTGGGACCGCTCGACTCCTTCGCCTCGGCGCGGTGCTGGTTGTGGCAGCCGCCATCGTGGTCGCCAGCTTCGTGGGCTGGCCCATCCTCTACAGCCGCTACATCGCGCCCATCGGGGCCAATACGGCGGACCTGGACGAGGTGCGCGACCGGCTGGCCGCCGTCGAGGCACGCCAGGACGAGCTGGCCGCCGAGCGGGCCACCCTGGACGAGCGCATCGGTGGCGTCGACGGGCGGGTGGGCGGCCTGGAGGACGCGCTCGACGAGCACACGCGCCGGCTCGCGGAGCTGGACGCGATGGATGTCACCCTGGCGTCGGGCCAGTCCGCGGGGACGGCCGAGGCCGCGCGCGAGGTCAGCATCCTGCGAGCGATGGAGCTGATGTCGCGGGCGCGGCTCTTCCTCTACGAGTCGAACTTCGGGTTGGCCGAGGAGGATCTCGTCGCCGCTCGCGACGTCCTGGCCGCCCTAGACGAGGGGACCGCCAGCACCAGCCAGGAGACGATCCAGGTCGCGATCGAGCGGCTCGACCGCACCATCGATTCGCTGCCCGAGCTGCCCGTGGTGGCGAGCGACGACCTCGACATCGCCTGGCAGGCCTTACTCGGTCACACGCCGCCGCCGGTCACGGCCGCCAGCCCATCGTCGACGGAGCAACCGTCGCCGACCGCCAGCCCCTGATCCGACGGATCAGTTGCGAGGTGCGGCCGGGACGAAGCCGTGGCCGCCCATCACGCGCCACCCCGCGCCGTCGTGCTCGAGGTGGTAGATGGCGGGCATCGGCATGGCGAGGTGGAAGTCAGCATCCACCCCCGGCTCCAGCGCTTGCAGCAGCAGGCTGATCAGGTTGCCGTGGCTGCCCAGCAGGAGGCGTCCGCCGTCGGGGTGCCGCACCCGGAGCAGATCCAGGACGCCGATGCCGCGGCGCTGCGCGTCGCGACCCGATTCGGCGCCTTCCAGCGCGTAGTCCGGATCGTCCCAGGAGGTGCGCAGCACCTCCAGCCAATCGTCGCGCAGGGTCGTCGTCAGGCGCCGCTCTCGAAGGTCGGCGAGCACGGTGACCGGCAGGCCGCGACGCTCCGCGGTCGGCTCCACGGTCTCCACGGCACGGCGGTACGGGCTCGAGTAGACGCGCGTGATGACGTACGGCTCCAGCTCGTCGGCGAGCTCCTGCGCCGCGTGCCGTCCCGCATCGGTGAGCGGGCGTTCGTCGTCCGCCTCCTCCCAGCCGGCGGTGCCGGGCGGGATCGGCTCCGCGTGGCGGACGAGCAGGACATCGAGGCGGCCGAGGGACATTTCCGCGGCCGTCAGCGGGCGTAGGTGCCGGAGAGCGCGGCGCGGGCCAGCATCCGGTCATCGGCTGCGGCTCGAACGCGCGACTCGGTGGGTTCGCCAGCGATCCCCAGCGGCTCCGAGAGGGCGAGCAGCTCGAAGGCGTAGCGGTGCTCGCCCGCCGGCGGGCAGGGACCGCCCCAGCCCGTGCCTCCGAAGCCATTGCGGCCGGCCACCCCGGCGGCGTCGCCCTGGCCCTCCGGCAGCTCGCGCGTGTCGCCGGGAATGTCGGTCAGCAGCCAGTGGACGAAGCCGCCGGCATCAGGATCGGTGACGATCAGGGCGAAGGAGTCGACGTCGTCGGGCACGTCGGTCCAGGCCAGGGGTGGCGAGACGCCTTCGCCGTCGCAGCCGTACTTGCGCGGGAATCTGCGCCACCGGCCTCGAAGGCGGGGCTGGTCGAGCTGCATCGATCCGGCCATGGGACTGGCCTCCTGCGTATCCGATGGTCCGCATGCCGCAAGGCCGATGCCGATCGCCAGCGCAGCCAGGGATCGCCACTGCATCGGTCCATCCTACGCATCCTGCGGTCCCGCCAGAACCTGACGGCCGTAGCGGCCACAAGGGGCCGAACGGACCTCCCCGCCCCGCGTCGTGCGGGAGACACTGTCCGGGAAGCTTCGACCAACAACAAAGGAGACGTCTCACCATGGTGAGCACCACCCCCACACGCCCCGTCCCGGAGACGGTCACGGGCCCGCTGCCCATCCTCAGCCACTGGATCGGCGGCCGCCCCGTCGAGGTCCTGCCCGAGCAGACCGGTCCCGTCTACAACCCGGCCAGCGGCGAGGTCATCGCCCGTGTCCCGCGCGGCGGCGCCGACGAGGTCGACGCGGCGGTCCGGGCAGCACGTGACGCCTTCCCGGCCTGGCGCGACATGCCGCTGCTGGCCCGCAGCCAGATCTTCTTCGCCTACCGCGAGCTGGTCTGGCAGCACCGCGAGGAGCTGGCGGCGCTCATCACCCGCGACCACGGCAAGACCTTCCCCGATGCGCTGACCGAGGTCACCCGCGGCCTGGAGACGATCGAGTTTGCGTGCGGCGCGCCGGTGCACATGGCGGGTATGAACACGCCGAACGTCTCCACCAACGTGGACGCCTACACCCTGCGCCAGCCGCTGGGCGTGGCCGTCGGCATCAGCCCCTTCAACTTCCCGGCCATGGTGCCGATGTGGATCTATCCCATCGCGCTGGCTTCGGGCAACACCTTCATCCTCAAGCCCTCCTCGCACACGCCGGGCGCCATCCAGCTCCAGGCGGAGCTGTGGAAGCAGGCGGGACTGCCGGACGGCGTCTTCAACGTCGTGTACGGCGGCCGCGAGGCCGTCACCGCGCTGGTCGAGCACCCCGGCGTCGACGCCATCCAGTTCGTGGGCTCCACGGCGGTCGGCCGCTACGTGTACGAGACCGGCACGAAGTCCGGCAAGCGGGTCGGCGCCTTCACGTCGGCCAAGAACGCCATGATCGTCCTCCCCGACGCCGACATGGAGCTGACCGCCGACGCGGCCATCGCCTCCGGGTACGGCTCGGCCGGCGAGCGCTGCATGGCGCAGACGCTGGTGATCGCGGTGGGCGAGGCCGGCGACCGGCTGCGGCCGCTGATGGAGGAGCGTATCGCCGGCCTGAAGATCGGACCGGGCATGGACGAGGGGGTCGACATGGGCCCCATCTACACCCGCGAGCACCGCGAGTCGATCATGGGCTGGATCGACAAGGGCGTCGAGGGCGGCGCGGAGCTGGTCGCCGACGGCCGGCCCTTCGTCCATCCCACCAGTCCCGATGGCTTCTTCCTGGGCGTCACGCTCTTCGACCGCGTCACGCCCGAGATGGAGATCTTCCGCGAGGAGATCTTCGGCCCGGTGCTGGGCATCGTGCGGGTGGCGACCTACGACGAGGCGATCGCCCTCATCAACGGCCACAAGTACGCCAACGGGACCGCCATCTTCACGACCGATGGCGGCGCGGCGCGCCGCTTCAAGATGGAGGTGGACGTGCCGATGATCGGCATCAACGTCCCGATCCCGGTCCCCGCCGGCTACCTCTCCTTCTCGGGGTCGAGGGAGTCGGCCCTGGGTGACCTGCCGATGCGGGGCGAGGACGGCTTCCGCTTCTTCACCCGGCAGAAGGAGGTCACCGAGCGCTGGCCGGAGCCCGGCCGCCGCGAGGCGCTCTCGCTGGTCTTCCCCGCGAACCGCTGACGGAGGCGGCGGCCGGAGCGATCCGGCCGCCGCACCTGCTCCATCGGCCTCATCGGTCCTTCGGCAGCCAGGGAATGAACGCGCTGGTGGTCTTCATGTAGTCGGCGTAGTCGGGCCGACGGTCGGGGATCGTCTTCTCCAGCATGCCCACGCCGCTGACGCGCACCAGCAGGAAGGTCATGGCGATCGGCGAGAGCAGCGTCCACCAGCCGCCCGCGCCCAGCGCGATCAGCCAGAACGCCCACCACTGCGTCGCGTCGCCGAAGTAGTTCGGGTGGCGCGTGTACTGCCACAGCCCCGTCCGCAGCGTGTGGCCCTTGTTGGCCGGATCAGCCGTCCAGCGCCGCAGCTGCCAGTCGCCGACCGCCTCGAAGAAGAAGCCGATGGCCCACAGCCCCGCTCCCACCCCGTCCAGCCAGGTCAGGTGGTCCGGCCCGCCCGCCATGGCCGCGTAGAGCGGCAGGCCGATGAACCACGACAGCAGCCCCTGCAGCGCGAAGACCTTGAAGAAGCTGCGCCACCACCAGGCATCGCCCGCCTGGCGGCGCCACGCCGCGTAGCGGTAGTCCTCGCCCTTGCCGGCATTGCGCGTGGCGATGTGTAGCGCGAGGCGTGCCGACCAGGCTGCGACCAGCACCAGGACCAGGATCGAGCGCGCCGGGGAGCCACCGGGCGTGATGGCGAAGTAGACCGCCGCCTGGACCAGGAAGGTCGGGCCCCAGAAGACGTCGACGATGCTCGAGTTGCGCAGCGCCAGGCTGGCCAGCCACAGGACGACCATCAGGCCGATGGTCGCGGCCAGCCCGATCGCCAGGGTCAGCAGCACTTCGGCCATGTGGTGAATACGCCTCCCTGCGACCGCCGGATCATGCGCGCCGGTTGCCACCGCGTCACGTGACCTGCTTCTCTTCGCTCGCTCGCCGGGCATCCAGACTGGCACGCGGTCTGCTCGGCTGGCCGGTATCGCGAAACGAACCAGGAGGTGTCGGGAATCGCCATGATCCGAGCCGACGCCGTGGCACCCGGCCTCCAGCCCGGCCGCTTCGGCCGCATCGGTCGCAGTATCACCGATGGCGGCATCGCGGTCCACGGAGCAGCCTTCGCCGCCTCGCTGGGCCTCGGAATGGTCATGGGTGGACCGCTGATCGGTTCGCAGGCCCTGATCGCCGCCGCCGCGTTCGTCCTGCTGGCTCTTGCGCGCATTGCGATCGTCCTGCGGCGCGGCGCTCGGCGGGCAGCTTGGATCGATCCACTGGCGCGCTCGCTGCCACTGATGGTCGGCGGCGCCCTGGGGCTGACGATGGTCTACTACGGCGCTCCGGATTCGCCGCTCCTGCCGCTGGCCGCGGCAGCCGCGTGGGAGAGTGGTCGTCGCTCCCCGGCCGCGTTGCTGCGGCACGGCGCGCTCTTCTCCGTCACGTACCTGGCCGGCGGGCTCGTCCTCCGCTTTGTCCCTGGCCTCACGCAGCCGGAGGTCGTCATTGAAGTCGCGAAGTCGCTGGGTCTCGTCTGGCTCGGTGGCCTCGTGGGTGTCGTCGTTGGGCGAGCTGCTGGCTCGCGCGGATCGGGCCTCCGCCGCCTTGACCTGGAGCGCCCCGATGCCGAACGACAGGAGACGCGCGCGCAGATCGCGCGCGCCCTGCGTCACGAGCCGCTGCCCGTGGAGAGCCTCATCGCCGGCGCACAGGCGGGCCTGGCCGTCCGCGAGACGGAGCTGCTCGCCTTCCTGGTGATGGGCTTCACGAACCTGGAGATCGCCGACGCGCTGTGCGTGAGCGAGGCGACGGTCAAGTACCGGCTGACCCGCCTCTACCGCAGGCTGGGTGTCCCGCGCAGAGCAGATGCGATCGCCTACGCCCGGTCGGCGGACGTCGGGCAGGTGCCAGGCGCCGGGGGAGGGTGGGATGCGCCCGCGTCACCATGATTCGACCTTTTCTCGCCTTCCGGTGTGCCGGCGCAGGCCCATAGGATCGAGACCATGGCAGTAACCACGCGCCCGATCGACGGCGGCCGCGGCATCCTCTTCCCCCGCAGCGTGGAGGCCCTCGGCGAAGACGTCCGCGAGCACGTCGATACGGCGGCGAAGGTCTGGCTCTACTCGGCCATCTTCTGGCTGACCTTCGTGGACCTGGTGGGCTTGACGATGGCCACCGAGCTGATCACCCCCGACCTCTTCGGCGGGATCCCGTTCCTGCTCTTCAGCCGCATCAGGCCCATCCACGTCAACGGCGTCATCTTCGCCTGGCTCTCGAGCATGTACTTCGGCGGGATCTTCTACATCCTGCCCCGGCTCACCGGGCTGCGCTCCATGTGGAACGAGCGGCTCGCGTACTGGATGGCGTGGGCCTGGAACCTCATGTTCGCGGCCGGCGTGCTCACGCTGGCCATGGGCTTCACGCAGGGCCGTGAGTACGCGGAGTTCATCTGGCCCATCGACGTCCTGCTCGTGGCGATCTGGCTGGTGAACGTCTACAACATCGTGATGACGGTCCTGAACCGCCGGGTTCGGCCGCTCTACGTCACCGTCTGGTGGTTCCTCGCCAGCCCGCTGTGGCTCGCCGCCGACTACATCATCGGGAACGTCATGTGGAGTCCCGGCAACTGGCTGGGCAACGGTCAGTCGGTGGAGCTCATCGGCTCAGGGGTCTCCGGCGCCCTCGCCAACCCGCTGGCGGACGGCATGCTCAACTGGTGGTCGAACCACAACCTGTTCGGCTTATGGCTGACGCCGATGCTGGTCGCCATCACCTACTACCTCGTCCCGCGGATCACCAACACGCCGCTCTACAGCCAGACCCTATCGCTGATCAGCTTCTGGGGGATCGCCTTCTTCTATACCGGGGTCGGCCACCACCACCTGCTGCAGGCGCCGATCCCCGGCTGGCTCAAGACCTTCGCGGTGGTCAACAGCATCCTGCTGCTGATCCCGGTCTTCGCCTTCGTGTCCAACATCATGCTGACCATGCGGGGGAGCTGGGAGAAGTTCATCACCAACCTCCCCCTGCGGTTCGTGCTGACCGGTTTCATCTTCTACTTCCTGGTGAACATCCAGGGGTCGTTCATGGCGATCCCTGCTTTCAACGAGACGATCCACTTCACCAACTTCATCGTCGCACACGCGCACCTGGCCCTCCTGGGCGCGTTCACGATCCTGGGGATGGGGATGATCGACTACGTCATCCCCCAGATCTTCAAGCGGCCGCTGTATAGCCGGCGGCTGGGCGAGTGGCAGTACTGGATGGTCACCATCGGCTTCCTGATCTTCTTCTGGTCGCTGACGTTCGCATCATTCCTGCAGGGCCAGAACTGGCTGATCGGGATCCCGGAGGTGAACACGCTGCCGGAGATCAGGCCCCACTACATCGCGCGCGCCATCGGCGGCTCCATGATCCTCGTCTCCGGCTTCATCCAGATGTACAACATCTGGCGCACCGTCCGGTCCGACACCACAGGTCGCGCCCGCGCCGAGATGCGGCCGCTGCTGAGCTGGCGACACGGGGCGAGCCGCGAGCCGGGGGAGTAGGGCCATGCCCCACCGAGTGCTCCGCGTCGGCCTGGTCATGGCGATGGCATCAGCCTGGGTGCTGGCCGGCTGCAGCCAGGCGGCGGCGGGCGCCACCGAGGTGGTGGTCCACGAAACGGTCTTCGACATCACCGTCATGCCGGATACGGTCCCCGCCGGGAAGGTCACGTTCGTCGTGTCGAACCCCTCGTTGATGCGCCACGAGTTCCTCGTCATCAAGAACAACAAGCCGCCGGCCGACCTGCCGCTCTGGCCCAACGGCCGCGTCAACGAGGACGTGGTGGACATCATCGATACCATCGAGGACGTTCCACCCCACGGCTCCGGCAACCTGACGCTCGACCTGGATCCCGGGCGGTACGTGCTCATCTGCAACCTGCCCTCGCACTACATGCAGGGAATGCACGCGGAGCTGGTGGTCACCGGTGCTGGCGGCGCGGTGCCCACCATGGAGCCCACCTCCACGCCCACGCCGATGAGCACGCCCACGGCATCGCCGTCGGGCAGCGGGGGTGGCTCGTGAGCGACGACCGACGATCCCCGGCCCCCCAGGAGCTGGGGCGGATCCCGGCACACCCGACGCCGCCCCCGGGGTACGACATCGCCCCGCGGCGCCGGATGGCCATGACGCCGCACCTCGCCGCCATCGGCGGCCTGCTCGCCTTCTTCATGGTGGTGCTGACGGTAGTGGTCCTGCCCACAGCCACTTACGATCCGCCGCCGTCGTCGAACTGGCTCCCCCTCACCAACGAAGCGGCCGAGGGGCGCGCCGTCTACATGGCGAACGGCTGCCTCTACTGCCACAGCGGCTTCACGCGACCGCAGGACGTCCTGACCGGTCAGTTCTACCTGTACCCGCGGATCTCGGAGCCGGGCGATTTCGCCGGCACCGACCAGGCCCCGCAGGTGATGGGCAGCGAGCGCACCGGCCCGGACCTGTCGCAGGAGGGTGGCATGCACCCCGACGGCTGGCACGAGGCCCACTACTACAACCCGCGCAACGTGAACCCGTACTCGATCATGCCGCAGTTCAACTTCCTGACTGCAGACGAGCTGAGCCACCTCGTGGCCTTCAACCAGGAGTCGGGCGGCAAGGAAGCCGTACTGCGCGCAGCCGCGGTCGAGGTCGGCAACGACCTCATGGCGGTCAACGGAGCCGGCGCCGATCCAAAGATGTTCTTCCCCGACCTGGTGGACCAGCTCACCGCATCGGGCGGGTACCAGGCCGACGGCTCCGGCATGGACAAGTCGGACAGCGGCATGCCCTGGATGGCGGTCTGGATGGTGAACAGCTTCGAGCGCGGCTACTGGCTGACATCCGACCCGCTCCCCGTGACGAAGCAGAACCTGACCCGCGGCAAGCAGATCTACCTGGAGCGCTGCTCCGGCTGCCACGGGCCCAAGGGCGACGGCTTCGGCTCCGCACAGCCGTTCCTGGCGCCGGCGCCGTTCAACTTCACCGACACCGGCATGATGGGCACGAGCGGCTTCTTCGCCTCCGACGGCATGTACTACCACCGCATCCTGACCGGTGGACCCGGAACGGCGATGGAGAACTTCGGTACCCGCCTCTCCGTGGAGGACACGTGGCGCGTGGTCCAGTTCCTGCGCACCATCCCGAATGGTTCGCTGGAGGACCAGACGAGCGTCGTGACGACCGACATGTTCACCCCGTGGAGCCCGCCAGCGCCGCTGCAGAGCTACATCGACAGCCACCCGATCAGCGAAGGGCCGGGGAACATCAGCTACGACGACCCGTTCAAGGCCGCAGCCCACTGGATCTCGCCGGGCATGGGGCCGAACGACATGGTGATGGTCGGCGGAAAGCTTCCAATGACGCAGCAGCGGCTGGCCGACCTCATCCGCAGCGTCTACATGGACAAGGTTCAGAAGGCCTACGACGACGCGGTGAACCGCGGCGAGGACCTGCCGCCGAAGGACGAGATCCTGGACGCGTCCGGCATCACGTTCCACTCGACGTCGGGATAGGGAGGAGGAAGCAGCAGCATGAAGCACATCGGCAGGCTGAGCGTAGCAACGGGCGGGAGCGTCGTCCTGCTGGCGCTGGCCACGGTCCCGGTCCTGGCGCACGACCAGCCAGACGGCGCCAACTGGCTCATGGCCGACTGGATGCTGCTCTCCTGGCTCGCCTTCTTCCTGGCCGGCATCGTCTCCTTCGTTTTCGCCCTGCGGCGTGGGCTGATGGCGAACCCCGAGGGTCAGAGCAAGCACTTCCTGCTGTCAATCGATGAGCCCGACTACTACACGCCGGACTGGGCGCGCGAGGACGAGCGCGAGGACGAGGAGGAGCGCGATGGTTCCGAGCGGTAACACCGGCCAGGCCGTCCAGCAGTACTACGACTACCTCTGGTCGCAGCGGCTGGGGGAGATCACCGTGCCGCAGATCTTCATCGACTGGTGGGGCCCGATCTGGTTCGGGATCATGGCCCTCATCCTCTTCTTCGCTTTCATGCTCTTCTCGCTGACGTTCAACTCGGTCCATCGGGGGCGGAGGCACCTGTACGGGCCGGTCAGCTTCGCCGGCCAACTCTTCGAGCGGATCGGCCCGCCCGCCCTCTTCGGCATGTTCATCTGGACTGTGGTGGCCCTGGCCGGGCTCTACTACATGGTCGAGCAGATCATCCGCGGGCAGACCTACTAGGGAGGCGTCCATGGCCCACGTCAGCAGCTACGCGCACGACATGACCTTCACCGTCCCGGCGGCGAGTGCGAACCGGGTGTGGAGCGGCCTCATGAGCTGGAAGGGCTTCATGGCCTCGTTCAGCGGACTGCTGACGGTGCGCACCGCGGGCCGAATCCTCGAGAACGGGGACCTCCGCCTGCGCGTCTCGACCGTCTGGGAGCACGAGGCCCAACTGGACGAGTGGATCGGATCGGAGCTGACGCCGAAGGGGCTGTTCGGGGACATCGAGCCGGCCGTGTACGACGTCATCGACGAGATCTACGAGAACATCGACTGAGAACCGGAGGTCGCCATGACGACGCAGGAACCACCTCGCCAGGAACCGCCGCGGACCCCCGTCGTTCCGGGTACCGACTACCTGGGGCCCGCCTACTGGATGAGCCCGGAGGAGGTCCGTGCATCGTTCGACGAGGAGGACGAGCGTTGGTCGGCGCGCGCCCAGCTGATCGACTGGCTGATCCTGCTGGGCATGCTCGTGCTCTTCGCGACGTGGACCCTGATCGTCTACTTCCTGGAGCCGGGTTTGCGCTGATCCGATGCGCATCGACCAGCTCACCGACCTCCAGGTCGCCATCGCCGCCGCCCTGATTCTCGGCGCCGCGTACCTCCTCTACCGCCTCATTCCGCCCGCTGACACGGCCACCAGGCAGCGCCGGTACACCGACGAGGAGATCGCCGCCTACGACGGCGCGCTGCCGAAGTACTTCCTGGTTGGGCTGGGAGCGCTCGCCCTGGGCGGCCTGCACGCGGCCTTCAAGTCCCTGCCACCCGTCTACGAGTGGCTGACACTGGCCGGCCACGGCGGGCACATGGCGCGTGACCTGGCCAACACGCACCTGGTCATCGTCATCGGCGGGACGGTGACCGCGACCGGGCTGACCTGGTATGCGCTGCCGCGCGTCGCGCGCCGGCCGCTCTTCTCGACGGCGCTGGCCAGCTGGTCGTTCTGGTTGACCGTCATCGGTGCCACCGGCTTCTACCTCGCCAACACGGTGCTGGGCATCGTGTTCGGGGTCATGCACAACAACGGGATCGACTACGAGGTGGCCAAGCCGATGCTAGGCGCGCTCCGCTCGGCGCCCATCGGCATGTCCGCCGGGATCATGGGCATCGGGTACTGGACCTTCGTGCTCAACGTCTTCCTGACCATCTGGGCCGCGCGTCGGACGGATGCGCCGCGTCCACAGGGACACCTGCTCAAGTACTTCGCCATCGGCGCCTTCGGTCTCTTCGTGGGTACCGTGCAGGGCGTCATCCAGGTGCTGCCCGACAACGAGTCGTGGCTGCACGCGGCGGCGCCCGCGGGCGAGTACATCGACCCGATCGCGCACGCGCACGTCAACCTGGTCACCGGCACGCTGACCCTCACTGCGGGCCTCATCTTCTTCTGGATGGGCCGCCGCCGGACCGATGCCGCTGTCGAGGTCGGGCGTCGCCGGACCGAGAACGCCATCTGGTGGGTCCTCGTTCCCGGTTCGCTCCTCTTCTACCTGACCTTCATGTTCCTGGGCTTCAGCGAGGGCAACCTGATGGTCAACGACGGCCTGAGCTTCCAGCAGGCCGTGGCCCGGATGGGCGCCCTCCACGTGGTGCCGCTGATGATCTCCGGCATCCTGACCCTCACCGGCGCCTGGCTCCTGCTGGGCACCATCGTGCACCGATCCTGGCGCGGTCCTGACCGCCGCATGGTGGGAGCGCCGATGCTGGTCCTGGGTGCGGCTGCACTCTTCGTCGGAACCGGCCAGGGAATGGTCCAGGCGCTGCCGGGCGTGAAGGCCTGGATCGTCGGCGCCGGGGAGCCGGGGGACGCCCTGGCCAATGCCCACGCCCAGCTCAACATGATCGGTGGCGTGATCCTGCTCCTGCTCGGCCTCCTCTTCACCGATGCGCGCGAGCTTCTCGGCCGCCACGCCGCCCACCTGCGGGTGAGCCGGACCGGGACGGTGGCCGCGGCAGGCATCGGCCTCTACTACGTCGCTGCAGTGGCCACCTCGGTGGTGATGGGCAACCACGTCATCGCGGGGCGGCCACTCGAGCTGGCGGTGTCCGGCGTGCAGCCGTGGGGACCCATGGGCATGTCTATCGGCGCGGCCTTCTACGTCGTCGCATTCGCCGGCCTGCTGGACTGGGCCTGGGACGCATCGGCGACCTACCGTCGCGAGGCGTGGGGCGGCCTGATGGACCGCATCGAGCGCTACAACAAGACCGATGCGCCCTGGCGCCGCCGCATCCCGGCGCGCTACTTCGTGATGGCCGAGGCTGTCTTCTCGTTCGCGGGCTTCCCCGGCGTGGGCTGGATGATGAGCGGGCGTCCGCTGCTCGGCATTCCCATGGCCTTTGCCGGCTGCGGCATCGCCTGGGCCGTCATTCCGCTCCTCATGGCGCCGGACCTCGACACCCTCCTGGCCGATGCCGGCCAGCTGCCGCTCTTCGTCTGGCTCTCGGTGACCGCCGTGCTGTCCACCGGCTCACTGGCGCTGACCCTGCAGGGGGAAGCGCGGCGCCGCCGCGTGCGCCAGCCGGCCCACGCGCGGCCGATGCCCGTCACCACGGATCTGTAGATGGGCGGCCTGCTCTCGCTCCTGGCGGCGACTCTAGCCAGCGTGATGGCGTGGCAGCTCGCCCGGCAGTGGTGGTGGCGCCGCCGGCCCAACCTGCTTAGCTGGGCCGTCGCCCTGCTCCTCTTCGCCGTCGGTGCGGCCGCCCAGGCGCTGACCCAGCTGGTCGGTCCATCCGACCCGGTCTACCGGACCTGGTACCTGTCGGGGGCCGTGCTCGCGGCGGCGTTCATGGGCCACGGCAGCGTGCTGCTCGTGGCAGGCACCGTCGTCCGGCGCGTGCTGACCACGCTGCTGGTTGCCGGCGTGTTGCTGGCGAGCGTGATGGTCGCCACCGCGCCAATCCAGCTCTCGGTGGCGGTGGCTGGCAGCGGTTCGATGAGCGGCGTGGGCTTCCCGGCCGACGTCCGGCTGCTGACTCCGTTCTTCTACGTCTACGGCACGCTGGCCCTGGTGGGCATCGCCGCGCTCTCCGTGGTGCGCTGGGGATGGAACGGCGGCAGCGGACGGCGTGCGGCGGGAACGGGCTTGATCGGCGCGGGAGCGCTGGTGATCGCCGCCGGCGGGACGCTGACCCGATTCGGCATCTCCGAGCTTCTGTACCTGTCCGAGCTGGTGGGCTTGGCGTGCATCTACGCCGGCTTCCGGCTCGCTTCGTCGCCGACTGCCGCCGCTGCACCGCTGCAGCGTCGCGAGATCGCCCGCCGCCGGATGCGCGTGGCTGGCATCGGGATCGGCGCCGGCGTGTCCACCGTCACGTTGGCGATCGTCTCGCTGCCGATCCTGCCGTGGACGATGGGGATCGTCGGCGACGTGCAGCATGTCTATACCGCGACACTGCCGGCGGAGAACCGGGGCGCCTATTTGCTGACCGATGACGGCGTGATGCAGCTCTACACGTGGTACGTCCAGCCCGAGGGCTTGCCCGAGGATGCGCCGGCGCTGGATGGCGACCGCGTCCATGGCATCGGCGTGGTGCAGAAGGCCTTCAGCGCGCTCGACGAGTACCAGCTCTATGACCTCGACAGTGGCAAACGCGTGCCGCTGGGGCGTGCGACCGAGGACGGGATGCAGATGCGAATCGAACTGGCCAGGACGCTCGCACCGGGCAGCTACATGCTCCGAGTGCCGCTCGACAGCATGTTCGGCGGGAGCAGCTGGCACTACTTCAGGATCGAATAGGAAAGGACCAAACGGATGGCGGATCGACCCAGCGAACCGGTGCGCGAGTCTGGTGCGTGGCGCGAGTCGAAGCTCACGTTCTGGCTGCTGCTTGGCGTCCTGGCAGTACTCACCGCCGGTGCACCGCTCTGCTTCTACCTCGTTCCTGGCTTCTGGGCATTCCTCGCCTTCGCGGCGCTGATGCTCGCCTGCTGGTTGGCGTCGGTCGCGGTGCTCATCCCCGCCTCGTCCGGCGAACGCTGAGGATCCCCGCCGCCATTCGCTCCCACGCGACCCAGGCGACCGGGGTGGGGGTCCGCGATTCGACGCCTCGTCTTGGCCCGATGCTGCCCGCGGCCCCGGCATGGATGCCGGCGTGCGCAGCGGGCAGCCCGTCTCCGGTGCCATGCGGCCGTTTCGGTCGGCGAGGTCGTCGAAGCCCTCCACACGCGATAGCTCGTGGGCGTCGCTCGCCGTCCGATGCGGCCGCCCGGGCGCCCGCCTATCACCCCGGATGGTGATCTGGAGCGCGAGCGGCCGCACCGGGACGGAATCGGGCCGTACGGCCCTCGATCCATCACCCCCACTGATACTCCGGCGGCCGCGGACCGCTTCGTCCGCTGGTTCATGACCCCCGGTGATGAATGGGTGCAGCGCAACCCGAAATCCAGCGGCCGACCCGCGGGGCAGGGCTAGGCGAAGACGCTGCCCCGGCGCTTGGCGAGGGTGATCTGCAGGTCCTGGAACTGCCCCGTCGAGAAGCCCGCCTCCGACTGCGCAAGGTAGAACTCCCACATCCGGATGAAGCGGTCGTCGAAGCCCAGCTCGCGCACCGCCGGCAGCGAGCCCAGGAAGCGCTCGCGCCACTCGCGCAGCGTGCGCGCGTAGGACGGGGCGATGTCGCGCACCGAGGTGATCAGCAGCTACGTCCCCTCGCACGCCCGCTCGATGGCGCCCAGCGACGGCAGCAGGCCGCCGGGGAAGATGTACTTCTGGATCCAGTTGGAGCCGCGGCGCTGCCGCTCGTAGTCGGGGTCGGGAAGCGAGATGACCTGGATCGCCGCCCGCGCGCCCGGGCGCAGCGCGCGGTCCACCGCGGCGAAGTAGGCGTCGAGGTACTCGGCGCCCACCGCCTCCAGCATCTCGATCGAGACCACCGCGTCGTACGTACCCTGCACCTCGCGGTAGTCGCGCAGCTCCACGCTCACGCGGTCGGCCAGCCCTGCCTCCGCCACCCGCTCGCGCGCCAGCTCCAGCTGGGCTCGATGAGATGGTGATCGTCGTCACCCGGCAGCCCAGCTCGCCCGCGGCGTACAGCGCGAAGCCGCCCCAGCCGGAGCCGATCTCCAGCACGTGCATGCCCTTGCGCAGCCCGGCGTCGTTCGCCATGAGGCGGTACTTGTTGCGCTGCGCATCGGCCAGGGATTGCGAGCGCGAGCGAAGACCGCCGACGAGTAGGTCATCGTCTCGTCCAGGAAGAGCCGGTAGAGGTCGTTCGACAGGTCGTAGTGGGCGACGATGTTGCGCCGCGCCCCCTCGAGCGTGTTGCGCCGGGCCCGATGCGCCAGCGTCCGCGCCACCTGCGTCGGCGCCCGCCACCAGCCCGATGTCAGCGCCAGCGCCCGCCGGTTGATGGCCGCCACCTGCAGCAGCGCGACGAGGTCCGGCGACGACCACTGGCCGTCCATGTACGCCTCGCCGGCCCCGGTCTCGCCGTCGAGCAGCAGGCGCACCAGCGCCGCGCGGTCGTGGATGCGGATCTCGCCGGCCGGCTCCGCCGATTCCGATCCGATGAACTCGCGCCGCCTGCCATTGGGCAGCTCCACCGTCAGGCGCCCGGCGCGGATGCGTGCAGCGGCGCCCAGCAGCACGCGCTCGCCGGTCTGCTCCAGGATCGAGGCCGGGACCTCGGTGAAGCGGGGCAGCGAGCGCTCGGTCATCGGGCCGGGTTCGCCATCGGCTGCTTGGCCTCGCCGTGCGAATGGAACTTCGCGCCCTTCCGCCACAGCCGGAACGCGTGGAAGTGGATCATGCCGATCGTCTTCACCGTCACCAGCGGGTACCGGACAAGCATGCGGAGCAGGTTCGCATCGGTCAATGGCAGGCGCGTCAGCGCCAGCGAGGCCTGGAGCAGCGGCTCTCCGTGCTCGGACTGGTTGATGACGATCTGGAGCCGATCCGGCTCGTCGCGCACGCGCAGCTCGTAGGCCGAATCCATGGAGATGAACGGGCTGACGTACATCTCCTTGGGCATGTCGGCGGTGTGGACCGTGCCGCGCAGGTCCGGCCGCAGCGTGTAGAGGATCCGGTCGCCGTAGGTGTTGTGCACCTCGACCAGGATGGCGCGCAGCTCGCCGCCGGCGTCCCGGCACAGGTAGAAGGTGGCCGGGTTGAAGACGTGGCCGAGCATGCGCAGGTTCGCGACCATGGTGATCCGCCAGCCGTCGGGCTCGAATCCCTCCGACCGCAGGTGCGCATGGACCGATGCCTCCAGGTCCGCGCCGGGCGGCACCCAGTGGTCGGCGTCGCGGAACGCGAAGAGGTTGCGGCGGTTGCGGCCGACCAGGCGGAGGCGCTTCGCCACGGCATCGAGCTCCGAGAGGTCGAGCGCGAAGTAGAAGACGTCGTGCTCCATCGCGTAGACGAACGGCCGGCTGCGCCGATGCCGCACCTTGCCGCGCACCAGGTGCGACCTCACGCCGCGACCTCCTCCTCGGCGCCGACCGCCTCGAGCGCCTCGAGCACCGCCTCCGCCGCCAGCTGGCCGGAGCGGCAGCCGTCCTCGTGGAAGCCGTAGCCGAGGTGCGCGCCCGCGTAGAACGTGTCGTTGCGCCCCTGGATCCCGGCGATCCGCTCCTGCGCCGCCAGCGTCCCGAAGGTGTAGAGCGGATGTGCCATGTCGCGCGTCGACGATCACCTCGTCCTCGCGCAGCTCCGGGCCCCGGGTTGACCGATGTCGACCACTGCGTGGCGCCGTCCAGCCGCTGCAGCCGGTTCATGTGGTACGTCATCGTCAGCCGATCGCCGGGGTTGCGGCAGTCGGCCACCTCGACGTTCCACGAGGCCCAGGCATCGCGCCGCCGCGGAAGCAGCGCCGTGTCGGTGTGCAGCACCACCCGGTTGGTGGTGTACTCGAAGCCGCCCAGGGCGACCGATTCGGTGGCATCGGCATCGGTCCCGAGCAGGTCGCGTGCGTCGTCGGCGTGGGTGGCCAGGACGACCGCGTCGAAGCGCTCGACCGATCCATCGGTGCCGCGGACCTCCACCCCGCGCGGGCGTGCGCCGGATGCTCGCAGCACCGCCGCGCAGCGTGCCGGCCGGCAGCCGCTCCACGATGCGGTCCACGTAGGTCCGCGAGCCGCCCACGATCGTCCGCCACTGGTGCGTCCGCCCCAGCCCGATCAGCCCGTGGTTGTCGAGGAAGTGGAGCAGGTAGTCGGCCGGGAAGTCCTCCACCTCCTCCGGGGCGGTGGACCAGACGGCGGCGGTCAGCGGGACCAGGAAGTGCTGCCGGAAGGCGCGCCCGTAGCCGTGCTCGTCCATGAACTCGCCCAGCGTCTGGCTGGTCGGCTCGGGAGCGTCGAGCGTGGCGCGCGCCTCGCGGTAGAAGCGGAGGATGTCGCGGAGCATGCCCCAGTGCGCGGGGGAGAGCGCCGTCGTCCGCGTCGCGAAGACGTTGCGCAGCCCGCGCGTGGCCCACTCGACGCCGCAGGCGCGGCAGGTGACGGAGAGGCTCATCTCGCTCGGCTGCGTCTCCACGCCCAGCTCCGCGAGGAGGGCGGTGAAGCGCGGGTAGGTCGCCTCGTTGTAGACGATGAAGCCGGTGTCGACGTTCGGTCCGCCGTGGAGCGCCACGGTCTTGACGTGGCCGCCGGGCGCGGCGTCTCGCTCGTAGAGGCCGACGCCGACGCCCGCCTTGTTCAGCTCGTGCGCGGCCGCCAGGCCGGAGATGCCGGAGCCGATCACGGCAACCCGGTCTTTGGTCATGGTGCTCACGCCCGAGTGTACGGGAGAGAAGGCCCGTCGGATCTCGGCACCCGCGCCGGCCGCCGGATCATCGCCCCCGGTGATCATCCAGCGTACGAAGGTCGTCGCAACCGCCGCGATATCAGCCGGGCGGATGAACCGACGCACGAAGGGGCCAAACACGCTCCCGATCGCGACCTCGGCCGCTGTTTCATCGCTCCAACTGATAATCCGGCGGCTGCCTGACGGCCGAGCGCCCTCCGGTACCCGACCGGGACCATCGGGCCGTGGCGCTGCGGGCGCGGGTGCGCCGTAGGGTGGCCCCGGTTCCGAGGCCGCGCCGGTGGACGGCGCCGGACCACGCGAGACGACAGTGGAGGGGACGTGCTTCGAGCTTCGCTGCAGCAACGCGTCCGGGCGCTGCGACCGCAGCCCTGGTCGATCCTGCTGGGCATCGGCCTGGTGCTGACGCTCGTCTACTTCCAGCTCCCGACGCGCGAGGGCCAGGACCTCTTCTACCAGCTCCCCGAGACGGTCGCCTTCGTGGCGGTGCTGCTCGGCATCCGGCTCCTCCGGCCCGCCGATGCCGGACCGTGGTACCTGCTCGCGCTGGGCATCGGCCTCACCTCGGCCGGGGACTGGACCTGGGTCGTCCTCGACCGCGTGTACGGGATCGACCCCTTCCCGTCGGTCGCCGACCTCTTCTACCTCGGCGGCATGATCACCATCGCCTTCGCGGTGCGCGGCATGCTCCACGGCCGGATCCCGGGTGGCGACCGCGCAGGCGTGCTGGACGCCCTGATCGTGACGGTGGGCGTGGGCCTGCTCTCGTGGGTCTTCCTGATGGCGCCCATCGCCGCCGATACCACCCAGTCACCTGGCGAGCTGGCCGTCGCGCTGGCCTACCCGGCCATCGACCTGCTCCTGCTGGGCGTGCTCGTCCGCCTCGTCCTCGCGCCGGGCGAGATGGTGACGGCGGTGCGCCTCCTCATCGCCGGTCTGCTCGCCTTCCTGCTGGCCGACTTCCAGTACGCCCTGTTGACCCTCACCGATGGCTACGCGGTCGGCAGCCCGATCGACGCCGGCTGGCTGCTGGGAACGACGTTCTGGGGCGCGGCCGCGCTACACCCATCCATGCGGTCGCTCGGGCGACCGGGCCAGCCAGCTTCCCAGCTGCGTGCCTGGCGCCTGGCGCTGCTGGCGCTCGCCTCGCTCCTGGGTCCGGCGGTGCTGGTGGCGGAATCGCTCGCCGGGATGCCGGTGGACGCGCCGGTGGTCGCCGTGGGCTGCATCGTGATCTTCGGCCTGGTGATCGCCCGGTTGGAGGGCGTGGTGACGGACCTGCGCCGCACGCTGGACGAGCGCACGCTGCTTGAGCGCGAGCTGGAGCGCCGCGCGCTGCACGACCCGCTCACCGGCCTCGCGAACCGGGTCCTCTTCCACGACCGCCTCTCGCACGCCCTGGCACGGCGCGCCGGCTCGGTGGCGGTGATGTTCCTGGACCTCGACGACTTCAAGACGATCAACGACTCGTTCGGCCACGATGCCGGCGATCGCGTGCTGCAGGCCGTGGCCACCGAGCTGGCGGCTGTCGCCCGCGCGGGCGACACCGTTGCCCGCCTTGGCGGCGACGAGTTCGCCCTGCTGATCGAGGACTCGCCGGACCGATTCGCCGCCTCCCGCCTCGCCGGTCGCCTGCTCGACGCCGTCCGCGCGCCGATCGAGGTTGCCGGGCACGCGCGCTCGGTCGGCGCCAGCATTGGCATCAGCCTGGGCGAGTGCGGCACAGCCGATGCCGACGTGCTCATGCGCGAGGCCGACATCGCGATGTACGTCGCCAAGGGCGGTGGGAAGGGCACCTACACCGTCTTCGAGCCCTCCGAGCTGCACAGCGTGGTGCGCGGGCTGGAGCTGCGCAACGACCTGGAGCAGGCGGTCCGCGAGCACCAGTTCGAGCTCGACTACCAGCCGATCTTCGACCTGGACAGCGGCGAGATGGCGGGCGTCGAAGCGCTCGTCCGCTGGCGCCACCCGGTGCAGGGACGGCTGCTCCCGTCGGAGTTCATCGGCCTCACCGAGACGACAGGGGCGATCGTCCCCCTGGGCCGATGGATGCTCCAGCAGGCCGGCCGCGCGGCAGCCGGCTGGAACGGGCCGTTCGTATCGGTCAACCTGTCGGCACAGCAGCTGGAGGTGGCCTCCTTCGTCGACGACGTGCGGGAGGTCCTGCGCACGAGCGGGCTGCCGCCGGACCGGCTGGTGCTGGAGCTGACCGAGACGTCGCGGCTCGACGACGAGGTCGCGGCGCACGCCATCTGGCCGCTGCGCGAGATGGGCGTCCGCCTGGCGCTGGACGACTTCGGCACCGGTTTCGCCGCGCTCTCGCAGCTGTCGCGCAGCTGGTTCGACATCGTGAAGATCGATCGATCGTTCCTCGCCGACCTGTCGTCCGATCCGCGCGCCGAGTCGCTCGTCGGCGGCATCCTGGACCTCGCCCGACGCCTGGGCGTGGTCGCCGTCGCCGAGGGGATCGAGGACGGCGTCCAGCTCGCCCGCCTGCGCGACGCCGGCTGCCCGCTCGGCCAGGGCTTCCTCTTCGCCCGCCCCATACCGCCCGCCGAGCTCGTCGCTCTGCTGCGGGACGGTGCCCCATCCGCGGCCGCTCGTTCCGCCGCTCCGTCGCAGGCTGCTCCGTTCCGCCCACGCTCGGCCTGATCCTTCCGCGGCCCCCGTCGCCCCGTTATCACCGGGACTGATCATCCAGCGGACGGAGGCCGATCCGAGCGCCGGGGCATCATCGGGGCCGATAGACCGGCGCTTGACGGGCCTCCGGGCGCGGCCCGTACCCACCTCAGCCGCTGGTTCATCGCTGGGACTGATAAGGCGGCGCCCAGGCGGCGCCCGAGCCGACAGCGGGCGCCTCTCCCACGAGCCCCGTGGTAGCGGTACTCTTCTTCCCATGGCAGGCGCAACCGAGAACGCGCAGGGGACGGCGTCGCCGGCGGCCCGGGCGGTCGTGCAGCAGCTCAACTCCCCCGGTGCGGCGGGCAATGCGCTCGACCCGCTCGTCCAGCCGCAGTGCTCGCTCGCCGTGCACCTGCGGCGCGTGACCGGGGCGGTCGTCGGACGCGCCACCGAGCTCGCTGCCATCGGGCAGGAGCTGAAGGAGGCTCGCAGCCGGCTGGCCGCGGTGACCCTGGAGGGGGAGCCGGGCATCGGCAAGACGAGGCTGCTGCTGGCGGCCGCCGAGCTCGCAACCGCGGCCGACTTCACGGCAGTGGCGATCACCGCCGACGAGGAGATCCACGGCCCATTCCTCCTCGCCCAGAGCCTGCTCCTGGCGCCGCAGCTTCGCGAGGCCATCGGCGGAACGCCGGCGGAGGCATCGGTCCAGCGGGCGCTGGAGGCGATCAGCGGGCGCGACGAGCCGGGCGTGGCGGGCATGCAGGCGGAGTCGAAGCAGCTGCGTGCCTTCGACCTGGCCGCGGTCGCCATCGGCGCCGTCGCCAGCCAGAAACCGCTGGCGCTCCTGATCGACGACATGCAGTGGGCCGACGACGACACGCTGCGGCTGCTCCGCTACGTCACCCGCACCGATGCGGACCGCCCCATCTTCCTGTTCCTCTGCATCCGGCCCGACGAGTTCGCGCAGGTCGGCGAGGCGGTCAACCTGGTTGCCGACATGGAGCGCATGGGGCTGGTGCGTCGCCTGCGACTCTCGCGCTTCAGCCCGCCAGAGACCGCCGAGCTGGCGCGCCAGCAGCTGGGCGAGAAGGTCGACCCCGCTTCGACCGAGGCGATGCACGTCCAGTCGGAGGGCGTTCCCTTCATCGTCGAGGAGCTGATCCGCAGCTACCGTGACGCTGGCCTGCTGCAGCAGATCGACGGCACCTGGCGCCTCACCCGCAACGCGGCGAAGCTCGTGCCGTCTGCCGTCCGCACCCTCATCGGTCGCCGAGCCGGACGCCTGGCCGCCGCGACCCGCGCCGTCCTGTCCGACGCCGCCGTCCTGGGCCGCAGTTTCTCGCTGCGCGACCTGGCCGCGGTCCGCGCCCGCATCGGCGACGCCCCCGACGCCGAGAAGGTCGACCTGGCCGATGCCCTCGCCCCGGCCTGCGAGGCCGGCCTCCTGCTGCAGCACCCGCAGGGGGCACCGGCCGACTACACGTTCACGCACGAGCAGGTGCGCGAGTTCGCCATCGACGAGCTGCCGCAGGCTCGGCGCCGCGCCCTGCACCGCGCGCTGGTGGACCTGATGCTGGAGGCGGGCGAGCCGTCGGCGGCGGGCCTGCCGCTGATCGCGTTCCACGCCCTGGCCGCCGGGGACGAGGAACGCGCCGGACGCCTCTCGGTCGAGGCGGCCCAGGGAGCCCTCCGCTCCAACGCCGCGGAGGAGGCGCTGCGGCTGGTGGAGAAGGCGCTCCCCACCGTCACCTCGTCGGAGATGCGCCGCCAGCTGCTCACCGCCCGCGACGACGCCTACGCCACGCTGCGCCGACCATCGGACCGGCTCGAGGGCCTGGCAGAGCTCGCCGCCCTGGTCGAGGCGCTCCGCGATCCGGACCTGGAGCTGGACGTCCAGCTGCGTCGCGCGGCCGCCCTGCGCCTGGCTCGCGACCCCGAATCCGCCGCGGAACTCGCCCGCCGCATCCGCGCCCGCGCGGCGGAGAGCGGCAACCGCCCCGCCGAGCTGCGCGCCAACCTGGAGCTGGGGCAGGCGCTGCTCGGCACGACGCTGGGCGAGGGCTTCAGCGCCAGCGGCAGCGAGGAAGAGCTGGCGGCTGCGGAGGAGGTCTTCCGTGCCGCCGCGACGATCGGCGAGGAGATCGGGGACGAGCGCGCGGTCGCATCGGCCCTGCGCGAGCTGGGCACCATCCTGCTCGGCCGCCTGCGGATCTGGTTCGGCGAGATGCGCGAGAGCCCCATGGCCATGGAGTTCGCCACCCGCGCCGCGGCGGGGGAGCCGGTCGACAAGCTCCTGCAGGAGACCGAGGTGGCTCCCATGCTGGCCGATGCGCGCGCCTCCTTCGAGCGTGCCCTCTCGATCTTCGAGCGGCTGGATGACCGGACCGGCGTGATGTCGACGGTCATCGCCATGGCCTACATCAACTACGCCCCGGTGATCCACCTCATCAGCTCGGCGCGGCACCTGGAGGAGATCCGGCACGTCGTCAGCCGCATGTCGGCCATGGTCACCGAGAGCGAGCGCGACCGTCTGGAGCTGCAGCTGCTCTACGGCGTCCACGTCTACGCCCGCGCCAAGGTGGTGCCGGAGCTGATGCTCTCGCGCGGCGAGGAGGCGTTCCGCATGGCGCGCATGATCGGCGACCGATCGGTCGAGTTCCTGGCCGCCGGCGGCGTGGCCCTCGTCGCACGCCGAGATGGGGGAGATCGACGAGGCCGAGGAGTGGCTCGAGAAGGCCGCGGCGGCCGTCAGCTCCACGCCGACGCCCACGCGCCTGCGGCAGCTCGAGACGTGGCGTGCCACGGTCGCCGCGGCCGCGGGCGACGCCGGCGCCATGCGCAGCCACTTCGCGGCAGCCATCGGCAGGGCGACGGAGCAGGGCCGCCCCGCCGCTCGCTGCGAGGTGCTCGCCCGCCAGGCGGTGGAGGCCGCCCGGCTGGGTGCCGCAACGAACGACGAGGAGCTGCTGGCCCTGGCCGAGTCCTCCGCCGGGCCAGGTCCGGGAGCTCTACCCGCTCCTGCCGGGGCGCGCGCCGTGGAACGCCCAGGCGGATGCGGCCATGGCCCAGGTCCACCTGGCCCGTGGCGAGCACGAGGCCGCGGCCACCGCTGCCGGCGCGGCGCTGCAGTTCCTGCAGACCTCCGGCAGCGAGGACATGCTGCTCGACATCCTGATCCCGGCCGCCCGCGCGCTGCTGGCCGCCGGCCCGCCCGAGGTGCAGGGGATGGTCCGCGGCTGGCTCCAGATCCAGCTCAGCCGCATCGCGCAGTCCACGGCCGACGAGGCGATGCGCGTGCGCTGGCTGCGCGGTCCGTGGGGCCGCGACCTGGCCGAGCTCGCCGGACCGATGGAGGAGCTGCAGGTCGCCGCGAAGCCATCCCAGCCTGCAGCGCAGGCGGCTCCCGCTGGCCGACGACGACCGCTCGCTGCTCCGGCTCCTGACCCAGGGGAGCACCAACCACGAGATGGCCACCGAGCTGGGGCTCGACGAGGCGACGGTCACGCAGCGGCTGGCGCGCCTGCTGACCCAGATCGGCGCATCCACCCGCGCCGAGGCGACGACCATGGCCTTCCGGGGGCTGGCGCTGTGAGCACGCATCCGGGTGCGCATCGACCGGCACAAGTGCATCGGCGCCGGCAACTGCATCACCATCGCGCCCACCGCCTTCGACTGGCTTGCCGGGGACTACGGCAAGGCGGATATCTCGGGGGGGAGAGCGTCACGGAAGAGCTGCTGCGCGAGGCGGCGATTGCCTGTCCCACCGGCGCGGTCTGGATCGAGGACGTGGAGGAG
>CAWEUD010000028.1:0-5864 GCA_963812115.1 uncultured Chloroflexia bacterium
GGATCCCTGCCCCCGTTGCATTCGCCCACGTGCACGGAAGGCGACGGCCCCAAGAACCATCCGAGCGAGTCGTTCGTCTGGAACAATCGGGATGCGGACTGCGATTGCCGTTCAACCGTTCTCGGAGGGGGCGCTCATCACGACAACTGAGGACGAGGTCACCGAGCGCTTCCTGAGGCTGGCGCGCCAGGAACTGAACCGCGCGTATCGCCTGGCAGGCCTGCTGCTAGGCGACCGGACCGAGGCGGAGGACGCGGTCCAGGACGCCCTCAGCCGCGCTTGGTACCGCCGTGCCAGCCTGCGCGACCCTTCCGGCTTCGCTGCTTGGTTCGATCGCATCCTGGTCAACGGCTGTCGCGACCGCCTGCGCCGCCGCCGCCGGCTCCGGTTCCTCGAGCTGGACGCCGGGCGCGACGCCACTGTCGCCGATCCGTTCCGCGCCCTGCTTGATCGCGACGAAGCAACCCGGGCGCTGGCTGCCCTCGAGCCCGATCAGCGCATTGTCATTACCCTCCACTACTGGGCCGATCTGACCCTTGAGGGCGTGGCGCACCGCACCGGCTGGCCGATTGGGACCGTGAAGTCGCGGCTGCATGCCGCCTTGCGTCGGCTTGAGTCCGAACTGACCGTGTCGAGTGACGCCGAGGTCGAGACATGAGCGACGTTCTCGGGCGGCGGCTTGCCGACGCCCTGCGCGCCGAGCGACTGCCCGATGCGCCGGACTCGCTGCGGGCCTTCCTAGAGCATCTTCCGGCCGACGCCGGGGCCCGCCCGCCGCAGCGCCGCCCGCTGCTGGCGTGGGTGGCTGCTGCCGCAACCGTGGTGGTGGTGACTGCCTTGCTGTTCGCCGTCGTGCCGCGCGGAACAACGCCATCGGGCTCCGCGTTGCCATCTGCCTCAAAGCCGTCGGCCACTGGCATCGCCTGGACCCAGGTAGCCACCACGGTCGACGGCGGCATCCTCACCGAGGGCGACACGGTGATGGGCGCCATCGCATTCAACGGCGGCTACGTCATGGTCGGCAACGGCGGTCAGGGCGATCATGCAGTGTGGTGGTCGTCGTCGGACGGAACGACCTGGCAGCGTCACGACTCTGATCCGGCGTTCTCCGGCAGCCTGCTGAACTGGGTTCTGCCCATTCCCGATGGCCTTCTGATCGTGGGCACCAGCAACCAGGCGGATGACCAGTGCGCCGGCGGCGTCTTCGGCTGCAACGTCGTGTTCCCACTGCGGATGTGGACGTCGCCCGACGGCGCGACGTGGACGCGCCAGCCTGACGCGGATCTGGCGGTTTTCGGGCGGGCCGGACTGAACGCCGTGGCGGCCGGCCCGGGAGGGCTGGTGGCATTCGGAGCGCGGGCCCCGGCAGAGGGTGATGTCACGCCCCTGGTCTGGACCTCGACTGACGGCCGGGCCTGGACGGCGGCACCCGAGTTCTACACGGCCTTCCCAACCGCGATCGTCGACGACGTGACCGCGACGGCGACGCGGTTCGTCGCCGTCGGCCGCCCGGACGATCCCGGCGGGCCATCCGGCAAAGGAGCCGCCTGGTACTCACCTGACGGTCGCACCTGGCAGGCCGCGACTGGTGAGCCGCCGCTGGAGCTGGCCCGTGCGCTGGGCATCGCCGGAGGCGCAATCGCCCTCGGTGACGCGGCGGCCGAGAACGCATCCCTCTGGGGGACGACCGACGGAACGGGCTGGACGCCGGTCGGTGAGGTTCCGTTCACGCTGACCGACCGCACGCCGAGCTTCGTTGCTGACGACTCCCGGATCCTGGCAGTGGGGACCGATCGCGCCAGCGGCCGAGAGGCAGCGTGGCTGTCGAGCGACGGGAGATCCTGGCAGCCGCTGGACGCAACCGGCGACGCACATCCCCCGGAGCCGGCGGGAGCGTCTGGCGCCGTCGGCCCGCAAGGCGCCGTGCTGGTCACCTACGAGGATTCGCCCAGGGCAGGCGTCGTCAGCATCTGGTTCGGCGCACTGGGTGCAGCGCCGCCTTCGCAGCCGACGCCGACCGCGACGCCGGCCCTCCCATCACCACCGCCGGCTAAGCAGACCTCGACCTGGACGCCGGTGACACTGCCTACGCCGCCGGCGTCCGGCCAACCGGTCGGCGGCTCAGGCGGAGGGATCTCCGCCTTGCCGGGTGGCGGCTTCATCGACTTCGTCGTCAATGGCCCCGAGCGCACATACGTCTACACGTCTTCCGACGGGCAGCACTGGACGCAGCGGGGAACGCTCACCGGGCCGGACGCATCCGGGATCGCCGGACCCGTGACATCCAACGGCACGGTGTGGGTGGCCATGGGATTCGAGGGCGGAGGTACCGACTACGCCACGCCCTACAACGGTGCGGCCTGGGTCTCACCCGACCTGGTCCACTGGACGAAGGCCCCGGCCCAGCAGGCCTTTGGCGGTGCAGGGTTCCGCGCGATCGCCGCCAGTGCTCAGGGATTCGTGGCCATCGGCTATGACCAGGGTGGGCTGAAGACGGTCTGGTACTCGGCCGATGGCCTCCACTGGACGGCGGAAAGCGATGCCCGCCTCTTCCCGAGCTCGGACACCGAGCCGACCGGCATCGTCCACGTGGCGACGGGGTTCATCATCGTCGGACGCATCGGCGGCAATGCGGCGACCTGGACCTCCCCGGACGGACGGACGTGGACGCTCCACTCTCCGCCGGGAGGGTCCGGCGTGTACCTGGATGGCCTGGCCGATGGATCCGCAGGTCTCGTCACCCTGGCCGTGGGCGGCTCCCAGGTCGAGCTGGCGCCGGACGACGTTCGCTCTTCCGTTGCGTCGTGGGTCTCAGCAGATGGGGTCACCTGGCAGAGGGGTCCGAGCAGCGCCGCGCTCTTCGGAGCGACGGCCACGATCGTCGCTGCGCCCGGGGGCTACGTCGCTGCTGGAACGGTGGGGCTCGATACGGGCAGCTTCCTCTGGACGTCGGCCGATGGCATCACCTGGGTACCGGTGGCTGGTGTCGATCTCACGGGTAGCCTCGTTGATCAGCTCGTCTCGGATGGAGGACACGTGCTGTTGGTGACTCGGGATGCCAACGGTCAGGCCCGTGCGCTCGTAAGCGCCGGAGTGGAGCGCTGATCTAATCGGGGACCGAGCCGCTGCTGCAATCGCAGCATGGCCGAACGCCAGCCGCAACAGGCCGCGTGGCACATCCGGCAAGTAGACAGATGCGACCTCCAGTGCCGGATGGCATATTGACATTCGAGCGATACACATCGAGCATCGAGGTATGAACAAGCTCGTGCGTCAGCTGCTCCGCGCTGCGATCGTCGTCCTCCTGCTCGGATCGGTCCTCGCCCAGGTGCTCCTGCCCCTGGCTGCCGCGGAGGAAGGAACGTACTTCCCGGAGGTTGCCGATGTCGCCGTCCCATACGCCGGGGTCGGCATCCTTGTCATCGCCTGCATCGAGGTCGCGCTGCTCGCCGTCTGGCGGCTGCTGTCCCTGGTCAGCAGCGGGGTCATCTTCACCGGCCGCGCCCTGCGCTGGGTCGACGTGATCACCGCCTGCGCGGTGATCGCCACGGTGCTGACCGCGGGCGTCCTTGGCCACCTGCTGGTCGTCGTTCGCGTCGGCGGGCCGGGCGTCCTCTTGGGGTTGGCGGCCTGCCTGGCCGGCGGGGTGGCGTTCGTGCTCCTGATGGTTGTCATGCGCGGCCTGCTCGGCACGGCCATCGCCGACCGCACCGAGCTGGACCAGGTGATCTGAGATGGCCGTGGTGGTTGATCTCGACGTGATGCTCGCCCGGCGCAAGCTGTCGGTCGGCGACTTCGCGAACGCCATTGGCATCACCCCGGCGAACGTCTCGGTGCTGAAGAACGGGCGCGCGCGAGCCATCCGCTTCAGCACCCTGGACGCCATCTGCCGCGTCCTCGAGTGCCAGCCGGGGGACATCCTGCGATGGACCGCGGACCGACCCGACTAGCGCGAGATGGGCATCGGGCTCTGGGGGTGGCGGATCAGCATCCCGGGCGCATGCCCTGCCGGCGGCCGGCAGCTGGCACCTGGCGCCTACGGATATTGAACACGTCCACAGGTTCGGTCGTCAGGTAGGGTGTGATCGGGAGCTTCCCAGCCATCGGGGTGAAACGGGTGACTGAAGTCGAGGCGGAACTCGCGGGGTCGATCGAGGCGCGACGTGCGGCCTTCGCCCGGCTCATCGACCCGCTGCTGAGTCCTGCCTATCGACTCGCCGCCTTCGTCCTCGGCAGCGAGGTCGAGGCCGAGGATGCGGTCCAGGACGCCGCAGCTCACGCCTGGCAGCGCCTCGACACCCTCCGCGACCCGACACGGTTCGCCGCGTGGTTCACCCGCATCCTGGTCAACGGCTGCCGGGATCGGCTCCGCGCCCGTCGTCGCAAGCCGGTGAGCCTGCCCCTCTACGAGGGTGGCAGCCCGGATCCGGCCTTCTGGACCGATGAGCGCCTGGTCCTGCTGGGCGCCATGGGCCAGCTCTCGGCCGAGCACCGCGAGGTGCTGGCGCTGTACTACCTCGCCGACCTGCCGGTGGCCGACATCGCCGAGCGCACCGGGGCGCGACAGGGCACGGTCCGCTCACGGCTGCATTACGCGCTGCGTGCCCTGCGCGCCACCTACGACGCCGGGCTGCGCACGCCCGGGGAGGATCGGTCATGAGCCGCGACCCGTTTGACGACGAGCTGCGTTCCGTCATCCGCCGCTCCGTCCCGCGCGAGGCCCCGGAACGGCTCCGCGACCGCGTGCTCGACGCCACCGAGATGCCTTCGAGGCCTGCCTCGCGCTTCTCCTTCGCGTGGCGCCTTGCCGTCGGGGCCGCTGCTGCGGTCGTGGTTCTGGTCGCCGCCTACGCAGGCTACGATCTCCTGTGGCGGGGCAACCCCGCCCCGGCGGCCAGCGCCTCACCGTCAGGCGACGCATCCGCCAGTCCGCAGGGCACGCCGTTCGTGCCTGGTGCCTGGGAGCTGCGCAGCCTTGCAGCACCGCCGGGTCACCCCGACTTCGTCGTCCACGGCATCTCGCCGGATGGCAGCGTTGTGCTCTTCGGCGACGCCTCGGTCTACGACCACCTCTATCTCGATCGCGACGGACAGGTCAGCGAGATCAACCTGCCCGGCCACGAGTCGGGCTCTCCGCTGGTGGCCAGGCTCAGCCCGAGCGGTGCCCTGGTCGTCATCGAGGAGGCGAACCATCTCTTCCGCTATGACGTGACGACCGCCGCGATCACGGCCATCCCCGATCCTCCGGGCTCGACCGCGCTCGATGCCTTCGCGTTCACTTCCGAGACCTCGCTGGCTGCGCTCAGCGGGTCAATCATCGGGCCCACTGGCGGCGGTCCCACGAACACCCAGCTATGGGTGCTCAACCTCGCCACTGGCGACTGGGCCAGGCTGGGTAACCGGCATGACGCGGTGTGGTTGCTCGGCACTGATGCCGGCCCCGTGCTCGTCGTCGACACCAGCGTCGCGCACGACAACTCCGGCTGGCACCTGTATCTCGTCCGGCCCGATGGCAGCGACTCGCTCCTCTACGACGCCTCCGGCTCCGCCTATGTCGCCGTATCACCCGACGGCCGCTACATCGCGCTGTCGGTGGGCGAGGGTGGTAGCGGCGGGAGTTCGGTCGTCGAAGTAGCCACGGGCAGCAGCCACCACCTGAGCGATACCGGCATCGTCGAGAGCTTCTCGCCCGATGGCCAGCAGGTCGAGATCCGGTTCGCGGACGGTCACGCCCAGGCGTTTGCCCTGAGTGGCAATCCCGGGCCTACAGTCGCACTCGCGTCGGAGGCGGCCTGGGTCGCTGTTGGCACCTTGCCAACCCCCACGGCCGCCCCTTCATCGGCCCCGACGGACCATGAACCCGT
>CAWEUD010000029.1:0-12929 GCA_963812115.1 uncultured Chloroflexia bacterium
TGGAAGATGTCGCGGGGGCTCCACTCGATCCCGGTTCGCATGAGCTCGCCGCGGTGGCAAGACCGGCGCGGGGGTAGCCGCCGGCCGAACGCACGGGGCGGTGGCTCGCGCGCGCGCGCGCCACGGCGAATCGCCGGGGGAATTGGAGAGCGGCCCGGAGAGTGTCCGTTCAACCGCGCCGGGGGGAGAAGCGCGATGCCGGGATCCGGGGGCCGCGGAGAGAGTGTAGCCGGTCCTGCAAGCGGCGCCATCGCGCCGGTTGAAGGCGCGCGGCGACGGCAAACCACAGTGGTCGGTGGATCCGGGCCAGCGGCCACCAGTAGCTTGACGGGCCGGTCGCGGCCCCCTACAGAAGACCGAAGCGGCGACGCACGAGCGAGGTGACGCCCAGGGCCGCCGGCAGCCCCACCGCCAGCCCGGCGGCGATGATGCCCCATTCGCCCAGGCCCAGCGGTACGGCGTCGAAGAGCTCGCCGACTGGCGAGTAGAGGAGCAGTAGCTGCAGCCCCAGGCTGACGGAGACTGCGAGTAGCAGCCAGCGGTTGGCCAGCAGCGGTGCGTGCTCGTGCAGGCGGATCACGACCAGGCGCAGGTATTCCTGCGCGACGAGGGCGGTGAAGGTCATGGTGCGGGCCGTCTCGATTCCATACAGCGCCTTGCCCACGAAGAAGGTCGTGAGCACGATTGCCGCGATCAGCGCTCCCACGCTCAGCACCAGCGCCAGCATCGCCCGCCCGATGATCGGGCCGCGGTGCGGTGGCTCGCGCATGATCCCCGGTGGCGCCGGGTCCACGGCCAGCGCCAGCGCCGGCCCGCTGTCGGTGACCAGGTTGACCCATAGGATCTGGACCGCGGTGATGGGCAGGTAGCCGACGAGCGACGCGCCCAGGATGACGAGCACTTCGGCCAGGTTCCCGGTGAGCAGGTAGTTGAGGAACTTCTTGATGTTGCCGGCGATCCGACGCCCTTCCTCGATCGCCGCCACGATCGTCGCGAAGTTGTCGTCCAGCAGCACGATGTCCGATGCGTCGCGCGCCACCTCCGTGCCGCGCATGCCCATGGCGATCCCCACATCCGCGCCCTTGAGCGCCGGGGCGTCGTTGACGCCGTCGCCGGTCATCACCACCACCGAGTCATGCTGCCGAAACGCCTGCAGGATCCGGAGCTTGTGACGCGGCTCCACCCGGGCGAAGATCGCCCCGCGCTCCACGAGCTCGTCGTCTGCCAGCGCCTCCAGCTGGTTGCCGGTGATCGCCTCGCCCGCCAGGCCGATGTTGCCGCCGATGGCCGCGGCCGTGCCCGCGTTGTCCCCGGTGATCATCACCACGCGGATGCCCGCGTCGCGGGCGGCACGCAGGGCGGGGCCGGCTGCCTCCCGCGGTGGATCGGCCAGCGCCGCGAGCCCGTAGAAGGTGAGATCATGCTCCGCCTCCTCGCGGATCCCGGGGTTGCCCGGCTTGCCGGCCAGGGCCAGCACGCGGAAGGCATCGGCGGCGAGGCCTTCGTTCGTTGCTCGGATGCGCTCGCGGTCCGTTGGGGTGAGCGGCCGGACGCCGTCCGGCGCCTGGACGCGGGTGCATCGGTCCAGGATCACCTCAGGCGCCCCCTTGGCCAGCACCTGGCGCCCGCCCGGCCCATCCACCACCACGCTCATCAGCTTGCGCGCCGACGAGAACGGGATCTCCTCCAGCCGCTCCCATCGGTCGCGGTCGACGCCGGCATTGACTGCGCCGATGAGCAGTGCCACCTCGGTCGGGTCGCCCGCGAGCGAGCCATCCGCACCCTCGTGGGCGTTGTTGCAGAGGGCGGCGGCGAGCAGCGCGGGCTCGTCGCGAAAGGCGGACCGGCCCGGATGGGCTGAGCCGGTCATCTCGATCGAGCGGCTCGGGAGCTCTACTCGTCGGAGGCTCATCCGTCCCTCGGTGATGGTGCCGGTCTTGTCGGTGCAGATCACCTGGGCGCTGCCCACGATCTCCACCACCGGCAGGGAGCGGACGAGGGCGTGCCGCTCCAGCATTCGGCGCGTGCCAAAGGCCAGCGCCAGTGTCATCACCACCGGCAGCCCTTCCGGGATGGCGGCCACCGCCAGCGCCACGGCGGTCACGAACGTCCCCAGCAGGTCCTGGCCGCCCACGGTCAGCTGGAGGATCGCGATGACCACGATCAGGACTGCGATAGCCGCGGTGATGCGGCGCGCGAGGCCGGCCACCTCGCGCTGGAACGGGGTCGGCCCGTCCTGCACACTCTGCACTGCCTGGGCGATGGCACCCACCTCGGTCTGCATGCCGGTGGCTGTCACGACGTAGCGCCCGCGCCCGGCCAGCACCGACGAGCCGAGGTAGACCATGTCAGCGCGCTCAGCCAGGGGCGTGTCGGTGTCGACCGCCTCGGTGGACTTCTCAACCGGCATGCTCTCGCCGGTGATCGATGCCTCGTCGGTCTGCAGGTCGAGCGCGCGGAGCAGCCGGCCATCGGCGGAGATCCGGTCGCCTTCCTCGACCAGCACGACGTCACCTGGAACGAGCTCGTGGGCCGGCCGCGTGGCCGGGTTGCCGTCGCGCAGCACCTGCACCTCCGGCGAGGCCAGCCGCTGCAGCGCCTCGATGCCGCGCTGTGCGCGAAGGTTCTGGACGAAGCCAAGCGCGGCATTGAGCACCACGATGGCGACGATCAGGGCGGCGTCGCCCCACAGGTTCTCCGCCGGATCCAGCAGGGAGACCGCGGCGAGCGCGCCCGTGGCGGCAAGCAGGATGAGCACCAGCGGATTGCGGACCTCGTCCAGGACCAGCTCCCAGGCGGGCACGCCCGGCTGTTCCTGCAGCCGGTTCGGCCCGTACCGCTCGGCGCGGGACGCAGCCTCGATGTTCGACAGCCCGTCCGCAGACGCCTCGAGCTCGCGGAGCACGCCGGCAGCGCCCTGGGCATGGGGCATCGTCTTCACCGGCCAACCGTAGCGATGTGGGATGACGGGGTCACGGTCCATGTGTCCCGAACGGGGCCTCCAGGACCGCACGGATAGAGGAGAGCGGCCCGGAGAGTGTCCGTTCAACCGCGCCGGGGGGAGAAGCGCGATGCCGGGATCCGGGGGCCGCAGGAGACAGTGTATTCCCTCCCTGCAAGGGTGTTGCGGCGTCCACGATTCGCCGCGTGCCCCCGAAAGCGACCGATAGCCCAGGACATCGGTCGCTCCGGCCCTTGGCGATCGACTCCCCTGGTGCCGTACTGGGATCGATCGCACGTTGGAGGACGGGAGTTGTGAAAGCTCTTCTCGACCTGCTGCCGATCGGCATCGGGGTCGCGCTGGTGGCGACGGTCACCTGGTTCCTGCTGGACCGCGACATCGGCGCGGGCAGGTGGCTCCTGGCGGCCCTGCTGTTCGCGCATGGATGGGTCCACGTCATGTTCGTGTTCCCGGCACCTGAGGCGGCCTCGGCCACTGAGGGTGGGCTGGCATACCCGTTCGAGATGGGACGATCCTGGCTCATCACGAACGCCGGACTCGACGCCGGGACGATCCGCACCATCGGGATCGTGGTCGTGGTGGTGACCTTCGTGGCCTTCCTGCTTGCGGCGTTATCGACCGTGGGCTGGCTGGTTCCCAGCGGCTGGTGGAACGGCCTGCTGCTTGGGGCAGCCGCGAGCTCGACGCTCCTGCTGGCGCTCTTCTTCTCGCCGGCGCTGCTGCTGGGCTTCGCCATCAACGCTGCGCTGTGGGTGCTGGTGATCGCGTCGATCTGGAGCCCGATGACCGGCAGGGTGCCCGGCAGCCTGGCATAGCGCAACGGCCGCGTTCGCGCAGCGGCCGAGGGTTTGGCCTAGGATCGGTCCTTGACATTGCAACGGACCGACCGATGACGCTCGCCCTCGACAACGATCCCAAGCTTCGCCAATACGCGCATCCCGAGCGCCTGGTCACCACCGAGTGGCTTGCCGAGCATCTAGGTCAACCCGGCCTGGTGGTCGTGGAGTCGGACGAGGATGTGCTCCTCTACGAGACCGGTCACATCCCCGGCGCGGTGAAGGTCGACTGGCACACCGACCTCAACGATCCGGTCACGCGCGACTACGTCGGTGCGGCCGGCTTCGCGGCGCTGATGGGCCGCAAGGGCATCGGCCGCGACACGACCGTCGTCTTCTACGGCGACAAGAGCAACTGGTGGGCGGCGTACGCGCTCTGGGTGTTCAGCCTCTTTGGCCACCCCGACGCGCGCCTCCTCGACGGCGGGCGCACGAAGTGGCAGGCCGAGAACAGGCCGATGACGACCGATGCCGCCACCCCGGCACCTGCCGAATACCCGGTGGCGGAGCGTAACGATGCCGCCATCCGCGCCTTCCGCGACGACGTGCTGGCGCACCTCGGCAAGCCGCTCGTCGACGTGCGATCGCCCGACGAGTTCAGCGGACGGCTGCTGCACATGGCCAGCTACCCGCAGGAGGGCGCGCTGCGCGGCGGCCACATCCCGGGGGCCAAGTCGGTCCCCTGGGCACGAGCCGCGAACGAGGACGGCACCTTCAAGTCGCGCGACGAGCTGGAGGCACTCTATCGGTCCGACGTCGGGCTTTCACCGGACGACGACGTGGTCGTCTACTGCCGCATCGGTGAGCGTTCCAGCCACACCTGGTTCGCGCTGACGCACCTGCTCGGCTTCGAGAGGGTGCGCAACTACGACGGCTCGTGGACGGAGTGGGGGAACAGCGTCCGTGTGCCGATCGAGCGCCAGATCGACGAGCCCGGTGGCTGACGACCTCCCCCCGCGCCTGGCGGAGATCGTCGAGACCTTCGCCACCTCGCCGCGACAGGACCGGCTGGAGCTGCTCCTCGAGTATGCCCAGTCGCTGCCCGATCTGCCGGAGCGCCTATCGGCCCACCCGGAGCGACTGGAGCGCGTCCCGGAGTGCCAGTCACCGCTCTTCGTGGTGGCGGAAGCCGATGACGACGGCGTGGCGCACCTCTACTTCGACGCGCCGCCGGAATCGCCCACCACCCGCGGCTTCGCCGGGATCTTCCACGCCGGGCTCGACGGCGAGCCGGTCGAGGAAGTGCTGTCTGTTCCGGCCGATGTCACGCACCGGTTGGCCCTCGCCGAAGTGATCAGCCCACTGCGCCTGCGCGGAGCCGATGCGCTCCTCTATCGCGTCCAGCGTCAGCTCCGCGAACGGCCGGCCTGAGCCGATGCCCGGGACCGAGTTCGCGGCGGTCATCGCGACCTTCCTGATCGGGACCGTGGTGGCCTTCCAGCTTGCCCTCGCCGCGGGGCTGCCATGGGGAGAGGCGACGATGGGAGGGCGGGCCACCACGGTTGGAGGCGTCCTCTCGCCACCGTATCGACTCGCGTCAGCTGCGAGCGCTGCGCTGCTCGCGGCGGCCGCGCTCATCGTGCTCGCGCGGGGAGGCGTCATCTCCATCGGCCTTCCAGACGGCGTGCTGCGAATCGGCGCCTGGGTCGTCGTCGCCTTCGCCGTCCTCAACACGCTGAGTAACCTCGCCGGCCGCCATCCGGTCGAGCGGTTTGGGATGAGCGCGATGACGCTCGTCATTGCACTGCTCGCGGGGGGCGTGGCCCTCAGCTGAGTGCGCGCGGAGCGGAATCAAGGCGGAAGATTGCGGACGCGGCCCTAATCCTGGTTGCGAATCCAGCCCTCGCATCGATTCAGGAGGGCGGTGTACGCGCTGTCGCCATCGGCACCGCTGGCGTCGAGGATGACCGAACGATGGTGCATGAAGACCCGCGCGAAGAGCGCGACCTTCCGTCCGTCGTCGTCCACCACCGGGCGAGACCATGCGTACATCACGACCGCCGGGGTGCCGTCCATGCGCGCTCGGAGATCCTGTGTCAGCGCATCGCGCAGCGGCTGACTGCTGCCTGCCTCCGCCTCCAAGTGCGTACCTCCTGCTGCTGCGTGCCCTCGGGCAGCCGTTGACGCGGTCATCTTACGGGGCGGGTGAAATGCCAGTTGACGTTATGGACGCATCCTCCTGTACTCCCGGCCGCCCGGGCGAAGCGAAATGACGAATGGGCCATGTACGAGCGCGCCTCACCCCTGTGAGAGTGATGCCGACGACGAGTCTCGTAGGCGGTCTTGCATGCGGCTATCGCCGCAGATCAACTCCGTGAGTGACACCGTGGGCCGCCTGGCCGGTTGATACGTGCCTGGCAAACCCGCGCGAGTGATCGCCGGAGGAGGAAGCAAGGTTGTGGTAGCTCGGGACAGGTGGCTCGTCGCGGCCGACGCCGTTGCAAAGCGAGCGCGAAGACTCCCGACGATGGCTCCACTGGCACTCGTCGCCTGCGTCGCTGTCGGGCTCGGCGGAGTGATGCGCTACTTCTCGATGAGCGGTGAGCAGGCGGCACTGGGGTATCTACTCGTCTCGCTGCTGCCGGTCGTTGCGCTCAGCGTGGGTCCATTGCTCTACCGGCAGGCGTCCGCCTGGCCGTGGTACCTGCTCGCCGCGGCGCAGGCGGCGTTCTTCGTTGGTGACCTGCTCTCCGTCCGCGGCAATGGCATCGGGCCGGGCTCTTCGTTCTCGGTCGCCGACGTTGCCTACCTGCTCGGCTACCCGCTCATGGCGGCCGGTCTTGCGGTCTTCATCCAGCGGCGGCACCCCGAGCGCCAGATCGTCTCGCTCATCGACGCGCTGGCGCTCGGTTCCGCCGCCGCGCTGGCCCTCTGGCTCGGTTACGGGCAGCGTGTCCTCGGTTCAGAAGGGGGGTCGCTGATCGAGACGGCCATCAAGGTGGCCTATCCCATTGGGGATGCGATGCTGGGTGGTGCCGCCGCATATCTCTTGCTCACCGGCCGCAGATGGGACCTCGCTCGTTCGCTCATCGTTGCCTCGCTGCTGCTGGTGCTGGCGGCCGACGTGGGCTACTACGGAGGCTTCGTCGAAGTTGCTGCCGGCGGGCGCAGCTGGCTCGATGCCCTCTGGCTGCTCAGTTACCTGGCAGTTGGCATGGCCGCCCTGGTGCCATCGATGCAGAACCTCAACCGCCCTGCAGCCGGGGCTGCGGCACCCCGCGTCGGGAGCCTGATCGTGCTCGGTATCGCGCTTGGCGCAGTTCCCGTCTTGGCCATGGTGCAGGGGACGCTGGCCGGTCACGTGGATTCACTGGCGCTGATGGCCAGCGAGGCTGTCCTCGGTGGCCTGGTGCTCGGTCGCATGTACGTGGTGGCGGTGCTGGACCAGCGACGTGCGCGGCGCTTCGCACTGATGCTGGAAGCGGCCTCCGACGCCTTCGCCGTGGTTGCGCTCGACGGCACGATCCAGTTCGCAAGTCCCGCCTCGAAGACGCTGCTCGGCGTTGCCCCGGCGGACGCAATCGGCCGGCCGGCCGCCGCGTATTTCGATCGGCTCGTGGACTACGACGCCGATGCTGCCGAGGCACTCCTGTCAGGGGTGCTCCAGACGCCGGGCATGACGCTGACCGATCGCGTTCATGTGCGCGCCGATCACGGTGTGATGCGATGGCTGGACGTGACCATCACCAACCGAAGTGCGGAGGCCGAGGTCGCCGGCGTGGTCATCAGCTGCCGCGACGTGACCGAGCAGGTCGCAGCTGCCGACGACCTGCGGCGCCGGCACGATCTCCTGGCCGAGTCCGAGGGCCTGGCCCATGTCGGTAGTTGGGACCTCGACCCGTCTCGTGACTACGCGCACTGGTCGGACGAGAACTGGCGAATCCTTGGCATCGAGCCCGGCTCAGCCGAGCCGGGGTCCAAGACCCTGCTGCGCGGCGTGCACCCCGATGACCGGGAGCAGGTTCAGCAGGCGCTCGATGAATCGGCGACTTCGGCGAGCCCGATGGATGTGCAGTTCCGCTTCCTGCGTCCGGACGGGGGCCTGCGTCACGTGCGAGCCGTGGCCCGCGCGACTCACCGCCTCGAGAGCGGCCAGTATCGGATCATCGGCGCCAACCTCGACGTCACGGCCGAGGTCAACGCCCGCGAGCGTTTGGCACGCCTGGGTTCGGCCGTCGAGCAGGCGACCGACTCGGTGGTGATCACGGATGCTGCGGGGCGCATCGAGTACGTGAACCCCGCCTTTGAACGACTTTCGGGATACGCACGACACGAAGTGATCGGCGAGAACCCGCGCATCCTCAAGAGCGGCAAACAGCCGGATTCGTTCTACGAGGCGATGTGGGCTGCCCTCGCATCCGGACAGCCGTGGGTCGCGGAATTCGTGAACCGTCGCAAGGACGGAGGACTATACGAGACGTCCGGCATCGTCTCGCCCATCTTCGACGACCGCGGTGTGATCAGCGGATACGTGGCCGTGAAGCGCGACGTCACCGAGGAGCGACGCCTCAAGGCGCGGGCGCAGCGCCTCGCCAGGGAACGAGCGTTGATCGCGGCGACCATCCGAGGCATCACGGCGAGCGATGACCCGGAGGCGATGGCCGCCGCCGTTTGCCGCCAGGTGGCCAGCCTCCGTGGCGTGGTGATGGCCGGGTTCTTCGTCTTCGGTCTCGACCAGCGCGCGGTTCCTCTGGGTCTTGTTGTTGCCGGGCGACCCGATTTCGCCCCACGCCGCGTTCCCCGCCAGCGCAGCCAGTACCTGCGTGACCAGGCCGGTCGCGGGCCGTGGATCGAGGCGTGGGAGCCGAGACGACGGCATCCCTATGCCGAGCTCTTCGCCGACCTGGGGGTTCGCGCCACTGCCTATGCCCCGGTGCGCAACGCCGGAAGCCTGATCGGGTTCCTCGTCATCGCGAATGCCGCGCTGAATGCGGAGGAGCAGCTGGCCGACCTGCTCCCGGCATTGGTGGAGTTCTCGGAGATGGCCGGCGTTCTGGTGGGGCCGAAGGTCGCCGTCCGCTCCGAAGCCGAGGCCGTGCGGCTGCAGCTCGCGCGCATCATCCGTGAGCGTGGCTTCAGGACCGCCTTCCAACCCGTCGTCGATATCATGCGCGACGAGATCGTCGGCTACGAGGCGTTAACGCGCTTCGATGACGGCGTTGCTCCCGATCTCCGCTTCGCGGAGGCGACGTCCGTCGGCATGGACGTCGAGCTCGAGCTGCGCACGCTGGCCAACGCGCTCGACCGCGCGAGGGATCTGCCCGCCGAGGCGTGGTTGAGCCTCAACGCCTCGCCGCGGCTGATCCTGCATAGCCAAGGGCTGCGCGACCTCCTGATCGGCACGAATCGTGAGGTGTTCGTGGAGGTCACCGAGCACGAGGAGATCACCGACTACGAGGCATTTGCGGCGGCGCTGCGTGAGCTCGGGCCGCACGTCCGCCTGGCCGTCGACGATGCCGGCGCCGGTTTCGCCAGCTTGCGCCATATCCTCGAGCTTCATCCTGCCATCGTGAAGCTGGACCGCGGCCTCATTGCCGGGATCGACGGGGACGACGCGCGGATTGCCATGGCGGCCGGGATGCGCCACTTCGCGCGTTCGACCAACGTGCTCCTCGTGGCGGAGGGCGTCGAGACCAACGCGGAGCTGGCAACCTTGCGGGGGCTCGATATCCCGCTTGCCCAGGGATTCCTGCTGGGCAAGCCAACCGTCTACGACAGGCCGGGCGCCACGGTAACCCCGGCGGACGCGGTCGGCGGCGCCCGACGCACTGTCAAAAGGCGTAGGGACGCCTCCAGCCACCCCGACCCCGCCACCATTCTCCGGCACTGAACCCGGGTGGAACGCGCCATCGATCGATGCGTCAGACCCCTGCGGCGTACTCGTCGGGGTGCTGGGCTCGATCCCTGGAGACGGTCCGCTCCATGATGTCGAGGATCTCCTCGACGGAACAACCGTTCTCTTCCGCCGCCGCTTTCAGATCCTCGTACCGGATGTTCGACTCGCCCATCTCGAGGTGGGCGTCCATGCAGCCACATGTCAGGCACATGAGTTTGATACTCCCAATCTTGGTCGCATGCGTGTGGGCTGATGCGCCCATGATGCGCGCCCGATGCCCAATCTGGCGCGCCAGCATGCGGACGCCGCCGCCGGGACGTGCCCCGGAGTGATGGACTGGAGGCGACGCGGCGGTTTGCGTGCGTCTCGGCCGCCGGCTAGGAAGCCGGGCGCACGACGACGGTGCGCGCCATCTTGTCGTGCCATCCCTGCTTGTTTCGGTCGAAGGCAACCCAGATTACCCCCAGGAAGATGACGACGAAGGAGATGATCAGTCCGACGTAGCGGAGCAGGGCCCGAACCCAGTCGACCTGGCCGCCGTCCTCGGCGCGGACCACGCGGAGGTTGAGGGGCATCATTCCCAGCGTCTGTCCCCGCCACGCCCAGAAGCCGACAAAGTAGATCAGGCCGAAGAGGGTTCCGAGGGCGTTGGCCCCGTAGTTGACCTCGAACTGCCCGTCGCCGACGGGGACGAAGCTGCCGGCCCCGAAGAGTGGCGCGAGGGCCGCACTGATGATTCCAAGGGCGATGGCGTCGATGATCCATGCCAGCACCCGGATCCAGAATCCGGCGTAGACGAGGCCGGGTGCAGGCCCTGCCTGCGCCGGCGCCGGCGAGCTCCATGATCCCCCTGGCTGCTGCGGTCCGGCCGGTTGGGCGGTCATGCATGGGACTCCGGTACGAATTGGTTGCGCCCCAGATGGTAGGCGGCAGCGCAACGGTCAACCGGTGCTCACCTGCAATCGGCCGATCACGTCCACGCCCGACCGCTGCAGGTCCCCGAGCGTGACGTCGATGGCGCTCCCGTCCGATCCCACGCACCGCGCGGAAAGGCTGTCCTGGCCGACCTGCCGCAGCGACCCGCTGCACGTCCAGCCGTCCGGGAACGCGAGCGCGAGACCTGCCGATTCGCGCCCCACGACCAGCTGCATCTGTCCTGAGCCATCGCTGGACGAGAACGCTCCGGTGAGCCGCCCCTCATCGACCTGCGCGATATCGAACCGTGCCGTGAACGAGGTGGTCGGTGCCGTGATGACGGCAGCGGTCGTTGTGGGGTGGTCTGCCAACCAGGAGGCCGATGCGCCGTTGCCGTTCCCGGCGTTGGCGATCTCGTTCCAGCCTGGCTGCGCCGGCCCCACCAGGGTGAAGAGCGCGACGGCGGCCACCGCGGCGCCGATGGTGGCGATCACCACGTTGCGCGACTCCGGCCCGATCGAGCGAACGACCCGCCACCCGATCAGCAGCGCCACGCTGCCGATGGTCGCCGCGTAGATGGCGAGCGCCCACGCCTCGCGGCTGTCGCTGCCCGTTCCGAGACCGTGCGCCGCGCCGAGCAGGAAGACGGCGAAGGCGAGGTAGTGGAAGCGCCGCCACCACGCGTAGCCGATGCGCTTGCGAACGTACTCCGACGCCCAGACGGCAATCGCCAGGTAGCCGGAGACGATGCCGAGCGCGATCCAGAGCGGCCGGTAGTGTGCCTGGAACGGGACGAGCACCTCCGCCGCGGTAAAGGCGGTGAACGGGTCGAGGAAGACAGCCGCGGTATGGATGCCGATGAACACCAGCGTCAGCACGGTGATGAATCGATGCAGCTCGTTGGTGATGAAACGCGGCCAGCTCGGGGAGTAGGCCTTCAGCGACAGGAGCAGGCCGAGCACAACGGACCCGGTTGCCAGTACGTAGGCCAGCATGCCTCCCACGCGAGCGATCTCCCAGCTCAGCGTGTGGTCGATCGTCATCGCCAGGCACCAACCCGCAGCTCTTCCCCGCTCCGCGTGACCAGCAGGGCGGAGAGGCCGCGGCGCTCCACGAAATCGGTCCCGGCGGTCGCGCCCAACAGGAGGACGGCCTTGGCCCCGATCTCTGCCCGGCCGCAGCTGGCCGCCGCGATCGAGGCCTGCGCCAGGTCGTTGTCGGCGGGCTGGCCGGTCCGTGGGTCCAGGAGGTGATGGAGCGGACGGCCGTCGACGGTCCAGCGGCGGCGCAGGACCGATGAGGTTGCCAACGACCCGAAGGGCAGGCTGATGCTGCCGCTGACGCCGTCAACCGCCACGTCCCAACCGTCGTGGGCAGGGTGCGTACCGAACGTCGCCAGGTCGCCGCCGGCGTTCACGACGGCGTAGGCCACGCCGGAGGCAGCCAGGAGCCGGACGGCGGCATCGACCGCCATTCCCTTGGCCAGACCACCCAGGTCGATACCGCTGCCCGCCGGCAGCTCCACGGTTCGGCGCAACGGATCGAGCCGGACGTCGCGCCACTCCCCCGCATGCCAGGGTCGGAGCGGCGCGGCGGGACGGTCCTTGGGGAGCTCATCGAAGGTACGGTCGTAGCCCAGCTCGAGCATCCGCCCGAACAGCAGCGGATCAAAGAGGCCCGTCGTGGCGCGAGCGGCGGCGATCGCGGTCGAGACCACCTCGAACATCGCGTCGCTCACCACCAGCGGACTCCCGGCCGACCGGTTGAGGGTCATGAGCTCGCTATCCGGACGGAAGCGGCTGAACCTGCGATCCCACTCGTCGAACAGGCGCTCCACCGCGGCGATGCGGCCGCCAGCCCGGGCAGGCAGCAGGACGGTGACATCGGTCCCCATCGAGCGGAACCGGTGAGTCGCGATGGGGGAGTGTTCGACCGGAGCCGCAGTAGCGATCATGACCCACCCGACCGGATCATCGGCCGCTGCAACGATGCGCTTCCGCCCAGCGATGGGTTGGAGGAGCCGAAGAACGAGTTGTCTTCTTCCCCGAACGGCTGGGTCGTGATGGTCGTCGTCGCCGGCGCGGGCGTGGCCTGCGCACTGGCGACCGCGCCCGACACCAGCGACCAGAAGGCCATGCCCAGGACGGCGCTGCTCCCGACGGCAATCCCCTTTAGGCGGCGCAGCCGGCCCGTATGGTCGACCCGCTTCTGCGCACGCTTGAGGCTGTTTCTCGAAGGCATGCCGACAACGATCGCGCGCGCGTCTTGGGAAATCATGAGAATGGGTCCGGACGGAAGGGTCATCGGCGCCGATAGGACGCCCAGCACCGGGGGGTCGGCTGGCCGCCTTCCTCCGTCGCGCCTTCGCCTGACGAGCGGT
>CAWEUD010000030.1:0-85117 GCA_963812115.1 uncultured Chloroflexia bacterium
CATTTCACGCTCAAACGGGCCTCTTCGAGGCCGTTAACACCCGCCCAGTCCCACCCAGGCCTGCCGTTTTGGATCTAAGATTGGGCTCAGGGTCCGATGATGGGGTGTGACCATGGGGGATCGTTACGCAGGTCGCCGGCGGTTCACCAACACGAACGCGCCGCCCACTCCGACGAGGCCAACGAGTCCAAAGGTTGCTGAGTCGAAGGCAGACCAGCCCAGTGCATCCTCGTCTGTCACCCCCATCTGCACGCCCTGATAGCCGTGCTGCTCGAGCCACTCGGCGGCGGCTCCATCTTGGACATCGGACGGGTCGGGAGGCGGTACACCGGCCCCGGTCGCTACGACGCGAGCCTCCGCCATTGAAAGCAGCGTCCCGTCCGGCGCTATCCAGCCCCACGTGGTCGTGACGCTGCCTTCGAGACCGATTGTCTCGCCGGTCACAGGGTCCGGATAGCCGAGTACGTGCGGCGGCAGGCCGGCGAGCCACCCCTGCTGTGCCTGGCCGAGCGCGAACAGGATCGCGACGCTCAACGCCAGCCCGAAGACGAAGGCCGGCAGGGTTCTCCCCAGCAGGGCGCCTAGCGCAAGACCGATGCCGAAGGCAGCGAAGGCGCGGATGACGACGACGGAGCCCTCATTGCCGATGAGGTAGGCACGGCCCCCGTACCAGCGCGCCCAGTCGCCGGCCACGATCGCGGCCACGACAGCAGCGGCGATGATCAGGATCCCGAGCAGGGTGGCGATGGGTGCCACCTTGTGCAGCAGCCAGCGATTGCGCGAAGGGTTCAGCCACCAGGCGGTCTGCGCGGTCCCGGCCTCCAGTTCACCTCCGACGATCGGCACGCCCCCCAGCAGCCCCAGCACGAAGGGCAGGACGCCCATGACCGACAGCGCGATCGTTCCCTCGCCGTCGATGTAGGTCTCGCCCAGGATCCCGGACCCGGCCTGGACCAGCCGGAAGCAGTCCGGAGTGGCGGATGAGCCGTCCTGCGTGGCGCGCATGCTCTCCAGGCACGCATCACTCACCCCGAGTCCCGCAATGCCGACTGCGATGTACACCCCGAAGACGATGGCGCCGACCGCAGCCAGCGCGGCGATGGCCACCTCGAAGCGGTGCTGTCGCAGCGTCACCCAGGCGGCCCGCACGCTCATGCCGCGGTCTCCTCTCCGTCAGCCCGTGCCATGGCGAGGTGGCCGAGCACGATCTCCTCGAGGCTTGCCGGCTGACCACCGGCGCCACCGCGAACCAGCGCCAGCGTGGCACCGTCCGGCCCCGAGAACTGGCCCACGCTGGGCTGGCCGTCCAACTGGTCGGCCGGCAGCGTCCGGAAGGTCGCCATGGCCTCGACGAGGCTGAGTGCCAGCGCCAGCTGGCCGTGGGCCAGGACCACCAGGCGGTCGCAGATGCGATCCACGTCGGTGATGAGGTGCGAGGAGATGACCGCCGTCGCGCCGCGATGCCGAAGGTCGATCACCATCGCGGCCAGGAACTCGCGCCGGGCCAGCGGGTCCAGGCTGGCCAGCGGCTCGTCGAGCAGCAGCAGCGGCGCGCGGGAGCCGAGCGCCAGGGCCAGCGCCACCTGCGCCTGCTCGCCTCCGGACAGTTCGCCGACGCGACGCTCCGGGCTCAGTCCGGCTGCCTTGATCCGTGCGGCTGCGTAGAGCCGGTCGAAGGCCGGCCGGGCTGCGGCAGCCATGGTGAGGTGGTCGGCAATGGTCAGCGCCCCGTACAGCGAGCCCGCCTGGGGGATGTAGCCGATGGCTTCAACGGCCGCGGCCCGCTGCCGTCGGGGATCGACACCGAAGACGAGGACGCGGCCGGCATCGGGCAGCTCGAAGCCAAGGCAGGCACGGATGAGCGTCGACTTGCCCGACCCGTTGGGGCCGACCAGCGCCGTGATCGAGCCTTCCGGCACGACGATCGATAGATCGCGCACCGCCCATGGTCGCGTCCGGCGATAGCGGCGGCCCAAGTGCTCGGTCTGGAGCGGCGGCTCGGACATCGGCAACCTTGATGGCTTGGTTAGGTCGCACGCTAGCGACACGCGGCCGCGGTGCCCATCGGCGAGTTCACGACCGCCGACATCAGTGATTCCACCTATCCCCGGGAGTGGCCGCCTCTGCTACCGTCGGACCAACCATGCGTGCCCTTCGGCTGCTCGAGCCGATCCTGGAGGAAGGCCTGCCTCGCTGGCTGCGCGATGCGCTGGCCATCGCTGCGGTGCTGGCGGCGATCCTGCTCGGCCTCAGCTCGATCCGCGTCGGTTCGCCGGACACCGGCATCCACCTGTACGTCGGACCCGACCGCGTCACGATCGCCGACATCTCGCCGTGGGGGGACGCCAGCCGATCGTCGCTTCGGCCGGGGATGGTCGTGCTCCAGTACAACGAGTACCAGGTCAGCCAGGTTGCCGATGATCCGGACCAGGCGCCCGCGCCTCAGGAGTCTTGGCCTGCGATCCTGGAAGAGCCGATGTGGGCCCTCTCGGCGGTACCGGTCGAGGCGTATGACCAGGCGCTGGCCAGCGGCTCGACGCCGTGGACCGCCATCCGGTACTACGACCCACCCCGCAACCCAATGGAGGAAGCATGGCCGGCCTTCGGCGGCGGCGTGCTGCTCCTGGCCGGCATCTGGTGGTGGCTGCTCGGTCTGCGAGTCGCCCCACCCACTCAGCTGGCCACCGCCGCCGGCGTGGCCGCCGCGACGCCCCTCCTGCTCGTCCCCTACGCGATGGGCTGGGGATACCAGCCGTACCTGCTGAGCGCGCTGCTCGTCCCGGTCGCGTTCCTCCCGCTGGCCGACGGGCTCGTCGGATTCTTGCCGTCCGATGCCCACCGTCGCACCCGGACCATCCTTCTTACTGTCGCCCTGGTGGCGCTGGGAGGTGGCCTGGTCCTGGTCCAGACTGGCTCCAGCCTGGTGTCCACCCTGCTGGTGGCCGCCCTCGCCGCCGGCGTACTCCTGACGCCAGCCGTGCCGCTCCTGCGCTCCAGCGGCAAGGAACGGCTCGACAGCTGGCACCCTGCCGCCACGCCGCTCGAAGTCGCCGCGCTGGTTGGCACGCCGATCCTGGGGCTGCTGGTGCTCGCCGTCCGCAATCCACAGCTCGTCTGGCTGCTGGCCGTCTGGGTCGTGCTGCTGATCGTGGCCCAGCGCTTCACGATCGCTCCGCTGACCCGCGACGTCCGCCGCACGCGGCTGCAGCGCGACCTGGTGGTGGAGGCCACCGAGGCCGAGCGCGCCCGGATCGCGACCGACCTCCACGACGTCGCGATCCAGGAGCTGACCATGTTGGCCATGCGCCTGGATGCCAAAGGCGATGAGGAGTCTGCCGGTGCCGCGCGGGAGGTCGCCGAGCGGGTGCGCGAGATCTGCGGCGACCTGCGCTTGCCGCTGCTCGATGACTTCGGGGTCGGTCCATCGCTGGAATGGCTGGTGGAGCGCCTGGAACGGGTCACACCGGGGCGCATCACGCTCGAGCACAACGACGGCACCCGGCTGCCCGCCGACGTGGAGCTGGCCATCTTTCGTGTCGCGCAGGAGGCGCTGGGCAATGCCGTGCGGCACGGGGCCCCGCCCATCGTGGTGCGCTTCTCGGTGGTTGGTGGCCGCGCCTCGCTGTCGGTCGACGACGCCGGCCCCGGCATCGGCGCCGATGCCATGGGTGCCGCCCAGCAGGCGGGCCATTTCGGCCTGCTGAACATGCAGCAGCGCGCCGAGCAGGTCGGGGCGCTGCTCGACATCCGCGCCTGGCCGGGTGGCGGCACGCACGTGGGCCTGGAGTGGCGGCCCACATGATTCGCCTCGGCATCATCGACGACCACCCGCTGGTGCGGGAAGGGACGGCCGCACTGCTGCGCGACCAGCCCGACATCGAGGTCGTGGCAGTCGCCGGGGACCCCGAAGCGGGAGCACCCCTTCTGGCCGACGCCAGCCTGGACGTGGTCCTGCTCGACATCCGGCTGGGCGCCGACAGCGGCCTACACCTGCTGGCGGGCGATCAGCGGGGCGACCGGCCGGCGGTTGTGATGCTGACCGCCTACGACTACCCGAAGTACGCCGAGGCAGCCCTGCGCCTCGGCGCGGTTGGCTTCGTGCTCAAGAGCACTCCCTTCAGCGAGCTACTGTCAGCCATCCGCCGGGCGGCGGCCGGGCAGCTGACCTTCGGCGTGCTGCCCACGGCGCAGGTTCGGTTGACGCCACGCGAGTCCGCGATCGTCTCCCTGGTGGTCGAGGGCCGCAGCAACGACGAGATCGCCGGCGAGCTGACAATCAGCACCCGAACGGTGGAGACCCATCTCCGCCACCTGTTCGAGCGGCTGGGGCTCGCTTCACGCACCGAGCTGGCCACGCGGGCTCTCCGTGAAGGCTGGCTCGACGTTCCAGCCTAAGCCGATCGCTGCTCACCCGCCGAAGTAGCGATCGCAGGGCTATCGCCAGCGGCCCATTGCCCACAGCGCTAGACCAACCAACCCTCCGGCAGCGGCTCCGGCGACCCAAGCTACCCACGCGGCGCATGGCACGACGTAGCCGAACATCGAGAAGCAGACCGGCGGGATCGGTTCAATCCCGCTCGCCGGGAAGAGAAGCACAACCACAGCGAGGCCGGCGAGAAGCGCGATAACGATCGTCCGCGTTCGCGGACGGGTGCTCGCTCTCGTCGTCTGTTCCATCGGGATACTCTCCTTCCCAGGTGCTCAGTCACGGATGGTCAGTCTGAAGTGGCGGTCGGATCCTTCATCAGAGCGGCGCGACACGCATCGGCAAAGGTAGAGTCGAACTGATACTGCTCGGCTCCCGCCTGCCGTCGCCACTCGATCTGATCTTCCGTGCCCAGAGTGCGCGCCGCAGATCGAACCTCATCCTCGTGATAAGCGCACCAGGTCACCTCGGCATCAGTGAGTTTCGCGCAAGCAGCGAGCAGCAGGCAGACAGCACCGAGAAGGAGCAGTCGTACAGCGTGGTTCATCTCCCATTGACCTCCAGAAGGTTGCCTTCCTCGCGGATAGCGTCTCGCGCCCTGGAATGCGGCTGGCTGCCGACGGCGCTTCGCCCTACGGATCCAACTGAACGACCCGCTCGTCCCAGGTGATGCCGCACTCGTCGCACAGGCGCTCCTGCTGCAACCACAGCCGGAACTGGCTGGCGGGAGCCTGCGATCGTTCCACGGCGACCAGGAACGCGTGCGGCGTCGCATCGGACGTACAGCCGAAGTTGCTCGGCACCGATTCGAGAAAGAGATCGGCCGACAGCTGCTCGTATTTGCCGTAGAGCACATCCTCGTCCGCGTTGACGCCGATGCCGGTGAAGGCGATCCAGGGGCAGCTGCCGCTGACGGGCGGCACGAAGCGGACCACGAACTCGCGCGAGAAGTCGACGGGCGGCGGCTCCCCGTGGCCGACCGAGAACCACAGGACGCGGTACGCCTCTTCATCGAGCGCGTAATCAACCGTTTCCGGTCCGACGGTGACGGCCACCTGGTTGCGCGTGCGGGACGTAATCAGTCGCCAGCCCTCGCCGGATTCCGGCTGCACACCTGGCGGCGGCGTCCAGAGCGGCTCGGCGACGGGAGCGTCGACGACGGGATCCGGCCCGTCGGCGTCGATCTGCGCGACCGTGAACTGCTGGTCGCACCACATCTGCTGCTCCTCCGCGGTCATCTGCGGGAGGTCATCGAGCCGCGGGGCCTTTGTGCAGGCGACTGGATATGGACCGAAGGACCCGGTAATGGTGACGGTTTCTCCGTTCTTGACACGCGCGTCGTTGAACCAGGCCAGCAGGAGCGGATCGAGTGGCACGTGGAGCGGAACGACACGGTCGCCTGGCCGGAGCCCGGTGGGAGCCAGCGACGCATTGGCAAGGTCGGCCAGCTCGGGCGGGTCGCCGGGGTACAACGCCTCTGTCAGCTCGCCGCCCGACAGCACACCGCTGATGGAGATCAGGTCGGTGCCGTAGCACTGGTAGCGGATGGGCTCGGGGATGGTGAACAGCTGCTGCGGTTGGGGACACGACCACTCCACCGGCTCGAGGGTCGGACCTGACGGAGCTGGCGAGCCCCCCAGCCAGGATTGATGACCCCTGGCTTCTCCAGTTCGCTCGCGACCCAGCCGAAGACCCACTCATTCGGTGCGCCCGAGTGGCAGCAGTACTCGAACTCGACGCGATACCAGGTCGTGCCGTTCTCGTCTGTCGAATCAGTGACCAGCACGAAATGGTCGGGCTCCAGGATCGCCCACTGGGTTCCGTCCGGCACGTCGAGCACTGCTGCCGCTCCGTTCACCTTCGCGAGCGTTCCGGGTTCGATCTCGGCGATCGGCAGGGATGGTGACGGGGCCACCGAATCCGAGGCGCTGGGCAGAACCGACGCGCTGGGCGACGGCTGCGGCACCAGCCACTGTCCGCCGAGGCCCACCCCAACCACCGCCAGCAGCACCACCACCGCTCCGGCGACCGCCGTCAGCCACCGCCGCGGTTGCGAGGTCGGCGCGGCGAGCAGGGGATCGGCCGGCATCGGCTGATTGCGTCGGCGAACGAGGGCTGCTTCCAGTTCCCGGGTGAAGGCGGTCGCCCGCCGGGCCGCCGTCTGGCACGTGGTGCAGTTGAGGAGGTGCTCGGCCAGTACCGGCTCCAACTCGCGACCCTCGACGATGGCGTCGAAGACGCGGCGCTCGTAGCGGTCGCTCATCGTTCGGCCCGCTCCCAGGCGGCGGCGAGGTGGCGGCGTGCGCGGTGCGCGATAGTGCGCGCGTTGGTATGGCTGGTGCCAACCATGCGGGCGATCTCGTCGAGGCGGTAGCCATAGGCGACCTGCAGCACCAGCACCGTGCGCTCGCGCGCGGGCAGCTCGTCGACCAGCTCGTCGAGGCTGGCATCCGGCGCCGGCTGTGAGCGCCGTTCCCAGAGCAACGGCAGGCGCGAAAGGAGGCCCTTCCGGCGCCGATGGTGGTTGTAGGCGGTGGACACCACGATGCGCGTCAGCCAGGCATCCAGGGCCGCCGGATCGCGGAGCTGGCCGATCCGATCACGAGCGCGCAGGTACGCATCGTGGACGACGTCCTCGGCCAGGTCGGGTCCCACCAGGGAGCGCGCGACCGCGACCAGGCGTGGCTGCAGCTCGCCGAAGCGTGAGTCCAGCTGGTCGCCGATGCTCGGGATCGGTACCGCCGTAGGTTCCCTCACTCCACCCCCAATGGCCGCCATCATCGCATTGACAGGACAATCGGCAGCGGTGGCGTGTTGCAGCTGATCGGTCAGGTCGTGCTGTGCAGATCCATGACGTGAATCCCGCTACCGTGCCGAGCCAAGCCAGATACCGGGCGGCGGCAGGTCACCGAAGCGGCTTCCAAGCGCCACGACTGATCCATGGAAGCCGAGGATCTGCTCGACGAAGCCCCCGTCGTCCGGACTCACCGAGATCGGGCGCCACTTCCCTGCGGCTGCGCGGCTGAGCATCACGAGGCCATCGCTATCGCTGCGTTGGCCAGCCACCAAGAGCGCACCGCCGTGTTTGAGCGTCGCGGTGGGAGTGACGCCTGCCAGGGCGGGGGGCGTCTCGCGTTGCCACTTGCTGCCGTCGACTGACGTCCAGACCACGCCCTGCATCTCCTCGAACAGGTCGCCCACCGCGACCAGCCCGTCGGGGCCGATCGCGACGCCGCCCTGGGCTCCGGCGTCACCGAACGTCTCCGGGTGCGCCTCCCACGAGCGCCCACCGTCGTCTGAGGTCCAGGCCGATGCGCCCACTGCCACCAGCCGCCCCGACGGTAACGCCACCATCGACGACATCACGCCTTCCTCGAAGCTCTCCTGGTACGGCACTCGTTTCCAGCTGCGGCCATCGGCCGAGAGCCAAACCGCGGCCCGGCCCCGACACTTGAAGCATTCCACGCCGCCGACCGCCACGTACCCGGCTGACGTGCTGATTACCTCGTGGACCTCCGCCCCGCAGCAGCCGCCCTCGGCCTGGTAGGCCGGACCCCCGTCAGCCAGTCCATCGGCGAAGGGCGTCCGGTCGGTGGCTGCCCAGGTCCACGGTGACTTGTACGTGGGCGAAGCCGTCATCGACCCAGAGCACCTTCGCATCGGTCCACTCGAAGGCCTCCCAGTCCGCAGCCTCCGCATCGGCGACGTACGCGGCCTGATCGTCTGCGTAGCCGATCTCGCGCGTGGTCGCGTCGAGGTAGTGCCAACCGCGGTCCTCCTCGCCACCGGATGCGGCGCGCAGGAAGGCCTCGAGCTGTCGGTCGGCGGCGCGGCCGCATCCGGCGAGCATCATGGCCAGTGCCAGACCTACCGCCAGGGCAGTCGCGCTCGTGCGGTGCATGCTCCCTCCTTGCGCCACGTCTGCTAGACCGGCTCGCGCGATGGAGTGTTGCAGATTGAAAACGCCCACCAGGCTGGCAGCCAACGCTGACAGCCGGATCGAGAGACGTTACGGGAGGCAGGGCACCGAGTCGGAGAACTTGAGGCTCAGGTGGTTGCCGCGCGTGCCACCGCCGACCTTTGCGGCCAACGCATCAACCTTCACCGCGTTCGGGCGCCCGCCGCTGGCCTCCCAGCCATCGCTGGTCAAGGTCGCCACCAGGAACCTGCCACTGCTGGCGAGGTGGCTCGGATCGGGGTACACCGTCCACCGCGCGGGGTCATCGGTGCGGGCGGGGTCAAGGGTGCCGAATGTCGCGTAGGCATACACGATGAGCCCGTCACGCAGATGGTCGGCAGAGCGGCATGACACGGCCTGGCCGGCGATGACCGATGCCCAGCCTGGGGCGGATGGCACGCTTGGGGCGGGCTGGGGAATCGCGGTGCTGTCCACGACCCGCCACGCGATGTTGCCGTCCAGCGCACGGATGACCAGCAGCTGGAGCACGTCGCCTGAACGGCGCACCGCCACCCAGCCGTCGTCGGTGGCCAGGACCTGCTCGGTGGGGACGCCGATCGCCCCCCCGATGACAGCCGTTGATGGTCCGCCGATGCTGGGCGCCAACGCAGGCCGCAGCACCAGCGCGACCGCCGCCACCAGCACGACCGCGCTCATGGCGGTGGCCAGGACGGCGATGGTGCTCAGCGGCACGCCGGGCCGCACCCAGCGGTCGGGCACGCGCAGCAGATCATCGGGCAGGGGCTCGTCGGCGGCCGCGGCTCCGAGAACGGACCGCAACTGCACCTTGAGCCGGGCATCGCTAGGCATCTTCAGCCTCCTCGAGCTGCCGGCGCAGCGCGCGCCGGGCACGGAACGCCAGGGTCCGAATGTTGATGGTCGACAGTCCGAGCAGGCGCGCGACCTCGGCCCAGCGGTAGCCGTACCCGTAGTGGAGCACGAGGACCGCACGCTGCCGGAGCGGGAGGGCTTCAACCAGATCGCGCAGGCCCAGATCGGTTCCGCTGCCTCCCCTCGGAACGAGCAGCGGAGCGCGGTCGCGTGCCAGGCGCTGGTGGCGGACGATGGACTTGGCATGGTTCAGGGCGATGCGCAGGACCCAGGTCTCGAACAGGTCCGGATCGCGCAGCTGGTGGACGCGCTCACCGGCGCGGAGGTAGGCCTCCTGTACCACGTCGTGGGCATCGGTGGGGCCGACGATCCGGGCGCACATCGCGGTCAGCCGCGGCCGGAAGGCTGCGAAGCGCTCGTCGAAGTCGCTGCTCAGCATGCCGGTGCTGTCGGTCGACACGTCGATGGCATTCACGCTGCACTGACCCGTTCCCACATGGCGGCTTGGAGACTCCTGTCTGCTGCGGTTCGTTGCAGACCCGCCCGCCGACCCGTGGGCCAGATCACGCCTCGCTGGTCTCGGCAACTGCCGCTCGTCGCGGCCTGAGCGCGTAGGCAAGCAGGCCGGCGCACAGGACGACAGCGGTAAGCAGCCAGGAACGCCAGTCGCCGGCATCGGCCGCGATCCAGGCCCAGGCGGCAGGGTGGTAGATGTCCTCGCCCCGACCGGCGACGGCCACCGCCAGCAGGTAGACGGCGGGAATGACGGCCGCCACCCGCCAGCCGACGAAGGGATAAGCGAGCAACAGGAGGCCGAGGAAGACCAGGAGGTCGCGGGCAGCCATCTTCCCGACGGGGGCGATCTCGGCCTGCTGCAGCAGGTATGCGCCGCCAGCGGTCAGGCCCACGGCCAGCAGGGCCAGCGCGAGATCCAACCAGCGAACGGGACGAATGCCGACTCCCTCGAGTCGCGCATCGCCCCGCCCGCAGCCCCAGCCAACGGCGATCGGCACGGCCAGGGCCAGGTAGCAGGCCACAGCCACCGCCGGCCCCACCGGGCTCGGGTTTGCCGTAGCGGCTGAGAACGGAAGGGCCAGGGCCGCCAGCGTGAGGATCATGGTGACGCCGATGATCGGCGCGCCGCGCACCCGCAGCCAGAGGCTCACGGCACGACGGCGATCTGGTCGATCGGCAGTCCCTCGCACATCTGCGACAGGCGCTCGGCGCGCGTCATCCACTCCTGCCGCACCGCGGGCGTCGCGGCCTCGAGGTCGGCCACCACGTCGAGCGTTTCCGGGTACGGCTCCCCCCAGGGCGATCCATACTCCGCCTCCAGCTTGGCCTGGCTCATGCCCCCCGCGGCGGCGTACCAGGCATCGAGGTAGAAGAGCACGATGCCGCCCTCGCTGCTGCCGGGGTGGCCGTCGAAGAAGCACTCAGGATCGTGCGGTGCCATTGCCACCGCCAGACTGTTGATGATGTCCTCGCGCCGCGACGAACGGCCATTGACGTCGAGGTGCAGCGCACCGGGCGGTACCAGGGTGGCATCGGCCTCGGTGTAGACCACTGGCGACTCGATGCCCATGGCCTGCCAGTTTGCGCGGACCTCGCGGACGACGGCACCGACCTCATCGGCCCGCGCATGGTGCTCCGGCCAGGTGCAGACCGTGACGCCCTCGGTCGTCGCACACTCGAGGGCGGACGGATCGCGCGCCACGGCGGGGGAGTAGTCCATGCCGCTGACGAGGGCGACCGCGACGGCGAGCGACAGGACCAGCGGTGCCGCCGGGGCGAGCACGCGACGCAGTGCGCCGGTGCCGCCACTGACGAGGAGCGCCGCGGCAAGGATGATGCCCACGTCCACCAGCGCCGATGCCAGGGCCGCCTGGAGGTCCAGGTCGCGCTGGTTGCCGCAGCAGTCGCGGAACATGCCGGTCAGGTGCCGCAGCCAGACCGGCTCCATGGCCGGCACGAAGGCCAGCCACAGGAAGGGCAGCACGATGCCCAGCGGACCGGCCACCGCGAACGGCAGCAGGAGACCCAGCGCCAGCCCGAGCGCGCCGTAGGCGGCGAAATCGAGCGCGGAGATGGCGATGAAGCGGACATCGGGCAGGCCGGCATTCGAGCGCAGCAGCTGGACGACGATGGCCACCGTCACCGCCACCACCCCGACCAGCACCGGCGCCAGGATGGCCCAGCTGCCGATGGCCTGCCGCGAGCGCACCGATGGCGCCGCCCACACCCGTCCCCGCCGCAGGCGCGATCCCTCCCAGGCGGCGGTCGCGGTGACGAAGCCGGCGAGGAAGGGCAGCGTCTGGGTCCCCGCCGCGGAGGCTGCCACTGCGTACCCGTCAGAGGGGTAGACGAAGTTCATGTAGAGCCCCGCGAGGATGCAGATCGGGATAGCCAGCCAGATGGCGGGCGAGGCGCGCAGGATCGTGCCGAGACGGATCATCGCTCGTCGCGGACGAGGGTGGCGTAGGCGGCCTCGGCCGGGTAGATGCTGCCGGGGGGTGCCAGGGCCATGAAGGCTGCGACATCCCCCTGGAAGCGGATCTGGCCGTGGTCCAGGACGACGACGGTGTCGAACAGGTCGGTCAGGTCGTCGACCTGGTGGGTGGAGACGATGACCGGTACTTCGCGAGCCAGGTCGCGCACCGTCTGCTGCTCATCTATGCCATCGCCTTCACGGCCTTCTTCGCGGGGGCCCTGGCCTACTCGCTGCTGCGCAAGTGGACCGGCATCGACATCGGCGTGGTGTGGGGACCGATCTGGGAAGGGCTGTACGTGGCGGGTGCGAGCGGCCTGACCGCCTATGCCATCGGCCGCCTGCTGCCCCCGGCCGTGTCGATCGCCGCGCGCCGGCCATTCGAGCAGGTGCGCTGGGTGGTTGGCGGCATCGGTGCCGCGCTGGCAGGGTGGATCGGCCTGTTCGGCATTGACGCCCGCTGGACGCTGCCCGGCGCCCTGGTGATGGCCCTGCTGCCCGCCTGGTTCGTGCTCGGGGTGGTCCGCCCGGGGCTGCTCCCGCGCTGGTTCCCGGGAGCAATGCGGACCATCATCGTGGTCATGCTGGTGGTGGCCCTGGCGTCGTTCGGCCTGTTCTACGCCACCGGTGGACCGAGCGGCGAGAGCGGTGGCGCCCAGCCGCAATCGTGGGACCCGGGTTCGTTCTTCTCGCCCATCGCGCCGATTGCCCGCTCACCGGAGCAGCCCTTCGTGGAGAACGCCTCGATCGACACCGGTTCCTCATACCGCGGAGCAGGTCCCGTCACATGGACGATCGACGGCCAGCTGGCTGCCGCTGCGCCGTTGGCTGGCTGGACGGACATACACCTCGAGGCCTGGCCGTCCACCATCGATCCGGGTGGGCCGTCAGCACCGTTGGACCGGGCGATTGCCATCGGCCGGCTGTCGGTGGCGGGTCGCAACTTGTCAGGTTCCGTCACCTTCCTCCCGCGACCGGACGCCGGTGGCTACTACATGGCCCTCGTGGGCCGGGACGCGACGGGTGCCCGGATGCAGCTCGGCTGGCCGGCGTGGGAGCAGTGGACGTGGGCCGGATCGCTCTGGCAGTACTTCACGGCGCAGGTGGCGACTGAATCCTGACGCTGATCAGTCAATAGGCGAGGTCCGGGCAGTTGCTGGGCGGCAACGTCGCAGCACAGCCTGACTGACGAGCCTATCGGTCGTGCGTTAGGGCTCCGGATCTGACCAGGCTCGTTGTTCTCCAGCATGCCGGCGCCGAGCACGCGGCCCGAGCTGGCATCGATCAGGGCAGAACCGCGCGCGAAGGCGAATTCCACGGAATCGCCCTTGACTTCCACGACCCAGGCGTTGACCGGCTCCGACCCTTCGTAGGTGTCGCCGCGAGCGTCGATAATCGTGCGCACCCCGGCGATGCGGCTGACCCCGGTCACCCGCAGATGGCTGACGGATGGGGTGAGCGAGGCGAGGAAGTCGATCGCAGCCTCCTCAGCCTGCGCCTGTGAGACCGATGCGCCCCACGTCGCAGCCTCCTCGTAGGTGATCCGGTTGCCGGCGATGACCGTGGTGGCCAGCATCGGCCGGCTGCCGCTCGCGAGCACGGAGACCAGCAGCAGCGCGACGGCGATTGCCCCAAGCCCGATCGCGAATGGAGCAGGCACAGGGAGGCGATGCTGTCGCGGCAGCCCCGGCGCCGGGTGCGCCGGGAGGCTCGCCACCAATCGCTGCAGCCGCGCGTCCATGTCAGGCCCGTTCGTCATCACCGCTCCTCCAGCTGCGTGCGCAGCTGCGCCTTGGCGCGCGAGATCCAGTTGGCCACGGTTCCGCTCGGCACATCCAGCATCTGCCCCAGCTCGGCCTGCGTGTAGCCGTCGACGACGTGCAGCACCAGCGCGGCCCGATGCCTTGGCTCCAGCTTGCCGAGCGCCTGCCAGAGGTCTGGCTCGACCGATGGCGTCCATGCAATCGGCCGCGAGCGCTGCAGGAAGGCGTGCCAGCGCCGCCGCCGGCGCAGTTCGTTGAAGGCCAGCCGGAGGCCGATGGTGTAGAGCCAGCCCCGCGCATCGGTCCCGTCGAAGGTCGTCCAGCCGCGGTACGCGCGCAGGTAGGCCTCCTGGGCCACGTCGCGCGCCTCCTCCGGGTCGCGCAGCACGGCGGCCAGACGCTGCTCGAGCGCCGGGTACAGCTCCGCCATGACATCCTCGAACGACCCCTGCAAGCACTCCCTCCGTTGCCACGTACAACACCGGATGCGCCGATTCTGTTGCGATAGCACCCAACCCGAGAACCGACTGATGGCTCGCTGGGCGGCGGCCCGCTCCCCATCGCCTTGCACGATAGGGTGCAACCTCTCGGGAGCGCGAGTCATCTGGTAGGCAAACGGAGGGACGGTTGGAGATCACGTACGAGGCAGCCGACGGGCGAATGACGCTGGAGCGCGACTTCGACGCGCGCTTTCAGGCGGTGCGCCCACGGTTGCTGCGGGTGTGTGCCGCGGTGGTGGGACCCGACGATGCCGAGGACCTGGTGCAGGAGACGTACATGCGAGCGGTGGAGCGACTGGGCCAGCTGCGGAATCCGGCGCTGCTGGAGGCGTGGCTGGTGCGCGTCGCGCTCAACGAGTCGCGAACCCTGCGCCGACGGCAGGCACGTCTCCGCGAGCGGCTGCCGCACCTGGTCCAGCCACAGCCGGCCTCGCCCGATACCCACCTCCAGCAACTGGTCGACGACCTCCCGGCGCGCGAGCGCGCCTGCGTTGTCCTCCACTACGGGTACGGCTACCGGTTGGCGGAGGTCGGCGAGCTGCTGGGCGTCTCGGCACTGAACGCCCGCACCATCCTGTTCCGAGCCCGCCGGCGGCTGCGACGGCAGCTCGAGGAGGTCGAACGATGACCAGTCGACAGCAGTGGTTGGGCGACCTGGATGCCGCGCTGCGCCACGCACTGCAACCGCGCGCACGCGAGGCACCCATGCCGGACAAGCTGTTCGAGGTTCCTCGCGCCTGGGTTCGCCCGCGCCGGTCGCCGGCGCTGATCGGTCGCGGGCTGGCGCTGGTTGCGACGGCCGCAGGCGCAACGCTATTGGTGACGCTGATCTTGACCCGCGTTGTCCCAGCTCCGCCTGTCGGCAATCCCGTCGACGACCGGGCCGCCGCGTTGAGCGCCTTCGGCATCGATCCCGAGCTGGCCGTGGAGACGGCAGACGGCCTGCTGGCGCTGCGGGTCGAGGTCGACAATGCGGCTCGCATCCGGCTGGGCCTCATCACCGGCTCGGACGGTGAGTACCGCTGGCGCGAACTGGCGGTGACGGAGGGCAGGACCGATTCGGTGGTGGCCTCCTATGCCTACGCCCTCCCCATCTCCTGTGCTCCGGCGGCTGGGTTGGCACAGCCCGACCTCGTCTTCGGCTACGTGCGCGTGGCGGACGGCCATGAGCTGGTCGCCGTCCGGCCCAAGGCCGGCCTGGACGAGGTACGCGGTCGGTGGAGCGTCTCCTCCGGCGGCTGGCACGCCGGCCTGTTCCTGTTTGCGATGCGGCCCGACCACGGACCAGGGCCCGATGGGCTTGATCTGCTCATCGTCGAGCGCTATCACGTGCAGCGCCCCGACTCGGGTGCGGTGCTGACGGTCACTGACCCGCAGGAAGTGACGGTGCCAGCTGACAGCTTCGGCAATGATGATGCCTGCACCGGCGAAACCGTCGGCGGCTGAGGGAGCCGGCCGAGAGTACGGAGGGTGGAATGCCGCACGGGTCGGGCTGGGGCCGTACGCTGGTCCTGATCGGCATCCTGGCGGTCGCGGGCGGAGCCCTGGTGCTCCTGCCGCCGATGCTTGCACCACAGCCGGTTCCCAGCGCCACCGCAGGGCCGTCGGTTCCGCGCTTCACGCCTTTGCCGTCACCGCCTCCGGCGCCGTCACTGGCGGTGAGCCCGTACCGTTCGATCGAGTGGACATTGGCGCCCTTCCCGGATCCGGCCTTCGAGCCGGGGCCGATCGCCGTTGTTGGGCAGCGCCTGGTGACCGTCGGCGTCAGCTATGGCTGGGTCTCGGCCTGGTACTCCGACGACGGCGTCGACTGGGCGTCGGCATCGGTCCCGCCGAGGCCATCGGCAGCGGATCGCCAGTCGTACGTGCGTGCGCTGGCTGCCAGGCCCGAGCGGATCCTGGCTGTTGGCCTGTCGGTGGACGAGACCAACGCGGGCGGGCCGTTCGTGCTGACCTCGGCCGATAAGGGCGTGAGCTGGGTCCAGGCGCGCCAACCCGGGGACGATGCGGATCTCGAGATCTTCAGCCTCGCCACGGTTGGCGACCGGTTCGTCGCCCTCGCGTACGACCCGGCATCCGAGTCTGGGTCGTCATGGTGGGCGTCGTCGGACGGTGCGGTTTGGCAGCCGCTCGAAACATCGGGACTGCCCGATCTGCGGTTCGGCCTTTCGCTCGCCGGCAACGCAGAGGCATTGGTCGCCGGCGGCAGCGACGGCGAGCGCGCCCAGCAGCATCCTGCGGCCTGGTTCTCGGCCGACGGCAGCGTCTGGCTGCCGACCATCTCCGGCATCGAGCAGGGAGGGTCCATCGCGATTGCCGCGGCCCAGCCAGCCGGCTACCTGCTGGGGGGACAGCTGAACGGCAGCCCGGCGGTATGGATCTCGCCCGACGGCCGACGCTGGAGCAGCACGCCATTCGTAGATCTTCCCGGCGCGCAGGTTGGCGCCGCCGCGCTCTCGGATGCTGGAGCGCTGCTCGTGATCGAACGCCTGACACAGGGAACCGAGACCCCGAGCAGCACCGCCGTGCGCTTCCTGAGACTGGGCACGAGCGAGACGGCCGACAGCAGCTTGCCGCTGGTGAGCCTCTCGCCGGCAGCCCTGCCCGACCGGTTCGTCGTCCTGGGCCGCTGCCCGCCGAGCGGTCAACCCGATTGCGCGGGCACGAGCATCGGCATCGGAACCCCGGTGCCTTGACCAGCGACTAGGCTCGGGGCCCACGATCAGCCCTGCTGAGGGATCCAGGATTGGTAGCTGTAGACCATGAGGTCGCAGTAGTCGACAACGACGAAGGCTCCCAGGGCACCCATACGCCTCATCAGTCTGGCCCTCCGTCACACAGTAGAGAGACGTCAGGGTGCTGAGATGGGTGAATGGACAAGGGAAGAGCGCGGGCAACACGAATGTCGATCCGTCGTCTCGGCTCTTGCGCGCTAGAGACTCGCGTCCGATGATCGGGCAGCCCTATGGAAGGAGGGGCGTCCGATGGAGCAAGCCGCGAAGCGAAGTGCCTGGCCGACCGCGAGGACGATCATCGTCGCTCTGCTCGCCGGCTTCGTCGTGTTCGTGCTTCTGTTCCGGGGCAGTGGGACGGGGGCCATTCCGCCCACGTGCTACTCGCTGCTCGGCTACGTCGTGCCCTGCGAACCGTGGGTCGCCTGGGTGGCGGGAGCGGCAACGACTGGCGTCGTTGGCTTTGGCCTGTGGATGAACGAGCGCCGGCACCGGTAGGCGATCCGCGCGAGCCTGCGGTATTCTCTCCGGCGGCTCCTCGGATACGATGCAGGGGAGCGAGTTGGCTGTCAGGGTTGGCGGTCAGATCGGTGAAAGTACCCGATCTGAGCACGGATCAAGCAAGGGTGAGCGACTCTGGATCCGTGAACCGAGACTCGAATCCTCGCGGGGCAGCCAGCCGTATATCGTGTGGCGACGTGCCCGAGTGGTCCAGGGAGCGGTCTGCAAAACCGCGTACACGGGTTCGATTCCCGTCGTCGCCTCCATAATCTGCGCACGAATGCCAACAGATTGGTCGCCCGCCGGCGACTACCCGCCCGGGATTTGCCGGCCGCTGGCGGAAGGTCCACCGAGCGAACGAGATGGGGCCGACTGTTCCTCACCCTGATCTCTACGGCTGTTCGGCGAGGGTCGCGAACGTCCCTGCGTGCCGCCCCTCTCGCTGGCAACCTTGTTACGGCCGCGGTGCTTGGCGCGATACAGGGCGCGATCGGCCGCGCCGAGCGCGGCGTCAGCATCCTCGGTGGTTGTCCCTCGCAACGCGGCGACGCCGGCGCTGACGGTCAGCTGCGCCTCCCCCTGCTGCGTCGGATAGCGCAGGTCAAGGTCGGCGACCGCTCGGCGCATGCGCTCCGCTGCCTGCACAGCGGCCACGAGGTCCTGCTCGGGTAGGAGGACCACGATCTCTTCACCGCCGTAGCGGCAGATGGCGTCCGTTCGGCGCAGGGTGCCGGATAGTGCCGCGCCGACGGCCTGCAGCGCCGCATCGCCGGCCTGGTGGCCGAGGGCATCGTTGAACGCCTTGAAGTGATCGAGATCGAGCATCACCAGCGCGCATGCGGTCCCGAAGCGGCGGAGGCGTGCCACGGCGGCATCAAGTTCCTCGTTGAGGCGCAACCGGTTGCCCAGGCCCGTCAGGTGGTCGGTGCGGGTAGCGGCGGCCAGCAGGACGTTGAGCCGCCGTAGCTCGACGCCGTCGACGACTGTCTGCGCGTGCTCGCGGCGGGCCTGCATACGCTGCAGGAACACCTCCCGTCGCCCGCTGTTCGACGCGGCGCGACCGACAACGCTGGCGGCGCCAGTGATGACCAGGATCAGCCCGGCGCTGACCCAGTCGGTATCCGCCACCTGGGCGCCGAGGGGTGAAGCGTGCAAGGTGGCCAAGACGGCGGCGCTGGCGAGCAGCCACCCACACTGCAGCAGTGGGCTCCACGGCATGAACAGCGCGACCGCCGGCGGGAGCGCGGCAAGCAGCATCAGCGAGGCCAGGCGGCTCTCAGGGATGAAAACCAGCAGCAGGGTCATGGTGACGACCATTGACCACATGAGGAGCAACGCCAGCAAGACCGCCGGAAGCCAGCGGCGGCGGACGGCGAGGGATGCGATGCCGAATCCGACGGCCGCCTCGGCGCCGGTGATGGCGAGCAGGACCGCCTGGTGTTGCGTGAAGAGCAGCAGCATGCCGAGCCCGTTGGCGGCCGCCAGAATGATCACCGTCACCCCGGCCAGGGAGGTTGCTGCCCGAATCGCGCGCCGCGACGTCGCGGCGAACAGGCGCTCCTCGCGGCCCGTCAGGGTCGACGGCACCGTCCCACGCGTAGGCAAGCCGATGCTGTTGCGTATCAGGCCGGCTATTTGCGTCAGGCGCGGGTCCCACCCACCTGCGGCATGTATCAACCGTCGAGATCCGGCAAGCATGTGGACATTCTGCCTCGACTGCGACGCAGTGGACACCGTACCAATGGCTCGCAGCCTCAGGTTCCGAACGCAGCATTCCTGCGGCCGCGGACATGCTCGATTTCGGCGGCGACGGCTTCGCCAATCCAGCGCACGATGTCGGCCGTTCGTGGCCGGTGTTCGCACTGCCGCGCCCATGAAATGGCAATGGCGGCTTCCGATAGGATCAGTTCTGCCACCGATAGGATCAGTTCTGCCACGACGTGCGCGCAGAGAGGGAAGCCATGACAGACACGAAGAAGAGCGCAACGAAGACCCCCGCCGGCGCTGGCTCGTCCGATGGATGGACGGACGAAGAGCGAGCGGCGATGAAGGAGCGCAGCCGTGAGCTCAAGGCCGCCACGCGTCGAGGCGGGGGGAGCAAGACGGACGGGGAGAGTGACGTGCTCGCCAAGATCGCCGCGATGCCGGACGCCGATCGGGTGATGGCCGAGCGTCTGCACGCGATCGTCAAGGAGCATGCGCCGAGCCTCGCACCGAAGACCTGGTACGGGATGCCGGCCTATGCCAGGGACGGGAAGGTCGTGTGCTTCTTCAGGAGCGCCGACAAGTTCAAGTCGCGCTACGCGACGATCGGCTTCGAGGAGGCCGCGAACCTTGACGATGGCGCGATGTGGCCGACCTCGTATGCGCTGAAGGAGCTGACGCCCGCCGACGAGGCGACGATCGGTGCGCTCCTGAAGAAGGCGGTGAGCTGAGGCGGCCGCGGTCCGCATCGGCTTCGCCGCGCGCGCCGCGGCACGTAGAATCGGCGTCCATGGCACCGCTCGGATCGCTTTCGCTGGCCTGGACGCAGGCCGAGGCCGCCCTCCCCCTCGGATGGCGGATCAGGGGCCTGTGGCAGTTCGACGAGCAGTGGATCGCCCTTTCGGTGGGTGCCGGCTGGGACGACTACCTGAGCGGGTCGGGCATGCATGCCGACCAGGCGCTCAGGCGGCTCGGCGACCGGCTGCGGGTGCTCCGAGGACCGCTCTCCGGCTGAGGCGTCGAGCAGGCGTCCGAGACGTTCAGCCGTCGTCGACGCGGCGTGGCGACTCCCGCGCGAAGCGCTCCTGCCGGTAGCCCAGGTCGCGAACCGCGACGCGGACGAATCCGCGGATCTCCTCGGAGAAGGAGCGCCAGGCGACGTACCGGCGGCGCTGATCATCACCCGTGCAGTCGCTCGGTGCTGCAGCTTCGAGCTCCCGCTGCAGCCGGTCAAAGCGACGACGCAGGAGCTCGTCCCGCGCCGCGGTCGGCTGCTCAGGCTCACCCGCGCCGACCCAGGGCTGCTCGAGCGTGCCCGCGCCACCGAAGCGGCCGGAGACCTCCGCAATCACCCGCCGCACGCCGCCCAGCAGGGCCTTGAGCGAGGGGCTGGAACTGATCTGGTGACAGCGCGGCAGGCCCCAGCGCAGCGCCGCGGCGGCACCGCCCACCATGCCGAAGACGTAGGGCATCGAGCGGAACTCGTGTCCCGTGTGGAAGTAGTAGACGATGGGGTAGCGAAGCATCCCCTCGTGGTAGCGCAGCAGGTCACGGTGCAGTGCGGCGAGGCTCGTCTCGAGGTTGTCCGGTCCACGCCCGATGTAGCTGCGTGCCAGCACCACCGGATCGTCGCCTGAGCCCACGCGGTCGCGGATGGCCGCGCCGAGCTCACCCTGCAGGCTCACGACCTGGTAGATGCCCAGCACGTAGCTGATCGCCAGGGTGAGGATCGAGAACCCGAGCAGGCTTTCGAACACCGTCAGCAACTGGAAGATGGGCGTCGTCGGCGTCACGTCGCCGAAGCCGACCGTCGAGAGGGCGACGCCGCTGGCGTAGACGGCGTCCAGCATGTTCGCCTCCACGCCCGGCTTCAGCGAGAAGTTATCGGTGAAGTTCGGGTAGTAGATCAGGGCGAAGCCGACGATCGCCAGCGAGATCCAGAGTCCGAGGCTCGCGACCACCATGAGCGGTCCGACCGCGGAGAGGGCGCGAGCCCGGTGCCGACCCGGAAGCGGTGCGGTCAGCGCTCGGCCGATGGCCCACGCCACGCGGTACAGCCATCGGCTCACGAAGCCGTAGCCCTGGTACTGCAGAACAGTGAAGAACAGGTCCACCTGGCCGATGACGACCAGGAGCGCACCCAGGACCACCAGGAGTGTCATGAAGTCCACGCTCGTGGCAGAGGCACGGCGCATGCCACGTGGTACCGTGCGGCGAGCGTGGTTCCCGGCCGGAGTGGCGGAACGGCAGACGCGGCCGGCTTAAACCCGGCGGCCCCGAAAGGGGCGTGGGGGTTCGAATCCCTCCTCCGGCACCAGGCTGCCCGATCGGGTCAGCGGCGCCCGAACAGCCCCCGCCGCTTTGGCGCCCGGCCCGCCGAGGCCTCCTCGGCCTCGTTCTGGATCCCGACAAGGGCCTGGGCGAGCCGGTGCATGGCCAGCGCCACGGGGCTGCCGGGGCGGCTGCTGACCACGGGGACTCCCTCGTTGACGGCCCTGATCATGTCCACCTCGGTGTACGGGATCTCCGCCGATGGCCGCGACCGGAGCAGGTTCTCGATGTCGCGCGTCTTCAGCAGCTCCTTGGGGAAGATGTGGTTCACGACGAAGTGGGTGCGGGCGCGCAGCGTGGTCGTCTCGGCCAGGAAGCCGAGCAGCAGGCTCATGGCCCGCAGCGCAGCGATCTCCGGGAAGACGATGAAGGCGTGCGTCGAGGCCTGCTCGAGCATCCAGAGCGTGCGAGGCTCGAGCCGCGATCCACAGTCAACCACGACGTAGTCGAAGCGCGGTCGCAGAAGCGAAATCGCGCGATCGAGTTGCTCCACCTCGACACGGAACTCGGCATCGGGGTGCGCCGGGGCCGCGAGGACCTGGACGCCGGATGCGTGCGGCGTGAGGTAGCTGGCGGCCACCTCGGCATCTCCCAGGGCCGGTTCGTCGCCGCACAGGCCGGCCACGTCGAAGCGTGGCGTGAGGTTCAGGTGCGTCGCGACCTGTCCGAACTGCAGGTCGAGGTCGAGCAGCAGCACCCGCGCCTTGGCGGCCTGTGGGCCTGACACGCCGCCGGCCAGCAGCAGGGCGGTGTTGACGGCCAGCGTCGTCGTCCCCACGCCCCCCTTTGGCGAGAAGAAGGTGATGATCTCCGCAGAGGGCATCTGGGTGCGCGCCGCGGTGGGGCGCACGCGACCGGCCCTGATGAGCAGGGCCTCGACCCGTGCGTGCAGCTCGTTCGGGGCGAAGCCGGCCGTGATCACGTCATCGGCGCCCGCCTCGAGGAAGGCGATGCGTGCTTCGACGTCTCCGGCAGGGGCGACCACCAGCACGGGCGTGGGCGTCGTGGCCGCAGATCGAAGCCGGCCGATGGCTCCGGAGACGGCCAGCCCTTCCGCTACGACGAGGTCGTAGCCGCTGTCGCGCAGCGCGCCGGTCGCCTCCGCAGGCGTGTGGACGCTTCGGGTCGCGTGGCCCGCGTTGGCGAGCTGCCCTTCGAGCTGCTCACGCAGCTCATCCGAGGGGGCACAGATGAGGATCGGGTTGGCTGGCATCACGTTCCGGGAGCAGGCTGAATCTTGGCGCTGAGTATAGTCGCGTGCTCCCTCGTTGCCAGTCGGGGGCTTCGGAACGTATACTTCCACGGACGCCTCCCAAGCGGGAGGCTGTCTGCATGTATTGGGCTCCTTTCTGCCGCACCCCGTCGAGCCATCGGTTCTGGTGCCGCAAGCCCATAGAGAGGAGGAGGTCGGCTTATGCGCCGATACGAGCTGATGCTGCTCTTCCGTCCTGACCTGGAGGACGACAAGCTCCAGTCGGCGGTTGAGAAGGTCACCCGCGCCATCGTCAACGCCGGTGGAGCGCTCACCAAGGTCTCACCTTGGGGCAAGCGACGCCTTGCCTACGACATCCAGCACTTCCGCGATGCCAGCTACTTCCTGCTGCACTTCGACATCGCCCCATCCCAGATCCGTGAGATCGAGCGAGGCTTGCTGATCAGCGAGGAGATCCTGCGTCACCTGGTGGTCGTCCTCGAGGATCGCGGTGAGCTGTCCGAGGAGGATCTCCCCCCGGCCGCCCGTCGCGAAGACGACGAGGCGAGCGAGGACGAGGCGGGCGAGCCGACGGAAGCCACCGTCCAGGCCAGCAATGGCAGCGACGGGGCCGATGCCTCCAACGAAGCGGCCGATAGCGACGCGGCCGTGAAGCCCGACGCCGCGGCTGAGGGCGAGCCTGCTGCCGCCACGGAGGACCAGCCTTCGGCACCCAAGGAGGCCTCAGAGGCGGAGGCCGCCGCCGAGGTAGAGCCGGCCGACGAGAAGGCCGAGGCCTGAGAGGAGAGCCGACGATGACGTTGAACAAGATGATGATCATCGGCAACCTGGGCGCCGATCCGGAGCTCCGATACACGCCCAGCGGGAAGGCCGTGGCCGAGCTGCGCGTCGCGGTCAATGACCGATCGCGCGGACCCGACGGCGAGTGGCAGGAAGAGACCCAGTGGTTCCGGGTGGAGCTCTGGGACCAGGCCGCAGAGCGCGCGGCCGAGCGACTGCGCAAGGGACACAAGGTCTTCGCCGAGGGCGCGCTGCGCGCCCGCGAGTGGGAGGGCAAGGACGGCCAGAAGCGCACCTCGCTCGAGATCCGCTTCGCCCGTGTGCAATCCCTGGAACGCCGCGATCCCTCGGAGAGCGGCGGCAGCTACGGCGAGAGCGGCGGCTCGAACGCACCGCGTGGCAGCGAGCCGGTGGCTCGCCCCCGTGGCGCTGGCGAGGGCGGCGCGGACCGATCCAACCAGGCGCTCGACGTCGACGACATTCCATTCTGAGGACGGCTGACAGATGGCTTCACCACGATCTCGCCGCGAGACGGCGGACTACTACCGGGACCGGCGACGGCGCAAGGTCTGCAACTTCTGCGTCGACAAGGCCGAATCGATCGACTACAAGGAGGTCAACCGCCTCCGCCGATACCTTTCTGAGCGCGCCAAGATCGAGCCGCGCCGCAAGACGGGCACCTGTGCCCGCCACCAGCGCATGCTGACCGTCGCGCTCAAGCGAGCCCGGCACGTGGCGCTGCTGCCGTACGCGCCGCAGCACCTGCGTCCTTGACGAGCGGCGGCGCCCTGCGCGCCGAGCCCCGGCGAGGACTGCGGTTGCAACGGGATTGACGAGGTGGACTTCGTCCTCCTGATCGCCGCGCTGGTCGTCATCCTGGTGGCGGCAGAGCTCTTCACGAATGGCATCGAATGGTTCGGCCACAAGCTGAACTTGGCGGAGGGAGCGGTCGGCAGCGTGCTGGCCGCGGTCGCCACCGCCATGCCCGAGACGTTGATCCCGCTCATCGCCATCCTGGGGCCGGTGATCTTCGGCGGCGATCCCGAGGCGTCCCACGCGATCGGCGTGGGCGCCATCCTGGGCGCGCCCTTCATGCTCTCCACGCTGGCGATGTTCGTGACCGGAACCGCCATCGTCCTGTTCGCGCGCGGGGGCCGTCGCAGCACCTTCCTGAAGGTCAACACCGGGGTCCTGGGGCGCGACGTGGCCTTCTTCGTGGTCGGCTATGCGATCGCCATCGGCACCGCGTTCCTTCCGTCCGGGATCGGCTGGCTGCGCTGGGTGATCGCTGCCGGCCTGCTCGTGATCTACGCCATCTACGTGCGCATGCACTTCACCGACGAGGCGGTGGAGGGCGACCCCGACGAGCTGAATCGGCTGCACCTGACGCGCCTGCCGGGCGTCCGGCCGCCGGCCCTCGACATCGACATCCTGCCCGGCGAGGTCGATTCGTGGGAGGCGCCCGGCGTGGTGCCAGGCATGCGGATCGTGGTGGGGCAGGTCCTCGTCGCCCTGGCGCTCATCATCGTCGGAGCCCAGGTGTTCGTTGGCGCGGTGGAGGACCTCTCGGTCCAGATCGGACTCGACCCGACGATCCTGGCGCTCGTCATCGCGCCGATCGCCACCGAGCTCCCGGAGAAGTTCAACAGCGTCATCTGGGTGCGCTCCGGCAAGGACACCCTGGCGATGGGCAACATCACCGGGGCGATGGTCTTCCAGAGCTGCATCCCTACCGTGCTCGGCCTGCTCTTCACGAGCTGGACCTTCACCGCCGAGACCGCCATCAACTTCGCTTCGGCCGGCGTGGCCTTCCTTGCCGTGTTCCTCATCTTCGGCAACATGCTGCGGCGCGGGGCGCTCTCAGCCTGGATGCTCCTCATCGGCGGGCCGCTCTACCTGATCTACATCTACCTCGCCCTGTTCACGCCGCTCGGCGCCGGCGCCGCGCACTGAGCGCAGCTCGGCCACCGTCCGGGCGGGCCAGGACCGCGTCCGGCCGCCGCGCGGCTATACTCGATGGGCCGGCCTGAACGTGCCGGGGCCGCGGCCAGATCGCGGCTGCACTGACAAGGAGACGACGTCCGTGCTCAAGCAGGAGCATTCGACCGCCTCGGCACAGGGGGACACGTCCCCCGAGCTGTGGGCATTCTTCCGAGGTGAGCTGGTCCCGCTGCGCGACGCCCGCGTCAGCGTCATGACCCATGCCTTCAACTACGGCACCGCGGTCTTCGAGGGGGTGCGCGCCTACTGGAACGCGGACCAGTCCCAGCTCTACGCGCTCGACCTGCTGCCGCACTTCGAACGCATCAAGAGCTCGGCTCGCCTGCTGCAGATGGACGTGCCGTACTCGCCCCAGCAGCTCGCCGACCACACCCTGGAGATGCTGCGGCGCGACGGGCTCCGCGAGGACGTGTATGTCCGCCCGATCATCTACAAGTCGAGCGAGACGATCGGCGTTCGGCTCCACAACCTGGATGCCGATGTCGTGATCTTCGCGATCCCGTTCGGCCAGTACATCGACACCGAGGGCGGCATCCGCGCGCAGGTCTCGTCTTGGCGCCGGACCGATGACAACGCCATCCCGGCCCGCGGCAAGATCACCGGTGCCTACGTCAACGGGGCGCTCGCCAAGTCCGAGGCGCAGCTCAACGGGTTCGACGAGGCGATCGTGCTGACGCAGGACGGTCACGTGAGCGAGGGCAGCGCCGAGAACCTGTTCATCGTGAAGCAGGGCCGGCTCATCACGCCGCCGGTGACCGACAACATCCTGGAAGGGATCACGCGCCGCCGGCTGATGCACGTGGCACGCGAGAGGTTGGAGGTTCCGACCGAGGAGCGGTCGATCGACCGCACCGAGCTGTACACCGCAGACGAGGTGTTCCTGTGTGGAACCGGAGCGCAGATCTCACCGGTGGTGGAGATCGACCGCCGCGCCGTCGGGTCCGGCCGCCCGGGCCCCGTCTCCAGGCAGCTGCACGACATCTACTTCAATGCGGTCAGGGGTCGCGACGAGGCCTACCTGGACTGGCTGACCCCGGTCTACTGATCCCACCCCGTACCGCCGATGGCGGGTCGCGGAGCGTGAACCGGGCGAGGGCGCATGCCGGAACCGCGTGACGCCGACCGCTACCGATGGCTGCAGCGCGTGCTGGAGATGGTGCCGGGCATCATCAGCTGGGCGATCATCATCGGGCCAATCTGGCTCAGCTTCAGCTACCCGTGGCTGGTGGCCTTCTTCGTCCTCGCCTTCGATTTCTACTGGCTCTGCCGGGCGCTCTGGTTCTCTTCCGCGGTCATCGTCGCGTACCGTCGCACCGGGCAGGTGCTCGGCGAGGACTGGGCCGCGCGGTTGTCGACGCTCGATGACGTCGCCGCACGGCGCGAGGCGATCCTCGGGCAGATGGTCGGACCGCCCAGGGACGGCGCCTTCGGCTCGTTGGGGATCATGACCGGCGTGGGGCACAGCAGTGAGGAGCGGAGCCACCTGCGGCGGGAGATGGAGCTCCTCGACGCCGTCGCAAACCTCGACGAGCCACCGCCCGACTGGCGCGACTACACCCACCTCGCGCTGATCCCGACCTACACCGAGGCGCTCGAGAAGCTGCGCGACACGGTGCGCGCGCTGGCCGAGGCCGAATGGCCGATCGAGAAGAAGATCTGCGCCATCATCACGCGCGAGACGGACGAGGAGGGGCGCCGCAACGTGGCGGCCCTGCGCGACGAGTTCGGCACAGCCTTCTCCCAGTTCATCCACATCCTCGATCCCCTGGAGCCGGGCATCGTGGTCGGGAAGAGCAGCGCCATGGCCTGGGGCGGGCGCTACCTGTACCGGATGCTGGTGCGGAAGCAGGGCATGGACCCGCGCCGCATCCTGGTCACCGACCTGGACGCCGACTACCGCGTTCACCGCCAGTACTTCACCTACCTGACGTGGGTCCACGTGACCGATCCGAATCGAGAGACGCAGCTCTACCAGCCGATCCCGTACTTCCACAACAACCTGTGGCAGGTGCCGGCGCTCCAGCGCCTGTTCGCCGCCGTGCTCACGCAGCTCCAGATGTGGCGCAGCGTCCTGCCGGAGAAGCTGCAGAGCTTTGGCAGCTACTCGACCACCCTCAACCTGGTGCACGAGGTGGGGTACTGGGCGACCGATGCGATCCCCGAGGACAGCCGCTTCTACTGGAAGAGCTACTTCAACTACGGCGATCGTTTCCGTGCCGTACCGCTCTTCATGCCCATCTACGGCGACGCCGTGCGCGCCAAGACCTACTGGCGCTCGATGGCCACCCAGTACCTGCAGGCTCGCCGATGGGCCTGGGGCGTGACCGACATCCCGTACGTCGTCCAGAACGCGGTGCGCCACCGTGAGATCCCGCTGACCTCGCGCGTGTGGCGGCTCGCGAACCTGTTCGGCGAGCACATCAACTGGGCCATCGCGCCGTTCGTGATCATGTTCGGCGCCACCGTGCCGCTGGTCATCAACCCGGCCTTCGCGGAAACGACACTGGGCCAGAACCTGCCGCTCTACGCCTCGACGATGCTGACGATCGCCCTCGTCGCGCTGATCGTGCTGGTGTACGTGGAGCACCGCATCGTTCCGCCGCGGCCGGCCGAATGGGGGATCATCCCCAGGGTGATCAGCTACGTGCAGTGGATCGGTCTGCCGTTCGTCGGCATCTTCTTTAGCAACCTGCCCGCGCTGGACGCGCAGACCCGCCTCCTCACCGGGCGCTACCTTGAGTACCGAGTCACGGAGAAGGCTTAGCAGACGATGTCCGACTCGGCTGTCGTTGCCATCGCCCGCGTTCCGCTGGCGCGCTCCCTGCGCCGGCTCGTCGTCGCGCCGCTGGTGCTGGTCGCCATCGGCCTCATCGCCGGGGTTGCCGCGCTGCTGCTCCTCCCCGACCTCAAGGCGTATGCCCTACTGGCTGCGGCTGCCGTCGCGTTCGCGCTGGCGCTCTACCTGCTGGCCGTGGTGACGACCGTCCGGCTGGACGTGGAGGTCTCCACGCTCCGGCTGCGCTGGATCGGGTCGGATCGGCGCTACGCCCTGGCCCGCGGAGCGGTGACGCGTGTCGCGCTCACCGGCGAACAGGCGGTCAAGCTCAGGCCGCGGCTCGGCTTCTTCGGATGGGGCCTCGGCAGGGCGCGCCTGCGTGGCGAGGAGACCATCCAGCTGGTGCGGCTGACCCGAAGCTCCGCCGTCATCCTGGTGCCCACCGACGCCGGCCGCATCGCCGTGGCACCGAGCTCCGAGCAGCAGTTCCTGGAAGCGCTCGCCGCCGCGGCACGCGTGCAGCAGCGCCTGGACCAGGTGGCGGCGCGGGCGCGCGCACTCCCGATCGCGCGCCTCCGGGGGGAGATCGCGGCGCCACCCGCGGAGCCCGTCGACGTCACGGAGCGGCCGCTGACCGGAATCGAGCGGACGCTGCTGGAGGAGCGGCTCGCGGCGGAGCGTGCAGCCGCCCTGGCGGCGGCGGAGGCCGAACGCCGCGCCGCCGCGCTCGCGATGGCCAGCGCAGCAGAGGCGGTAGGGGCGCCCGCGCCCGGCGAGGCGTTGCCGCCCGAGGAGGGCCGCCAGGCCCGACGGCTGTCCCTGCCTCGCATCAGCATTCCCAGGCCCCGCCTGGCGGCACCGCGGGCACTTCCCCGCGGCCGCGCGCTCTCGCTGCTGACGGCGGCCGTACCGCTGTTCGCCGCGGTGGTGCTGTGGGGTGCCGGCACGATCGCCGGGGGACTCGAACGCAGCGCGACCGAGGTGGAGCAGCTCTCGATTGGCCTCGCCCTGGCTGGCCCCGGTGCCGCCCTCGCGGCGCTGGCGGCGCGAGCCTGGTTCCCGCGACTGCTCGGGCTGGTGGTCGTCACTGCAGCCTGCACCCTGGTCCTGGTGGGCCGCGCCCTGCTCGGCTGATTGACACGGGACCGCCGCGCTGCGACCATCGCGCGACAGCCAAATCACGGCGATGACGGAGCCAGCGCTCCCGTCGAGATCGGTCCCGGAGCGAGCCCGGATGGTGAGAGCGGGTGGATCCCGACGACGGTGAGAGATCCCTCCCGAGCCGGAGGTGCCAAGCGGCAGTCGTCGTGGTAACGCCTCCCGGGTGCGCCACCCGATAGCACAGGCGGCGCCATCGGTCCGGTCGGGCCCATGGTGCAACGAGGGGACCGATCTCCATCGGTCAATCGCGGGTGGTACCGCGGGAAGTCGTCATGACGCTCCCGTCCCGGAAGATTCCGGGGCGGGTTTCGTGTTGTTGGAGGCAAGTTGTTCAAGCCGGTATCGAGCAAGCTGGACCTTCCCGCACTCGAGCGGGAGCAGATCGAGGTGTGGCGGGAGCGCGACACCATGGCGCGCTACCTGGCGCGCAACGACGCGTCCGAGAAGCGCTACTCGTTCATCGACGGGCCGATCACCGCGAACAACCCGATGGGCGTGCACCACGCCTGGGGCCGCACCTACAAGGACCTCTACCAGCGCTACCACACGATGCTGGGCGAGAAGCAGCGCTACCAGAACGGCTTCGACTGCCAGGGCCTGTGGATCGAGGTCGAGGCCGAGAAGGAGCTGGGCTTCCGGAACAAGCGAGACATCGAGCAGTACGGGATCGACCGCTTCGTCGAGTTCTGCAAGGCGCGCGTTGCGAAGTTCGCCGGACGGATCACCGAGCAGTCGATCCGGCTCGGCATGTGGATGGACTGGGACAACAGCTACTACACGAACTCCGACGAGAACAACTACACGATCTGGGCGTTCCTGGCCGAATGCCATCGCCAGGGCCTCGTGTACCGCGGCCACGACGTGATGCCCTGGTGCCCGCGCTGCGGGACCGGACTCTCCAACCAGGAGCTGGCGACCGAGGGCTATCGCGAGCTCAGCCACCTGTCGCTGACCCTCCGGCTGCCCATCACCACCGAGGGCCGCGAGAACGAGGACCTGCTGGTCTGGACCACGACCCCGTGGACGCTCTCCTCGAACGTGGCGGCCGCCGTCCATCCCGAGCTCACCTACGAGCTGGTCGAGGGGCGTGACGGGCGAGGCTGGTGGGTGAGCGCCGGCTCGCGAGAGCGGGTGGTGCCGGACGGACGAGTGCTGCGAACCGCCAGGGGCGCGGAGCTGGTGGGCCTCGCCTACGCGGGCCCCTTCGACGAGCTCGAGGCCGCGGCGGGTGTTGCGCACCGTGTCATCGCATGGTCGGACGTCTCGGACGAGGAGGGGACCGGGATCGTGCACATCGCTCCCGGCGCTGGCCAGGAGGACTTCGCCCTCAGCAAGGTGAACGACCTGGCCGTGATCGACCCGATCGACGAGTTCGGCGTGTTTCGAGACGGCTTCGGGTGGCAGTCCGGGCGCTACGCCGGTGCCGACGATCCGGGAGGAGCGGACCTTGCCCGCGAGGTGGCCGACGACCTGGAGGTGAAGGGGCTGCTTGTCGCCCGCCAGCAGTACCGCCACTCCTACCCGGTCTGCTGGCGCTGTGGCACGCAGGTCGTCTTCCGGCTGGTCGACGAGTGGTTCATCGCCATGGACCCGCTGCGCGGGCTGCTCTCTGACGCCACCCGAACGGTGACGTGGCTGCCGGAGGGGATCGGCCTGGAGGAGCGCGAGCTCGACTGGCTGCGGAACATGGCCGATTGGATGATCAGCAAGAAGCGCTACTACGGCCTGGCGCTACCCATCTGGGAATGCACCGACTGCGAGGGCTGGGAGATCATTGGCTCGCACGACGAGCTCAAGCAGCGGGCGGTAGCCGGCTGGGACGAGTTCGAGGGTCACTCGCCGCACCGGCCCTGGATCGACGCGGTGGAGATCGAGTGTCGTTCCTGCGGCGGGCGGTCGCGGCGGACGCGCGACGTGGGCAATCCGTGGCTCGACGCCGGGATCGTCGGCCTCTCCACGCTGAAGTGGAACTCCGACCGTGACTACTGGGCGAATTGGTATCCCGCCGACTGGATCAGCGAGTCCTTCCCCGGCCAGTTCCGCAACTGGTTCTACGCGCTCCTCACGGAGTGCACGGTGATGACCGGCGAGGCGCCGATGCGGACGCTCTTCGGCTACGCCCTGCTCCGTGACGAGCATGGCGAGGAGATGCACAAGAGCAAGGGCAACGCGATCTGGTTCGACGACGCGGCAGCGGAGATCGGCGCCGATGTCATGCGCTGGATGTTCAGCGCCACCAACCCGGCGACCAACATGAACTTCGGCCACCACCTGGCCCACGAGGAGGTGCGACGCTTCTTCCTGCCCATCTGGAACACGTACGGCTTCTTCGTGACCTACGCCCGCCTGGACGGCTGGACGCCGGACGGGACCGATGGAGATGCCGAATCCCGAACGCTCCTAGATCGGTGGATCCTGTCGCGACTCGACGGGCTGGTCGGTGACGTGCGGAGCGCACTCGACAACTACGATGCGCTGCGCGCCACGCGGGCGATCGAGGCATTCGTCGACCAGCTGTCGAACTGGTACGTACGGCGCAACCGCCGCCGGTTCTGGAAGGGCGAGCTGGATGGGGACAAGCGCGCCGCCTACGCCACGCTCTACCGCGTGCTCGTCGACGTGACGCGGCTGCTCGCGCCGTTCGTGCCGCACTTCGCCGATGCCATCTGGCAGAACCTCGTCACCGCCGTCGACGCCGATGCGCCCGACAGCGTTCACCTGGTCGGCTTCCCCGATCAGCGCCCGCAACTGCGCGACGCCTCGACGGAGGCATCGGTGGAGCTTGCGCGCCGGGTGGTGGCCCTCGGTCGCACCGCCCGCGCCGCCTCGGGCGTGCGGACGCGCCAGCCGCTGCCCGCCGTCCGGGTCAAGCTGCCGGCAGCCGCGGGTGGCACCCTGAGCGCCGAGGCGGGCGTCGACGCCGAGCTCGTCGCGCACGTCCTGGAAGAGCTCAACGTCAAGGCGCTCGAGGTCCTCGATGACGAGTCGGAGATGGTGGAGCGCTCGCTCTTCCCGCTGCTCCCCGTGATCGGCCCGCGGCGGGGGAGCCAGGTCGGCGCGATCATGGCCGGCGCGAAGGCCGGGACCTGGCGCCTGCTCGACGACGGGCGGGTCGAGGTCAGCGGAATCGAGCTCGCGCCCGATGAGTTCCAGCTCACCGCGCGGGCGCGCCCCGGCTACCAGGTGGCCGAGGAGGGCGACGTGCTGGTGGCGCTCGACACCGAGCTGACCCCCGACCTGGCTGCGGAGGGACTCGCCCGCGAGGCGGGACACCGGCTGCAGACCCTTCGCAAGGAGGCGGGATACGAGATCAGCGATCGCATCCGCGTCTCGATCGCCGGAGTGGGACCGGCCGTCGAGCGCCTGCTGCCGTTCCGTGACTGGCTTGCCGAGGAGGTCCTGGCGGACGAGCTGCGCATCGGTGGCAAGGCAGGCCTGGACGCGGCCGATGCCCGCGACGAGCTCGAGGTCGACGGCGAGTCGCTGCGGCTGGAGGTCGGACGCGCCTGAGCGGCGGCATCGCGTACCATCGGCACATGACCCCCGATGCGCCTGCGAGGCGCCGCCGCACCGAGCTGGCGGTGCTGGGCATCACGGCGCTGACGTGGCTCATCGCCGACCAGGTCACGAAGGCGATGGTCGTGGGGAACGTTCCGTTCAACGGCAGCCGCGAGCTGCTGGGCGACCTCGTGATCATCTGGCACGTTCGGAATGCCGGCTCGGCCTTCAGCCTCTTCCAGTTCGAGGGCAGCATCATCCTGTTCTACGCCGTCCACGTGCTGGCGCTCGGGATGGTGACCTACTTCCACCGGATCTTCCACGGCCGGTCGATCTGGTTGCAGCTGGTCCTCGGGATGCTGCTCGGGGGCTCGATCGGGAACCTGGCCGATCGCCTGCGGCAGGGATACGTCACCGACTTCATCAGCGTCGGCTTCGGCGATACGCGCTTCCCGACCTGGAACATCGCCGATGCCGGCATCACCGTCGGCATCAGCCTGCTGGTCGCCTACCTCGTCCTGCTCGAGCCGCGGCGCACGGCCCCGGCATCGTGAGCCCGGCCACCGGGGAGCGGCGGGTCGAGGGGCCCGCACCGGCCGGCCGCCTCGATCTCGCGGTGGTGCAGCTGGCGGGCATCAGCCGGGCCCACGCCCAGCGCCTCATCTCCGACGGGCGCGCCCTCGTCGACGGCGGGCGGGGGAAGGCCAGCGACCGGCTTCGCGGGGGCGAGCACGTGACGGTGGAGCTCACGGCGCCCCCGGACGTGACCCTCCGTCCCGAGCGCATTCCACTCACGGTCGCGTACGAGGACGCCACCATGCTCGTGGTCGACAAGCCGGCCGGCCTCGTCGTCCACCCCAGCGCAGGGCATGCCACCGGGACGCTCGTCAACGCCCTGCTGGGTCGCGCGGAGGAGCGCGGGGAGCCGCTCGGCTCGATTGCCGGCGTGGGTCGGCCGGGGATCGTGCACCGGCTCGACAAGGACACGTCCGGCCTCCTGCTGGTCGCCAAGACCGACGCGGCTCAGCAGAGCCTGATGCGCCAGTTCGCCGCCCACGCGATCGAGAAGGAGTACGTCGCGCTGGTACGCGGCGAGGCGCCGGCCTCCAGGGGACGAATCGAGGCGCCGGTCGGCCGCGACCCGCGGGACCGGCAGCGGATGGCGGTCGTGGCGGGGGGCCGTGAGGCGGTGACCGACTACGAGCTCCTCGCTTCGCGGCCGGGCTTCGCCCTGCTCGTCCTACGGCCGCGAACGGGACGTACCCATCAGCTCCGCGCCCACCTGTCGTACCTGCACCTGCCGATCGTCGGCGACGAGCGCTATGGCGGCGGCACGGGGCCTGGAGGCCTGGCTCGCCAGTTCCTGCACGCCGCTCGACTCGGGCTGGAGCGACCGCTCGACGGCCGGCGCCTGCGCGCCTGGAGCGCGCTCCCGCCTGATCTGGCCGCCTGCCTGTCGGTCGTTGGGCTAGAGTCGGATGCCCTGCCGACGGGCGTCGGAGCGCAGGCGGAGGAGGTGGCGCGGTGACCGAGGAGGTCGAGCCGGACAAGCGGATGACCTTCCCGCACCCGATGCTGGTCGTCGTGTCGGGGCCGTCCGGGGTCGGGAAGAGCACCATCGTGGCCCAGCTGGCCGCCGCGCGGCCGCAGGTCGTGCCCATCGTCACGGCCACGACGCGTGACCGCCGGCCCGGCGAGGTCGACAAGGTCCACTACCACTTCCTGGCGCCGGAGGAGTTCGACCGGCTGCTGGCGGAGGGGGGCCTGCTCGAATCGGCCCGCGTCCACGGAAACTGGTACGGGACGCCGATCGACCAGGTGCGCGGGATCCTCGCCGCCGGCCGCGATGCCATCCTCACCATTGATCCGCAGGGCGCGCGCTCGGTCCGTACGAAGGTGCCCGACGCGCTGCTGATCTTCGTCATGCCGCCCTCGATGGAGGACCTCGACTCGCGGCTCACGGGACGCGGCTCGGAGGACGCCGATTCGCTGGCCGTGCGGCGGAGCAACGCCGAGCGTGAGATGGCCGCCAGCGGCGATTACGACTACGTGATCGTCAACGAGACGGGCCACCCCGATGCCGCCGCGGACCGCATCTGGGAGATCATCCAGGCCGAGGCGCGACGCGACCCACCACGGCGCGTGGACGTCTGAGGCGCTCGCCGTGCGCGAGGGGCAGGAGCGGGTCGTGCGAGTGGCGGTCGACGCCGTGGCGGACCGTCCGGAGCGCACCTTCAGCTACCGCCTGCCAGCCGAGATGGCGGAGGCCGCACCGGGGTCGCTGCTGCTGGTTGCCTATGGACGGCGGCTCGCGCTCGGCTACCTGCTCCCGGGACCGGCGGCGGTGGAGGAGGGAACCGAGCTGCGAGAGGTCGAGGGGATCGTCTCCGGACCGATGCTCACCCCGGACCTGCTGGAGCTTGCGGAGCAGATCGCGGCCTACTACCGAGCACCGGTCGGGACGACCGTGGCGGCGATGCTGCCTCCCGGCCTCGAGTCGCGGCTGCAGCGGCGGTGGACGGTCGCTGGCAGCAGCACCGAGGTCCCCGCCACATTGCGCGAGCAGGCCGCGGCGGCCGCCGATGGCACCTTCGGGGACGCCGCGCTGCGACGTGTCGCGCCGGCCAGGGGCCGGGAGGCTTGGATCGAGCGGCTGCGGCGAACCGGGGCGATCCGCCCCCGCTGGGAGCTGAGCCCGCCAGAGGTCGGCGAGCGGCGCGTCCGCGTCCTGCGGGCGATTCCCGGTGCCGCCGGCCCTTCCCGGCGGGCTCCGCTGCAACGCGCGCTGCTGGAGGCCCTCGACGGCGGCGAGCAGACGCTGCCGGAGCTTGCGGAGCAGATCGGCGCGGAGGCGGCGAGCCTCCTCTCGCCGGCGAGACGCCTGGCGGCCATCGGGGCTGCCGAGCTGGACTGGCGCGTGGTCGAGCGCGACCCACTGGCGCATCGGCTCAGCCTGGAGGCCGTGCGGCACGAGCTGGCCGATGAGCAGGCGACCGCGGTCGACAGGATCGAGGCGCTGAGCGCGGGTGGCGAGCTCCTGCTCGAGGGCGTGGCCGCCGCCGGCAAGACCGACGTCTACCTGGCCGCGGTGGCGGCCTGCGTGGAGCGCGGCGAGACGGCGATCGCGACCGTGCCGGAGCTCTCGATGGTGCCGCAGCTCGTCGATCGCCTCCAGCCGCTGGTGGGTGAGCGGTTGGCGGTCCTGCACTCCGGCCTATCGGCTGGTGAACGCCACGACCAGTGGTGGCGCATCCTGCGCGGCGAAGCCTCGCTGGTCGTCGGAACGCGCACCGCCATCTTCGCTCCGCTGCAGCGGCTCGGCCTGATCATCATCGACGAGGCGCACGACGGCGCCTACAAGTCGGATCGCACGCCGCGCTACGACGCGCGCTGGGCCGCGCGCAGGCGGGCGGCGCTGACCGGTGCGCGCCTGGTGCTCGGCACCGCGACACCGGGCGTCGTCACGCTGGCCCGCGTACGCGGCGGGATGGTGGAGCTGGTGCGCCTGCGCGAGCGCCGTGTCGGCAGCGCCCCGGCCGTCGAGGTGGTGGACATGCGCGCCGAGCTGGCGGAGGGCAACCGCTCCATCTTCTCCCGCCCGCTGCGAGCGGCGCTCAGCAGCCTGCGCGCCGGCAGCGAGCAGGCGATCCTGCTCATCAACCGGCGCGGCACCGCCACCTTCGTCCTCTGTCGCGACTGCGGCGAGAGCCTTCGCTGCCCCGACTGCGACCTGCCCTTCGTGTACCACTCGGTGGGGGAGTCGCTGCGCTGCCACCACTGTGGCCGCACGACCCGTCCCCCGGAGCGCTGCCCGGCCTGCGGGTCGGCGCGCATCCGCTACTTCGGCGCCGGCACGCAGCGGGTCGAGGGGGAGGTGGTCGCCCTGCGGCCCGACCTCCGCGTCTCGCGGCTCGACTCGGACGCCCTGGCGGGGCGTCGCAGCTTCGAGTCGATCTACGACGACTTCCGCGACGGTCGGTCCGACGTGCTGGTCGGCACGCAGCTCGCGGCGAAGGGCCTCGATCTCCCCTCGGTCACGCTGGCAGCGGTGATCGCCGCGGATGTCACGCTCAACCTGCCCGACTACCTCGCTCCGGAGCGCACGTTCCAGCTCCTGGCGCAGGTCGCCGGTCGCGCGGGACGTGGCCCACTGCCGGGCCGCGTCCTCATCCAGGCCTACGCCCCGGAGCACTACGCCATCCGGGCCGCGGCGGCCATGGACGTCGACCGCTTCGCCGACGAGGAACTGGGGCGGCGACGCCTGTTGGGCTACCCGCCGGCGACGGTGCTGGCGCGCCTGCTGATCGCGGATCCCGACCGTGCGCGGGCCGAGGAGCGCGCACGACAGGCCGCAACCGCCGTGGCCGGGGAGGGCGTCGAGGTCCACGGTCCCCTGCCGGCCTACGTCGCGCGCCGGGCGGGGCGCTGGCGCTTCCAGGTCGTGCTGCGGGCCAGCGATGAGGCGCGGCGCCTCGCAGCGCTCGAACGCACGCCGGGCGGCGTGGCCATCGACGTGGACCCGGAGTCGCTGCTCTAGCTGCCAGCATCGGTACAATGCGGGCATGGTCATCCGTCGCATCCTCACAGCCGAAGAACCGATCCTGCGTGAGCGCGCGAAGAAGGTGACGCAGTTCGACGCGTCGCTGCACCGGCTGCTCGACGACATGCTGGTGACGATGCGCGACGCCCCCGGCATCGGCCTGGCCGCCAACCAGGTGGGCATCGGCCTGCAGGTGGCGGTCATCGAGCTCGAGGACAAGGTGACCGAGCTGGTCAATCCGGAGATCGTCCGGGGAACCGGTGAGATCGTCGACTGGGAGGGCTGCCTCTCCATTCCCGGTTTCGTGGCCGAGGTGACGCGGCATGCGCGCGTCACCGTCAAGGCCAAGGACCGGCATGGCAAGGAGTTCAGGGTGAAGGGTGAGGAGCTCTTCGCGCGGGCCCTGCAGCACGAGATCGACCACCTCAACGGCGTCCTCTACATCGATCACCTCGAGTCGCTCGAAGAGCTGGTCCGCGTCAGCGACCGCCCGAGCGAGGTGGAGGAAGAGACCGCCGCGGGCATCTAGGTGGGCGACCTCGGGCGCCTCATCTTCCTGGGAACCGGCAGCTTCGGAGTCCCGCTCCTGGCGCGCCTCGTCGCGCTGGGCGAAGCGCCGCTGGTGATCAGCCAGCCGGATCGTCCGGCCGGCCGTGGCCTGCAGACGCGTCCCTCGCCGATCGCCGCATGGTCACGCGAGCACGGCCTGCAGGTGGAGACGCCGCGCCGCCTCCGGTCGGAGGAGAGCCGCGCGATCCTCCGCGAGTTCGCCCCTGACGCCCTGCTGCTGGCCGCGTACGGCCAGCTGGTGCCGAGCGACGTACTGGAGATGGGCAAGCGGCCACCGCTCAACGTGCATCCGTCGCTGCTGCCGCGCCATCGCGGCGCGGCGCCCGTTGCCTCGACCATCCTCGCCGGTGACGATGTGGCGGGCGTGACGCTCATGATCATGACCCAGGAGCTCGACGCCGGCCCGGTCGTCGCCCAGTGGCCGGTCCAGCTCGCGGGACGCGAAACGACGCCCGAGCTGGAGGAACGGCTCTCGGTGCTGGCCGCCGACGTGGTCCCCAGGCGCCTGCGCGACTGGCCGCGCGACGCCGCCGCGGCCGTGCCGCAGGACGAAGCCGCCATGACCCACATCCATCCGTTCACCAGGGCGGACGGATGGATCGACTGGCACCGATCGGCCGAGGAGATCGACCGGCAGGTTCGCGCCCTGCAGCCGTGGCCGGGTGCCTGGACGACGCTCGACGCCCAACGGCTGCACGTCCGCGCCGCCCGGCCGGTGCCGGGTGTCAGCGGCGTTCCGATCGGGGCGCTGCTGCCCGGCGAATGGCCACAGGTGGCGTGCGGCGAGGGCGCACTGGTGCTCGAAGCCGTGCAGCCCGCCGGCCGCGCGGCGATGCCCGGCGACGCGTGGCGACGCGGCCTACCGCGTGACCACGTGCTGCTCGGGACGGCGCCCCCCGTCGTGGACGCTCCCTAGCGCGCCGGTCGGGGCTCGGTCGGCGCTGGCTCCCCCGGGAGGTGCAGCAGGTTCTCGACCTCCCACACGCCGGGGATCCGGCGGGCCGCGTTCTCGAGGCGCTCGCTCATGCCCGCGTCGGGGACTTCGCCGCGCAGCACGACGATGCCCTGCTCGACGTTGATGTTGATGTCGCCCTTCGGCACGCTCGGATCGCCGAACAGCTCCGTCTCGACCTTGTCCGAGAGCGCGGCGTCGCTCGGCATCAGGTCACCGCCGTGGCCCCTGGTGATGGCCGAGGACTTGCCTTCGATGGTCGAGGTGACCCGGCGCCGCCCGCGCTCGAGCCCTTCGCCCGCATCGCGCGCCAGCGCCGCGGCCTGGTCGAGGTAGCGAGCGCGGCGCGAGCGGCCACGGTCGGGGTCGAACAGGTGCGCCAGTGCCGCGCCGATGGCGCCGCCGATGGCGCCCGCCAGCAGGAGGCTGCCCGGGCCGGGGCCCCTCCGACCAGTCTTCTCCTCCGCGACACGACGCGCCTCGCGCACGGCCTCCATCCACTGCTTCTTGTTCATGCTGCTTGCCCTCGCTGATGTGCATCGATTGTCGAGAGCCTCCACCCGCACGCCGCGTGCCGCCCCAACGGTTGGCGCGTCTTCATCTGGCCCGAACCGAGGCTTCACCGACCCTCGGCTATACTCGCCACGCTCCCAAGGAGGTAGCACGACACAACGATGGGATTCCTGCCGTACATCCTGCTGGTGATGCTGCCGAGCATCGCCATCACCGGCTGGGCTGCGTGGCGCGTCCGCTCCACCTACGCCAAATGGTCGAAGGTCGACTCAGGCATCAACCTGTCCGCCTTCGATTTCGCTCGCCGGCTGCTCGACCGGCAGGGCCTGACCGATGTCCGTATCGAGCCGGTGCCCGGTCAGCTGACCGATCACTACGACCCGCGCGGCAAGGTGCTCCGCGTCAGCAGCGCCGTCTCCGGACAGCCGCAGCTGGGCAGGTTCGACCCCAAGCAGGCCGCGCTGGGCGTGCCGGGGGCCGAGCGCCTCTCCGTGGCCGCCGCCGCCGTGATCGCTCATGAAGTCGGCCACGCCCTGCAGGATCGCGAGGGCGACGCCTGGATGACCGTCCGCCAGGCCATCGTCCCGGCGGTCCAGTTCGGGAGCAGCATCGCCCCCTGGCTGATCATCGCGGGCGTCTGGTTCCAGATCCTGGGCCTTGCCTGGATCGGCCTGATCGCCTTCGGCGCGGCGGTGATCTTCACCTTCGTCACGTTGCCCGTCGAGATCGGCGCCTCAGGCAAGGCGCTGGCCTTCGTCGGCAACGTGGGCATGCTGGGCGAGCGACAGGCGGGCGCCAGGGAGGTCCTCAAGGCGGCCGCCTGGACCTACGTGGCGGCCGCCCTGACCGCACTGCTGACTTTCCTCTACTACCTGATGCTGATCATGGGACGTCGTGACTGAGCTTCCTCTCGCCGGAGTTGCCCCGGCGATCAGCGAGATCGAACCGGAAGCGCTCGCCGCGTGGCACGAGGCCCGCGGCGAGCCTGCGTATCGGGCCCGCCAGGTCCTGGCCGGGGTGCACCGGCCGGAGACGGCCTCCTTTGAGGACCTCTCCGACCTGCCGGTTGCGCTGCGCGCCGCGCTCGCAGGTTCGTTCCGCTTCTCATCCATCCGTGCCAGCCACGTCCTGCGCGGCGACGACGGGCTGACCGCCAAGGCCGTCCACGAGCTCCACGACGGCCAGCGCGTCGAGTCGGTGCTGATGCACTCGCCGGAGCGGGGCAGGTCATCGGCCCGCACCACCATCTGCATCTCCAGCCAGGCCGGCTGTGCTGTCGGCTGCCCGTTCTGCGCCACCGGCCAGGCAGGCTTCGGGCGCCAGCTGACGCCAGCCGAGATCGTCGACCAGGTGCTGCACTGGCACCGTGAGCCGTGGCTGGCGCTTGGGGCCGGTTGGCGGCCTGGGGCGGGGACCGGCCACTACAACATCGTCTTCATGGGGATGGGCGAGCCGCTCAACAACCGGGAGCGCGTGTTCGGCGCCGTGCGCCTGCTGAACGATCCGCACCGGCTCGGCATCGGCGCCCGTCATATCACCGTGAGCACGTCGGGGGTTGTCCCGGGCATCGACGCCATGATCGACGAGCTGCCGCAGGTCAACCTGGCCATCAGCCTGCACGCCGCTGACGACGAGCTGCGAGACGAGCTGGTGCCGATCAACCGGAAGTGGCGCCTCGACGCGGTCATCGACGCGGGACGGCGCTTCTCGGAGCTGACCGGGCGGCGCGTCAGCCTGGAGTACGTCATGATCGATGGCGTGAACGACTCGCTGGCCGACGCGGAGCGCCTGGCCGGCCGGGCACGCGGCTGGCGCAGCCACGTCAACCTGATCCCGCTCAACCCCACCCCCGGTTCGCGCTGGAGCGGGACGCCGCCCGGACGCGTCGCCGCCTTCGCGGAGGTCCTCGGCGCCGCCGGCGTGACGGTCACCGTGCGCGACACGCGTGGCCGCGAGATCGAGGCGGCCTGCGGACAGCTGCACGCGCAGCTCGCGAAACGACCCCTGCCCGTATCCGTGCAGCCGGTCGAGCCGGCCCTCCCATGACCCGTCCGAAGCCGCGCCGCGCGCAGATCAGCGCCAGCATCCTGAACGCGGACTTCGCCCGCCTCGGGGAGGAGGTGCGGCGCGCGGCCGATGCCGGGGTCGACTCAGTCCACCTCGACGTGATGGATGGTCATTTCGTCGAGAACATCAGCCTGGGCCCGGTGGTCGTCGAAGCGCTCCGTTCAGCGACCCCGCTGCCGTACCACAGCCACCTCATGATCAGCCAGCCGCTGCGCTACGTGCGTGCATTCGCGGAGGCCGGCAGCGACCTCGTGGCGTTCCACGTCGAGGCCGATGACGACCCCGATGCGGTCATCCAGGAGATCCACCGCACCGGGCGTGCGGCCGGCCTGGCCCTCAATCCCGAGACGCCGGTCGAGGCCGCCATCCCGTACCTCGAAGCCGTCGACCTCGTGCTGGTCATGTCCGTCCACCCTGGCTGGGGTGGCCAGGCTTTCATCGCCGATGTCCTGCCGAAGCTCACGGCGCTGCGCGCCGAGGCGGACCGGCGCGGGCTGGACCTGCCGATCGGCGTCGACGGCGGTGTCAACCTGGAGACCATCGGTCCCGCGTATGCTGCCGGCGGCGACGTCCTGGTCACCGGGAGTGCCCTCTACGCCAACGAGGGCGACCTCACGCCGGTGGTGGACGCGCTGCGCACCGCCGCGACCGATCTCGGCGCAAGCTGAACCGCCAAGCTGAATCGAAAGGAGCCACCCGCTGTCCCGCGTCCCATCCCCGCGCTCGATCGCGATCCTCCTGGTCCTGGCCCTGGTGCTGGCCGCCTGCGGCGAGTCCGAGCCGCTGCCTCCCGGACAGACGCCAGCCCCGACCGCGGAGCAGCCGCGCGAGCTGACCGTCGTGGCCGTCGCCCGAACCAGCGGACAGCCGGTGGCGGGAATCACGGTCTCGGCACACGGATCGCCGCAGGCCGTCGTCACCGACGAGCAGGGCGAGGCCGTCATCACCGCCCCGGTGGGCGCCGAGGTGGAGGTGAGCGGCGACGGCTACGATCCGGCGACCGCGACGGTTCCGCCCGATGGCGCCCTCCAGGTGGAGCTGCGCAGCAACGTGCTGACCGGGGTCGTGCAGGACGCCGACGGCAAGCCACTCTCAGGTGTTCGCGTCTTCGTGGACGGCAGCCAGGAGGTGGTCCGCACCGGCGACGATGGCAGCTATCGGCTGCCGAACGTGCCCGAGGAGGGGACCGTCGTGTACAAGATGCCGGGCTTCCGGCTGGTCGAGCTGCCGATCGACGAGCAGATGACCCGGGACGTTGGCATGCAATCGTTCGAGGCGCGGGCGCTCTACGCGCCGGCTGCGGTCTTCGAGGCTCCCGGGCGATTGGACGCGCTCCTCGACCTCATTGACCGCACCGAGGCCAACGCCATGGTCATCGATGTCAAGGAGACGGGCGGCTGGCTCTACTACGAGACCGACCTGCCCGAGGCGGTGGCCTCGGGGGCGGCGGATCGCCCCATCTTCGACCTGGCGGAGCTCCTACCCAAGCTGAAGGAACGCGGGATCTACACCATCGCGCGCATGGTCTCCATGAAGGACAACACCGTCGGCTCCTCGCGGCCTGAGCTGGCGGTGCGTAACTCCGCCACCGGCGAGCCATGGCGAGACTACGGCGGCGGGATCTGGCTCGATCCCGCTGCGCCGGGCGTTGCCGAGTACCTGGCCGCCATCGCGGGCGATCTCGCCGACAAGGGCTTCGACGAGGTGCAGCTCGACTACATCCGCTTCTTCAGCGACGGGCCGTACGACGTCGCCGACACCACGCTGCCGAACACGCAGTCGTTCCGCCTGCCGGCCATCCGGCGCATCTTCCGGGTGGTCTCGGATCGGATGGAGGCCGAGAAGGCCTTCCTCTCCGCCGATGTCTTCCCGATCAGCTTCATCATCCCCGACGACCAGGGCATCGGGCAGCGGCCCGAGGTGATCATGCCGTACGTCGACTACTTCAGCCCCATGGTCTACCCCAGCCACTACGGACCCGGCGTGTTCGGGCACCCGGTGCCGAATACCGCGCCGTACGACGTGATCGACAAGACGCTGCAGATCATGAACGAGCAGTCGGCCGGCCTGCCCATGAAGATCCGGCCCTGGATCCAGGACTTCGGCTACGGCGACTTCCCGCCGTACACCGCGGCACAGGTCGAGGCGGAGATGCAGGCTGCCGCCGACAACGGCACCTACGGCTGGATGATCTGGAACGCGCAGGCTCGATTCACGGAGGCGGCCCTGGGTCCGCCGCGCGAGGGCGAGGATTCCGGTCCGGTGACCTCTCTCGCGCCCGCGGCATCGGCGCCACCGGCCGCATCGGGGTCAGCCGCGGCGTCGCCAGCCTCCTGAGCCGATGCGCCTGGTCGTCCAGCGGGTGACCCGCGCGGCCGTCCGGGTCGGCGCCGAGGAGGTGGGAAGCATCGGTCCCGGCGCCGTGGTCCTGTGCGGCATCGCGCATGGCGACACGCCGGAGATCGTCGACCGCATGGCCGCCAAGCTCGCGGGGCTGCGCTACTTCGAGGACGCCGAGGGGCGGACCAACCTCGCCATTGCCGATGCCGGTGGCGGGTTCCTGGTCGTGAGCCAGTTCACCCTCTACGCCGACGTGCGGCGCGGCCGGCGCCCGGGATTTACCGATGCAGCGCTGCCGGACGTCGCCGAGCCGCTGGTCGAACGGCTGGTGGCACGGCTCCGGGAGGCGGGGCACGCGGTGGCGACCGGTCGGTTCGGCGCCGAGATGGCCGTGGATCTCGTCAATGACGGGCCGTTCACGCTGGTGCTCGATTCGGAGCGTCGATCTATGAGCGCGGAGAGTGGCGCTGGGTCGATAAATCTTCGAAACGTTGCCGTGGGCGGCGTCGGGGAGTCGATTTGGGTGGTCTATCGGTGCAGGACATGCCCGGTGACTGGCCCGCCGCCCGCCTCCACGCTCCGCCTGCACCGATAGATCGAGCACGTGTGAGCCCCAGCCGTTGTCCGGGCGCAGATCCGGCGATCTATCGGCCGTCGCTCGGACGTCGCTTCGGACAGAGTGGCACGGCAGGCAACGCCCGCGTCGGCTGACGCGGGCGCATCGGTCGTCAAGGGAGGAGGGTCAGACCTTCTCCGCCGTCCGGCGGCAGCGGGAGCAGGCCTTCACCTTGACGGGCTTGCCGTTGCGCTGGACGACCGCGGTCTGCAGGTTCGGGATCCAGCGGCGCAGCGCACGCTTGCGGTTCATCCCGACCGACTGCGGGTTCCAGCCGGTGATCGGCTTCTTGCCGCAGATTTCGCACTGTCGTGCCATGAGGAATCTCCAATCACGAAGGAACCGGGGCACCGTGGATGGCGCCGCCGGAACGGTCCGATGCTAGCACGCTAGGATCGGGCCATGCAACGACGGCCAGGGCTGGACCGCGCGTGACGCCGACCGCCGCGCCCGCCCTCTCGCCGGAGGACCTGGACCAGCCGATCCGCAGCGCGATGCCCGAGCTCGGCCGGGGCGCCGGGGTCCTCGCCCGCCTCGGCATCGCGACGCCACGGCAGGCGCTCTTCCACCTGCCGTTCCGCTACGACGACTTCAGCGACCTGCGCCCGCTGCGCGAGCTCCTTCCCGACGAGAAGCAGTCGGCGCGCGTGCGGGTCAGCGACGTGCGGGTGGAGAAGGGCTTCGGACGGCGGCCGCAGCGCGTCATCGCGCAGCTCGTCGACGAGGACGGTGGCACGGCCGAGGCGATCTGGTTCGGCCGCCGCTACGTGGAGACGCGGCTGCGCGCCGGTGACGAGATCGTGGTGAGCGGCAAGGTCGTGCTGCGCGGCTGGCGGCCGCAGTTCACCTCCCCGGAGTTCTCGCCCGCCGGGCGCGAGTCGATGCACACGGGGCGCGTCGTTCCCGTCTACCGGCTGGTCTCCGGCGTCACCCAGCGGCGCGTGCGCGAGCTCCTGGCCCGGATCCTGGCTCGCGCCCTGCCCGCCCTCGACGATCCGCTGCTTCCCGGCGAGCGGATGGGGCTGCCTCCACTGGCCGAGGCGCTGCAGGCGGCCCACTTTCCGGAGGAGGCGGCCGACGTCGTGTCGGCGCTCGATCGGCTCGCCTACGACGAGCTCCTGGCCCTGCAGCTGACGCTGGCCCAGGCCCGGCTGGCGCGAGGAGCGCTGCGCGCCGCAAGGGTGGAGATCGACGCCGGCGAGCTGGATCGCCTCCTCGACGCGCTGCCCTTCGGCCTCACCGGCGACCAGCGCAGGGCGGTCGAGGAGGTCGTGCGCGACCTGGCGTCCGAGCAGCCGATGCGGCGCCTGCTGCAGGGGGACGTGGGCAGCGGCAAGACGGCGGTGGCGGCGGTGGCGCTGGCGGGCGTCGTGCGGAGCGGATGGCAGGCCGCGCTGATGGCGCCCACCGAGATCCTGGCCCGGCAGCACCACGCCGGGCTGGCCCCCCTGCTCGACGTGCTGGGCGTGCGTGCCGAGTTCCTCTCCGGCTCGCTGAAGACGGCCGAGAAGCAGGAGATCCACCGGGCGATCGAGGCGGGTGAGGCGGAGGTCGTGATCGGCACCCATGCCGTCATCAGCGAGGCGGTCACCTTCCGGCGGCTCGGCCTCGCCGTGGTGGACGAGCAGCACCGCTTCGGGGTTGCGCAGAGAGCGGCCCTGCAGGCCAAGGGGTCGGGACTCGAGCCGCACGTCCTGGCCCTGACCGCAACGCCCATCCCGAGGACGCTGGCACTCACCTTCTACGGCGACCTGTCGATCTCGACCATCCGAGAGCTGCCGCCCGGCCGGCAGCCGATCCGAACGGAGATCCGCGACCGGTCGTCGCTGCCGCGCATCCAGGGCTTCCTCGCGTCCGAGGCGGCCGCGGGTCGCCAGTCCTTCGTGGTGGTGCCGCTGGTGGTCGAGAGCGAAGCCCTGACCGTTGCCTCGGCGGAGGCCGAGGTGGGGCGACTCCGCGGCGCGCTGCCGGACCTGCGCATCGGTCTCGTGCACGGTCAGCAACGCGCCGACCTGCGTGACGAGACGATGCAGGCGTTCGCGGCCGGGGCGCTCGACGTGCTGGTGGCGACATCAGTCATCGAGGTGGGGATCGATGTGCCGAACGCGAGCGTGATGCTGATCGAGGATGCCGAGCGGTTCGGCCTGGCCCAGCTGCACCAGCTGCGCGGCCGGGTGGGACGGGGCGCGCATCGGTCCTTCTGCATCCTCCTCAGCGATGCCGATGACGAGACCGCTCGTCGCCGCCTCGATGTGCTGCGCGGCTCGTCGGACGGCTTCACCATCGCCGAGGCCGATCTGGAGCTGCGCGGAGCGGGCAACCTGCTCGGGACCCGACAGTCGGGGCTCCCGCCGTTGAAGGTGGCCTCGCTCTTCGAGCCGCGGCACGTGGCGCTGGCGGAGCGGGCCCGCGAGGTGGCCGCCGTGCTGGTCGCAGGCGACCCCCTGCTGGAACAGCGCCCGCAGCTGGCTCGCCTGCGCGCCGAGTTCGCCACGGCCGACGAAGAGGGCGACGCGGCGTGAGGACGCCATGAGGTGGTCGTGCGCGTGATTGCGGGCAGCGCACGCGGGGTAACCCTGCGTGCGCCGCGCGACCGTGCCACCCGGCCGGTCACCGACCGCGTCAAGGAGACCCTCTTCGGCATCCTGGGTGACCGCGTCCCGGAGGCGCGGGTGCTCGATCTCTACGCCGGCAGCGGTGCCCTGGGCATCGAGGCGCTCTCGCGTGGCGCGTCGGCAGCCGTCTTCGTCGAACGGGGCCGCGCGGCGGTCGCCACCATCCGGCTGAACCTGGCCGCGACCCGCCTCGCCGAGCGAGCCGAGGTCATCGCCGGCGAGGTGGAACGCTACCTGGCCGGCCAATCGGCGAAGGGTCCATACGACCTCGTCTTCCTGGATCCACCGTACGCTGAGCGTGCTATCCTCGCGCCGCTCGAGCGGCTGCTGCCGCTCCTGTCGCCCGAGGCCAGCGTGGTCGTCAAGCACTTCTGGCGGACCGAGGTCCCGGCTCCGTCCGGCCTGCTGGCATGGCGCAATCGGCGCTTCGGTGAGACGGCGCTCACCTTCCTGGCGCGAGCACGCGACGAAGCACAAGGGGCCGATGGAGTGGAGGGGTCATGAGCCGCATCGCGATCTTCCCCGGTTCGTTCGACCCCATGACGATGGCTCACCTCGACGTTGCCGGTCGCGCCGCCGCGCTCTTCGATCGGCTCATCGTCGGCGTCCTGCACAACCCGAAGAAGACGCCGCTCTTCCCTATCGACGAGCGTGTCGAGCTGATCCGCGCGGCGGTGGCGGAGCTCGGTCCGCATGTCGAGGTGCGTAGCTTCGACGGCCTGACGGTGGAGTTCGCCGAGCAGAATGGGGCCGGATTCATCGTGCGAGGGTTGCGGGCGGTGAGCGATTTCGAGGCCGAGCTGCAGATGGCCCATACCAACCGCAAGCTCGAGCGCCGTGTCGACACGGTCTTCCTGATGACGGCGCTGGAGTTCGGGTACCTCTCGAGCACACTGGCCAAGGAGGTGGCGCAGTTCGGCGGCGACGTGTCCGGGATGGTGCCGGGTCCCGTCGCCGAGGCGCTGGTTCAGCGCTTCCGGTAGCGGCAGCCGCGGCGTTCGTGGCCCTGGGTTCGTTGCGCTGGCTGCAACGTGCGGCGCCGGAAGATGCCTGCGGAGGCCGCTCCGGAGTGATTCGTTGCGCTGGCTGCAACCTGCGGCGCCGGAAAGGCCGCTCCGGAGTGATTCGTTGCGCTGGGTGCAACGCGCGGCGCCGGAAAGGCCCCGAACGCCGGATTCGGGAGTGATTCGTTGCGCTGCCTGCAACGCGACGGCGTTGGTTGATGGCGGACCGTGGAGCGGCGCGTCGGCGGGTCTATAATTCGCGCTCGAAGGGACCGGAGGAGCACGCCACGGACATCATCTTCCTCGTCGAGCGCCTCGAGAGCCTCGTGGCGGCCGGCAAGAAGCTGCCCATGACCAACAGCGTCATGCTCGACCAGGCCGCCGTGCTGGAGCTGATCGACCAGCTGCGCGTTTCCGTTCCCGACGAGGTGCGCCAGGCGAAGCGCATCACCGAGGAGGCGGGACGCATCAGCGAGCGCGCGCGCGAAGAGGGAGACGCCATCATCGCCCGAGCCCAGGAGCAGGCCGCCCAGATGCTCGAGGAGCGGGAGCTGGTGCGGCTGGCCGAGCAGAGAGCGGGGGAGATCCTCGATACCGCCAACGCCGAGGCGGCCGAGGTGCGACGTGGCGCCGACGAATATGCGGCCGGCGTCCTGATCCGGCTCGAGGGTGAGTGCATCAAGGCGCTCACCAGCATCAAGCGCGGCATCGACATGCTCGATGAGCGGCACCGCCCCCAGCGTTCGGCAGCCGAAGCCGTCACGCTGGCGGGCCCGGAGCACGAGGCGACCGAAGCCGCGCCCTCCGGCCATGACCGCCTTTAACGTCAGCGGGCTGCTCCACGAGCCGCCCGGCGCGGTCCGCGAGTACCGGCTGCAGGATCGCTACGTCTCGCTGGCGCCCGAGGTCGAGCTGGCCGGTCCCCTCAATGGCCGGCTTCGGATGCAGCGCACCAACCGCGGGGTCCTGGTGCGCGGCAGCGTGGACGCCCAGGTGCGGCGGACCTGTGGCCGCTGCCTGGATGCGTACGTCGAGCCGGCGCACATCGAGATCAGCGAGGAGTACGTGCCCAGCGTCGACCTGTCCACGGGCGGCAGCGTTCCACCGCCGCCGGAGGGCGAGGGCGCACAGCTGATCGACGAGCACCACGAGATCGACCTGACGGAGGTGCTCCGCGACGAGTTCGCCCTGACCGAGCCGATGCACCCGCTCTGCCGGCCGGACTGTGCCGGGCTTTGCGCCGAGTGCGGCGAGGCACTGGGCGAGCGACACCAGGCGCACCACCGCGACGAGATCGATCCGCGGCTCGCGGGGCTCGCCCGCTTCCTGGAGCGCAACGAGCACTGAACCGCGCTCGCCAGCCAGCCGGCGGGCGGCTATACTGCGACGTCCCCGTCACCGTCAACGAACCAGGAGTCATTGCGCGTGGGCGTTCCCAAGCGAAAAGTATCGAAGGCGCGCCAGGGCGAGCGGCGCTCGCACCTCGCCATCAGCGCCCCGCCCCTCGTCGAGTGCTCGCATTGCCATGAGCTGAAGCGGGCCCATCACGTCTGCCCGACCTGCGGCTACTACGATGGCCGCGAGGTCATGCCGGTCGAGCCGACGGGACCGGCCGAGGGCGGAGCCGGCTGATCCGGCGGGGCTGATGCGCATCGCGGTCGACGCGATGGGCGGCGACTTCGCACCGCGCGAAGCCGTCCGCGGCGCCATCAACTACGCGGCCGCCAACGCCGACGAGATCATCCTCGTCGGTGACGTCCCCCGTATCGAATCCGAGATCGCCGAGTACGGCCATGGCCGTCCGGCGAGCGTCACGTTCGTCGACGCCCCCGACGTCATCGGCATGGGCGAGTCGCCCGCCACGGCGCTGCGCACGAAGCGGCGCGCATCGATCCGCGTCGCCACCGACCTCGTGCGCGACGGCCTGGCCGATGCGGTGGTGAGCGCCGGCTCGACCGGCGCGACCATGGCCGCCGCCGTGTTCCGGCTGGGTCGCGTGGAGGGCATCGACCGCCCCGCGCTGGGAGCCCACCTCGTCACGGCCACGGGGCCGATCATGGTCCTGGACGTCGGCGCCAACGTCGACTCGGACGCAACCAACCTCGTCCACTTCGCCGTGATGGGCTCGATCTACGCCGAGCACGTCCTCAAGGTGCCGCGCCCGCGCATCGGCCTGCTGAACATCGGTGAAGAGGACGAGAAGGGGAATGCCCTCTACCGCGAGGCCAACGCCCGTCTGCGCGAGGCCGACCTGCACTTCGTGGGCAACGTGGAGGGGAACGACCTGATCAGCCACTCGGCCGACGTCGTCGTCTGCGACGGGTTTACCGGGAACGTGGTCATCAAGTTCTTCGAGGGCCTGACCAGCTACATCTTCCGTTCCCTGCGCAGCGACCTGCAGCAGGGCGCGATCGCGCCCCTCGCGCTGCTGGCGCTGAAGCCCGGCTTCGACCGACTCAAGCATCGCTTCGACTTCGAGCGCTACGGCGGGGCCCCGCTGCTCGGCGTCTCGGGAGTCAGCATCGTCACCCACGGCCGCGCGAAGGCGCGGATGATGGAGCACGCCATCCGCGTCGCGTCCGAGGCCGCGGCTGCGGGTATCCCCGAGCTCATCGCCGAGTGGACCCGCCGCCATCCCGCCATCGCCCGTCGGGACGTCGGCGAGGCGGTCGCCAACGAGACGATGCCCCTGGCAAGCCGGTCGCCGGAAGGCTGAGGCCGGTGGCCGCGACACGGCGGACCGGACCGGCCGCTCCGGGCCTGCAGGCCCGGCGGCTGGCGATGCTGGCGCTCTTCGAGGACGAGTTCCGGCCGACCAGGCCGTCGCGGCGCTCGAGCGCCTGGCGACGGAGAAGGGGAGCCGCGCGACGGTGGTCGAGCATGCCCGCGGACTGGTGCAGGGCGTCATCGCCAGGCGGACCGACCTGGACGCCGATATCGCCCGGCTGGCGCCCGCCATCCCCGTCAGCGAGCTCGGTCGGGTGGAGCGAACGATCCTGCGGAGCGCCCTTTACGAGGTGCTATACTCCGCCGCGACCCCGAGCGGGGAGACGATCCACGACGCCGTGTCACTCGCTCGGACCTATGCTGGAGACGCAGCCCGGCGACTCGTGAACGGGGTGCTCGGGACCGTTTCCCGATCCTCCGGCGCGGAATCGGGTAGAGGAGCCTAGAGGGTGACCGACGGAACCACGTACGAACGACTCAAGAAGATCATCGTCGAGCAGCTCGGCGTCGATGAAGAAGAGGTCACGCCCCAGGCCTCGTTCGTCGAGGACCTGAACGCCGACTCACTCGACCTGGTGGAGCTCATCATGAGCCTCGAGGAGGAGTTCGGCATGGAGATTTCGGACGAGGATGCCGAGAAGATCCAGAAGGTCCAGGACGCCGTCGACTTCATCGAGGAGCACCAGCAGTAAGACCGGCTGGGCGCATGGACGGCCCGGGCCTCGACGACCTCGGCTCGCGACTCGGGATCTCCCTGCGAGATCCGGAGGCCATCCGCCAGGCGTTCGTCCACAGCTCCTACTTCAACGAGAACCAGGGGCAGGTCGCCGGGCACAACGAGCGGCTCGAGTTCCTCGGCGATGCCGTCATCGGCCTGGTCGTCAGCCGGCTCCTCTACGAGCGGTATCCCGATGAAGACGAGGGCCTGCTGACGGCACGCCGCGCCGCGCTCGTCAACCGGGACTCGCTCGCCGCGCTCGCCCTGCGCCTCGGGCTGGACACGTATGTCCTGCTCGGTCGCGGCGAGGCGGAGAACGGGGGAGCGACGCGGCCCTCGCTGCTCGCGGCCACTTTCGAGGCGGTGGTGGGTGCCGTCTACCTGGCCGAGGGAACCAGCAAGGTCCGGAACTGGCTGCGCCGACTGTTCGCCCACGAGCTGCCCGTGGACGGTGACGACCGCGCGCCGAAGTCGGCCAAGAGCCGGCTGCAGGAGTGGAGCCAGCACGTCCATCGCCAGAAGCCGCGCTACGAGCTGTCCGGCACGACCGGCCCTGCTCACGACCAGATCTTCACGGTGGCCGTGCTCCTCAATGGGCGCAGGGTGGCATCGGGCACCGGGACCAGCCGCCAGCGTGCCGAGGAGCAGGCCGCCGCGGCCGCCCTCGAGCTCGTGAAGGCCGGCGCTGGCGAACCGACGTCGTGAGCCGCCTGCGCGAGCTGCGTCTCCACGGCTTCAAGACGTTCGCCGATCCAACGCGTTTCGTCTTCGAGCCGGGCGTCAATGCCGTCATCGGCCCGAACGGCTCCGGCAAGTCGAACATGGCCGACGCGGTCCGATGGGTGCTCGGGGAGCAGTCGAACCGATCGCTGCGCACTCGCCGCGCCGACGATGTCATCTTCGCCGGCAGCCAGCAGCGCAAGCCGCAGGGCATGGCCGAGGCGATCATGACCCTCGACAACACCGATGGTTGGCTGCCGATCGAGTTCGCCGAGGTCGCGATCGGGCGGCGCGCCTACCGTTCCGGCGAGAGCGAGTACCTGATCAACGGCGCGCGAGCCAGGCTGCGCGACATCGTCGAGCTGCTCGGCCACGGCGGACTCGGGGCGAATGAGCTGGCGGTGGTCGGGCAGGGGACCGTCGACGCGGCACTCTCGCTGCGACCCGAGGAGCGGCGCCAGCTCTTCGAGGAAGCCGCGGGCGTCAAGAACCTGCAGGTCCGCAAGAACGAGGCGCTTGGCCGCCTGGCACGTGCCCGCGACAACCTGACGCGCATCAGCGACCTGGTCGGCGAGCTGCGACCGCAGGTCAGGCGGCTGGCGCAGCAGGCGAAGCACCAGCAGGAGCACGATGCCCTCGGCCATCGAGCGCGCGCACTCGTCGTCGAGTCGCACCGCCGGCGGGAGGCCTCGGCGCGTTCGCTCCTCGGCGACGCGCGCCGCAAGGCGGCCGCGGCGGAGGCGGCCCTCGAGGCCCTGCGTGCAGAGCAGTCGGCCGGCCGCGACGCCGTGGCGGAGGCAGAACAACGCTACTGGCAGGCGGAGGAGAGCTCGCGCGCGCGCGGTCGAGCGGCGGGAGGCGACGCGGGAGGAGCTGATTCGCGCCGAGGGCAGGCTCGAAGCGCTGCGCCAGCGTGCTGCGGACCTCGAACGCGCGGGGGAGACCGCACGCCGCGAGCTGGATGAGGTGGCGTTGGCACTCACGGAGCTCGCGAGCGGGACCGTCGACACGGCGGTGGAGCCCGCCAGCCGACGAGCGGCGGAGGTAGAGGCGGAGTGGCGGTCGGCCACTGATCGGCTCGCCGAACTCGACGCGCGGCTCGTCGCCGCGGAGGAGGCGCTGGCCGAAGTGCGACATCGGGAAGGAGAGCGCATCGCGATGCGAGGCGCGGCGTGGCGAGCGCATCGCGCGACAGCAGGCACGCCGCGAGGACCTGCAGCGCGAACTCGCCGGCGCGCGCGAGATGCTTGCCCGGGCCGAAGCTGCGGGGGGACCCTCGGGTCGGGACCGTCGATCAGGCTCGTCAGCGGGCCGAATTCGCGCGGGAGCGCCGGGAGCAGGCGCGCCGCGACGTTGCCGAGGCCCAGCCGCTGGCCGACGCCACGCGCCGCCGCTCGTCCGAGCTCGCCGAACGCGTGGGCGCCATGCGCGGGGAGCTTGATGCGCTGCACGAGCGCGCGGAACGTGGCGGACGGCTCGGCTCTCTGCTCTCGGCCGCTGGCTGGACGATGCTGCTCGACACCCTCCAGGCGCCACAGGAGGCCTGGCCGGCAATCGAGGCGGTGGTTGGCGGCGAGCTGGAGCTGGCGCTCGTATGGCGCGACGCCGATCTGATCGACCGACTCCGCGATGCCCACGGCGCCGCAAGGTTGCTGGTCGCCTTCGAAGACGCGCCGGACGACGGAAAGGAGCGCGCGGCGGCGCTCTCGGCCGTGGGCGGCTCGCAGACGCTTGCGGAGTGGATCCGCGCACCATCAAACGGCCTCCGGCTCTTTCGCAGGACGGTGGTTGCGCCCGATCTGCCATCGCTGCTCGATGGATGGCGGTCGCTGCCCTCCGGCTGGCTGGCCGTTACGCCGGGCGGCGACGTGGCAGATGGACGAGGCATGGTCTCGGTCCGCGGTCGGGCGGACTCGGGCGAGAGCGAAGCGGCGCGGCGTCACGCCCGGCGCCGCGAGCTGGGCGAGGCGGTCGAACGCCTGGAGGCGGAGCAGGAGGCGGCCACTGCCGAGGCAGCCAGCCGCATGGCCGCGGTCGGGGAGGCCGCCCGCCAGCTGGAGGAGGCGCAGCGCAACTCGGATCGCGCGGAGGCCGATGAACGCGGCGCGATCGCCGCGGCGGCAGAGGTGGAGGAACGTCGGAGGCGGGCCTCGGCCACCCTGGAGCGGCTGACGGCAGAGCTCCACGCGGTTGACCTCGAACCGACCCCGGAGCCGGCATCAGGGTCGCCGGCCACCACCGGGCGCCTCGAGGAGGCGCAGGCAGTGGCGGAGCAGGCGCGGGCGGAGCGGAAGCTGGCGGCCGAGGCGCGGGACGCCGCTCGGACGGCCTGGCAGGAGGCGGAGCGGGACGCGCGGAGCCGCGAGGAGCGGCAGGTCGGCAAGCAGCGCGAGCGGGCCATGCTCGAGGCGCGCAGGAGCCAGCTGCAGGCGGACCTGCCACGACACGCTTCGGCCCGGGAGACGGTCGGGGCAGAGCTGCAGGAGGCCGAGCGGCTGGCCGCGGGCGCGCGAGCGGCAGACGACGAGGCGGCGGAGGCCAGGACCGAGGCCGAGCGGGCGCAGCAGGAGGCGCGTGGGCAGCTACTGGAGCTGGAACGAGGCTCGAGCAGCAGTATCGCCCGACTCTCGGAACTCGAGCGCGCGGCACAGGTCGCCGCCGTGGAGGCGTCGCGCCAGGACGAGGCGCTCGCCTCGCTCGCCCGCGAGCGGGAGCTGGCGCTCGACTCGCTGCCGGAGCTGGACCAGGGCGACGACGAGTCGGTGCCACCTGCCATGGACGACATCGCGGCCCTGGACGACGCGTCGCTGGAAACCGAGCTCCGCCGGGTACGCCGCACGCTGGCCCAGATCGGCTCCGTCAATCCCTTCGCCGTCGAAGAGCATCGAGAGCTCTCGACGCGCCTCGAGGAGCTGTCCGGGCAGGAGGGCGACCTGACGGGCGCCATCGGCTCCACCGAGGAGCTGATCGCGCACCTCGATGGCCAGATCGCCGAGCAGTTCAACGCGGCGTTCGCCGCCATCGGCGAACGCTTCGACGAGTTCTGCCGGCTGCTCTTCGCCGGTGGCTCCGCGTCCCTGACGCTGGGCGACGGCAGCGACGGCGAGGCGGCAGGTGGGATCGAGATCGTGGTGCGCCCGCCGGGCAAGCGGCTGCAGCGGCTGGCGATGCTCTCCGGCGGCGAACGCGCGCTGACTGGCGTGGCGCTGCTGTTCGCCATGCTGAGCGTGAACCCCGTGCCGTTCTGCATCCTCGACGAGGTGGATGCCGCCCTGGACGAGGCGAACATCGGCCGCTTCGCCGACGCGCTGCGCAAGCTCGCGGAGCGCATCGACTTCGTGGTCATCACGCACAACCGGGCCACGATCGAGGTGGCCGATACCATCTACGGCGTGACCATGACCGATGCCGCCGTCTCGAAGATCGTCTCGCTCCGCCTCGCCGACCTGCCCGCGGAGGCGATCGTATGACGATGCCGCGCCCGTCGCGCGAGCCGTCCGGCATGGGACTCCGGCCCCGCCCGGGGGGCCTCGGAGCCCGCCTGCGCGGCCTCTTCGCCGGCCCCGCCAGCGAGGCCACCTGGGAGGAGGTGGAGGAGGCGCTCATCGCAGCAGACATCGGTCCCGAAGCGACGCTCGAGATGGTGGACGCCGCCCGCGCGCGGACGAGCCGTGGGGGAGATCCCCGGGCGGCGCTGGCCGACGAGGTTCGCGGTCGGCTCGAGCGGGCGGGATCGGGGCGCTTCGAGCTCGGATCGGCGCCGTCGGTGATCCTGGTGGTGGGCGTCAACGGGACGGGCAAGACCACGACCATCGCCAAGCTCGCGTATCGATTTCGCGAGCAGGGCCGGAGCGTCGTGCTGGGGGCGGGAGACACGTTCCGCGCGGCGGCCATCGAGCAGCTGCGCATCTGGGGGGACCAGCTCGGCCTGCCGGTGGTGGCCCAGCGTACCGGAGCGGATCCGGGAGCCGTCGCGTTCGATGCGGTCGCGGCGGCCGAGTCTCGCGGGGCAGAGGCCGTCATCATCGACACCGCCGGCCGGCTGCAGAACAAGACCCAGCTGATGGCAGAGCTGATCAAGATCCGTGACGTGATCCGGCGGCGCATCCCGGACCAGCCACGCCACGTCCTGCTGGTGCTCGACGCCACAACCGGACAGAACGGGCTGGCCCAGGCCGAGGCATTCAGCCGTGACGTGGGGGTGACGGGGATCGTGCTGACCAAGCTCGACGGCACGGCCAAGGGTGGGGTTGCGGTCGCCGCCGCTGACCGCCTGGGCGTCCCGATCCAGTTCGCCGGGATCGGCGAGGAGGTCGACGGCCTGGCACCCTTCGACCCCGCCGCCTACGTGGAGTGGCTCTTCGCCTGATTGCCGCGGATCGTTGCGCAGCCTAGAATTGGCAGCCGCCTTCGCGGCCAAGCCACTCCCCGCAGATGGTCATCCATGTTCGAATCCCTGTCCGCACGCCTCCAGGCGATCACCGAGCGCCTTCGCGGCAAGGCGAAGATCACGGAGGCCGACCTCGACGTCGCGCTCCGCGAGATCCGACTCGCCCTCCTGGAGGCCGATGTCAACTTCCGCGTCGTCAAGGAGTTCGTGGCCCACGTTCGTGAGCGCGCCCTGGGCGCGGCGGTGCTGAGCGGGCTTAACGCCGGTCAGCAGGTCGTCAAGGTGGTGCACGACGAACTGGTGGCCGTTCTGGGCGGCGAACGGCATGAGCTGGCGCTGGGCGGCCAGCCTTCGGTCCTGATGCTGGTGGGATTGCAGGGCTCAGGCAAGACGACGACGGCGGCCAAGCTCGCCGTCCGGCTGCGAAAGGACGGGCGTCGCCCGCTGCTGGTGGCGGCCGACGTCTACCGTCCCGCCGCCGTGGACCAGCTGGTGCAGCTCGGCGACCAGATCGGCATCGAGGTCCATACCCGCCCGGTGGGAACGCCGGCCCTGGAGGTTGCGCGTTCGGGCATCGAGGCCGCTCGGCAGCGGGGGCACGATACCGGTCCTGATCGACACCGCCGGCCGGCTGCACGTGGACGAGCCGATGATGGACGAGCTGGTGCGGGTCGCGGGCGCAGTCACGCCGGCGGAGACGCTGCTCGTGGTGGATGCCATGACCGGCCAGGAGTCGGTCAAGGTGGCCGAAGCGTTCCACCAGCGGCTGCCGGTCACCGGCCTCGTGCTGACGAAGATGGACGGCGACGCGCGGGGCGGCGCCGCGCTCTCGATCCGCAGCGTCACCGGCCTGCCCATCGCCTTCATCGGCACCGGTGAGCGCACCGACGGGCTCGAGGCCTTCCATCCCGACCGCCTGGCGCAGCGCATCCTCGGCATGGGGGACATCCTGTCCCTGGTCGAGCGCGTCCAGGAGACGGTCGACCGAGACGAGGCGGAACGCGTCGCGCAGCGCATGATGGAGTCCCGGTTCACCCTGGACGACTTCAAGAGCCAGCTCGGCCAGGTCAAGAAGATGGGTCCCATCGGGCAGGTCCTGCAGATGATCCCGGGTGCCGGCCAGATGGCGGGCGCCGCGCAGCAGGCCGTCGACGAGGGTCAGCTGACCCGCGTCGAGGCGATCATCGACTCCATGACGCCGCACGAGCGGCGCCACCCGGAGGTGATCAAGGCCAGCCGTCGTCGGCGCATCGCGGTCGGCAGCGGCACCTCGACCGCGGACGTCAACCGCCTCCTGAAGCAGTTCGGTGAGATGCAGAAGCTGATGCGGCAGCTCGGCAGCGGTCGGATGCCGAAGCTCGGCGGCCTGGGCGGCGGGTTCCGCGGCATGCTGGACCGGTAGCACGTGCATCGCCTGGTCGTCGCGACGACGACGCTCCTGACCCTGGTCGGCGCGGTGGTCGTGGCCGGCTACCTCTTCGTCTTCGCGGCGCAGGCGGATCGCATGGCGAGCGCCGTTCCGGCAGGTGCATCCGTGTACGCCACCGCCTACCTCCAGCCGTCGGCCGGACAGAAACTGAACATCGCCGCCCTGCTCGGCCGGGTGCCCGGATTCGCCGATGCCTCCTCGCTCGACCAGAAGATCCACGAGATCGCCGCTCGCCTGCTCGGGGAGGCCGGACTGGATTACGAGGGTGACCTCCGGCCGTGGCTAGGGGACCAGGTCGCAATCGCGGTCGAGCCGGACGGCGTTGACCCCCAGGCAGCCGACGTCCTCGTCGTGGTAGGCGTCAAGGACCGCGCGGTCGCCGAAGCGGCGCTGGCGCGGATCGCTGCCGACCAGGGTCTTTCGGCTCGGAGCGAGTCGTACCAGGGCGACGACGTGTTCGTCGCCGACGGGACCAGCTGGTCGCTCGTCGAGGACGTGCTGCTGGTGGGCACCAGCGAGGCGGTGGTGAAGGCCGCACTCGACGCCGATGCCGGCCGCGCCGAGTCCCTGGGTGCGTCGGACCGCTTCGGCCGCGCGATGGAGACGGTGCCGGCCGACCACCTTGCATCGATCTACGTCGACATGATCGGCCTGGCGGGTGCCGCCGGCCTCGGCGACGAGCTGGGGGGCTACAGCACCGTCAGCCTGGCGCTGGTGGTGGAGCCGCAGGGACTGCAGCTGGCCGGGAACGCCCCGTTCAGCGCCGAGGCCGCCCCGTCACCTGCGCGCGAGGCGTTCGCGCTGTCGAGCGAACCGTCGAGCCTCGCGGAGTGGATGCCGTCCGAGACTCAGCTCGAGGCGGTCGTCTTCGGCCTCAGCCAGACCCTCCGAGCGGCTGAGACACAGCTCGGGGAGCAGGATCCCGGAGGCGAGATTCTCGGGGCTGTCGACCAGCTGCGCGCAGTCGCACAGTTCGGGTTGGGGATCAACCTGGACGACGACCTCCTGCCTCTCTTCGACCGGGAGACCGCCGTGGCGGTCGGCGGCTTGGAGAGCGGTGCGCCCAGCGGCCAGCTGCTGCTGCGCCCGTCGGACCCCGATGCCGCGGCGGCCGCCCTGGAGCGCATGCGTGCGGCGCTGGAAGAGCGCGGGATCGCGTTCGATGAGCAGGAGATCGACGGGACGTCCGTCACCAGCGTCGAGATGCCGGACCTCGTCACCCTGGCCTACGCCGTCCGCGATGGCGTGATCGTCGCCGGGATGAGCACCGACGACGTCGCCGCTGCCCTGGCAGCCGAGCTCGACGGCAGCTCGCTGGCCGAGGCCCAGCGCTATCGCAGCGCCTGGGATCTGTCCGGGGTGCGGGGCGGAAACGAGATCTGGGTCGACGCCGGCGCCATGCTCGACGTGGCCGGCGACCAGCTGGGCGTGACAGGTGACCTCCGCGATATCCTGCTCCAGGTCGATGCGGTGGCCATGACGGCGCCGTCCGACGACGATCACAGCGAATTCCACTTCGTGGTGACCGTCCGCTGACGGCACTGCGTGCAAGAGATCAGGTGGCCCGCATCGACGCGGTGCCGCGAGACAGAGAGGAAGAACCGATTTGGCAGTGAGAATCAGGCTCACCCGCGTGGGGGCCACCAAGCGCCCAAGCTACCGCGTGGTGGCCATCGACAGCCGCCGACCACGCGATGGTCGGGCCCTGGAGATCCTTGGCTTCTACGACCCGCTCACCGACCCGGCCACGGTCCAGCTCGACATGGCCCGTGTCCAGGCGTGGATCGGTAAGGGCGCAAAGCCCTCCGAGACCGTGGTCAAGCTGATCCGCCAGGCCGACGCGAGCGCCGCGGCCAAGCGAGAGCGCCGAGAAGCCCGCCGAGAAGCCCGCCGAGAAGCCCGCCGCCAAGAGCTCCGCGAAGAGCGGTGCGAAGAGCTCCGCCAAGCCGCGCAGCAGGAAGGCAGCCGCTCCCGCGGCCGCAGCGGCCGAAGAGTGAAGGAGCTGCTCGAGTACCTGGCGCGCTCGCTCGTCGACAAGCCGGACGCCGTCAACGTGGACGTGGAAGAGGACGACGACGAGGTGTCGCTGCTGCTCACCGTCGATGAGGCCGACATGGGTCGCGTGATCGGCCGCGACGGCCGCATCGCGAACGCGATTCGCAGCCTGCTGCGGGTGATGGCATCGCGCGACGGCCGTCACGTAGAGCTGGAGATCGAGAGCAACGACTGAACGCGTGGCGGTTGCCCGCGTCCTGGGGGCCAAGGGCCTGGCTGGCGCATTCCGGGTGGAGCCGCTGACGGACGTCCGCGAACGGCTCTCGGTCGGGCAGGAGCTCTACCTGGAGGGTGAGGCTGCCAGCCGGAGGGTGACGGCCAGCGAGCCGCGCGGCCGAAGGCCGGTCATCTACCTCGAGGGAATCGGAGATCGAGAGGCTGCCGCGGCCCTGCAGGGACGCTACCTCGAGGTCGAGGCGCCGCCGCTGCCGGAGGGTGTGTACTACTGGCACCAGCTGGTGGGGCTGCGGGTCACCGATGAAGCCGGCGCCGAGCTGGGTGAGGTGGTCGAGGTCTTCCGCGTCGGCGAGAACGAGGTGTACAGGGTCGAGGGTCCCGACGGCGAGATCCTGCTGCCGGCGCTACGCGACGTCGTTCGATCCATCGACCCGGCCGCGGGCAGCATGGTCGTCCGCTACGAAGCAGAGGAGGTCCGCTAGGCCCGTGCGGATCGACGTCGTCACCCTCTTCCCAGAGCTCTTCGACGTCCCGCTGCGCACGTCGATCATGGGCCGCGCGATGGAACGTGGGCTGCTCGAGGTGGAGGTCCATGACCTTCGCGAGCATGGGATGGGGCGTCACCGCAGCGTGGACGACTACCCGTACGGTGGGGGAGCGGGGATGGTCATCCGCCCGGAGCCGCTCTACGCGGCGATTCAGCCCCTCAGTGAGCGCGGCGCGGAGGTCATCCTCCTCGACCCGGCAGGCGAGAAGCTCACCGACCATATGGCACGCGACCTTGCCACACACCCGCACCTCGCGCTCGTCTGCGGTCGCTACGAGGGCATCGACGAGCGGGCTCGCAACCTGGCGGACCGGGAGGTGAGCATCGGCGACTACGTCCTGACCGGCGGAGAGCTGCCGGCACTCGTGCTGATCGACGCCGTGGCACGCATGGTGCCGGGCGTGATCGACGAGGCGTCATCGGCATCCGACTCGTTCGCCAACGGGCTCCTGGAGCACCCGCACTACACGCGCCCGGAGTCCTTCCGTGGCGAGGACGTGCCGGCGGTGCTGCTGTCGGGGCACCACGGCGAGGTCGAGCGCTGGCGGCGGCGCGAGTCGCTGCGGCGCACGCTCGAACGTCGCCCGGAGCTGCTCGTGGGGCTGCCCCTGTCGGAGGATGACCTCCGCGCCCTCGACGAGCTGCGGCGCGAGGCCGGCGGGCGGGGGTAGGATCGGCTTGTCGGTCCTCGCCGCTCGCTGCTATACTCCGCCGGTCGCGACCGACCCGATCGGTCGCGTTCTTCACGCCCGACGGGTTCGCACTGCCCGCGGCGCCCGCAAGACGAGATAAGCCGCGGCTAAGCCCGCGATAACGAGGTCGCCCCATCATGGACGCCATCAAGGAGCTCGAGCGCGAGCAGCTCCGCACCGACATCCCGGAGATCGCCCCGGGCGATACCGTCCGCGTCTCGGTCAAGGTCGTCGAGGGCACCCGCGAGCGGATCCAGGTCTTCGAGGGCGCGGTCATGCGCATGCGCGGCGGTGGCCTCAACCGGCAGATCACCGTGCGGCGGATTGCCAGCGGCGTCGGCGTCGAGCGGACCTTCATGGTCCATGCCCCGCGTGTCGAGAAGATCGAGGTGGTCCGCCACGGCGTTACTCGTCGCGCACAGCTCTACTTCCTCCGCGGGCGGGTCGGCAAGTCGGCCACGTTGCGCGAGCGCCGCTGACGCGGTGGCCGGTCTCTTCTCGGGATCGGTCCAACCGCGGCGTCCCAGGCGCCGCACCACGCGTGCGCCACGAGCAGCGGGCATGCGTCACGAGCGCGAGCTGCGGGCCGCGGGGTTCCGGCACATCGCTGGACTCGATGAAGTGGGGCGAGGATCGCTCGCCGGCCCGGTGGTCGCCGCCGCGGTCATCCTGCCCGAGAACCACCGGATCACGGGGCTGCGCGACAGCAAGATCCTGAGCCGCCTGCGTCGCGAGGCGCTCTACGAGCGCATCCTCGACCGGGCAGTGGCCGTTGGCGTTGGGTGCGTCGAGGTCGAGGTGATCGACCGCATCAACATCCTGCAGGCGACGAAGCTTGCCATGACGCAGGCGCTGCAGCGGCTCACCCAGGCGCCGGATCACCTGGTCATCGATGCGCTGTCGCTGCGCGACGTCGATGTGCCGCAGCGCCCGATTATCGATGGCGACGCGATCAGTGCCTCCATTGCTGCCGCCAGCATCGTTGCCAAGGTGACCCGCGACCGGATCTGCACCGAGCTCGACCGCCGGTTTCCGGCGTACGGCTTCGCGCGCAACAAGGGCTACGGCACCCGTCGGCATCTCGATGCCCTGGTGAACGAAGGCCCCTGCGAATGGCACCGGCGGACCTTCGCCCCCATCCGCCTGCTGCTCGCCGGGGAGCAGCTGAGCCTGGACCTGCTGGACGGGCCGGTGCCGACCGAAGACGAGCTCGACCCCGAGGACTAGCGCCCGGCCCCCACCTCGCCTCCCGACGAGGGATGACGATGCCCGATCCGCGCCACCAGCTCGGCCTCCGAGGCGAGCGCAGGGCGGCTGCCTGGCTTTCGGCTCGGGGCTGGACGGTTCTCGAGCGGCGTTGGCGCGGCGAAGGCGGCGAGCTGGACCTGGTCTGCCTCGATCCAGGCGGGGTGCTCGTCGCGGTCGAGGTCAAGGTCCGTTCCACCGGCCGCTCGGGATCGGCGGAAGAGAGCCTCGACGCGCGGCGCGTGGGCCGGCTCCGCAGGACGCTGGCCGGCTACGCGGCGGAACGAAGGCTGCGAGTGGCCATCCTGCGCATCGACGCCGTGACGCTGACGCGCGAGGGACGGGCATGGCGCCTCGCTCACCATCCCGCGGTGGACGGCTGGTGAGCGGCAGGCGCTCAGTGGGCGAAGATGCGCTCCAGCTCGCTGATCGATGCCACATAGGGACGGGTGACCGGGAAGATGCCGTGTCGATCAACCGCCGTCTGGCCCTGGTAGTAGGCGGCCAGCGCCAGAGATCGGTCGCCGTCGTACCGGTCGAGGTAGTGCCGCAGCAGTGCCACGCCAGCCTGGACGTTCGAGCCGGCATCCCACAGGTTCACGCCGTGGCCCAGCATGCTGGTGGCGACCCACTCGGCCGTGGAGGGCAGGAGCTGCATCACGCCGATCGCGCCGGCTGATGACACGACACCCGGCTGCCAGCCCGACTCCTGCCAGGCGACGGCGAGCGCAAAGGCGGCCGGTACTCCCTGGCGATCGGCCTCCGCGGTGATGAGGCTCGCGATGCCCTGCCGCCGGCCGACGAGGGCGGCCATTGACGACGGCATCGCCCTGCTGGGTGCGGGAACCTGGGCACCGGAACCTCCCGCCGCGCCCGGGATGGCCAGGACCTGGCCAGCGCGGATGAAGGAAGCGTCGCCGATCCCGTTGGCGCGGGCGATGGCTGCGACGGAGGTTCGATAGCGGACCGCAATGCCCCACAGCGTCTCGCCGGCGGCCACGCGATGGCTCGCGGTCACGCCTGCTGCACCGGCCCCGGGCTCCGACGGGGGCGTGCCGTCCGGGATTGCGAGCACCTGGCCGGCGCGGATGAAGGAAGCGTCGCCGATCCCGTTGGCACGGACGATGGCTGCGACGGAGCTGCCGTACCTGATGGCGATGGCCGACAGCGTCTCACCCTCCGCCACCACGTGGTTGAGGGCCGCCTCCGGAGCCTGGGGCTCGACCGGCTGGCTACGGATCACGAGGTGTTGGCCGACGAAGATCCGATCCGGATCGCTGATCCCGTTCATCTCCGCCAGGGCGCCCACGCTCAACCCTTCCTCCAACGCGATCTGGCTGAGGGTCTGCCCGGCCGCGACCGTCACAACGCGGTCGGTGGCGGCGGCGCGCCCACCGAGGAGCGGTAGCGTCGCGGCGGCCAACGTGAGCACCGCGGTGCCTGCGGCCAGCAGCAGGTGTGATCGTCGTGTGCGCATGGATCTGATGTCTCCGTCTCCCGGATGTGGCTAGCGGTCGTTCAGCGTCCGCCAGCTGGGGTCGCGACGGACGGGCCGATGCTAGGGTGCCGAACGGGGTGGTCAAGGTACGAGCGGGGTCGCGCGGAGTACTTCGGTACTGTTGTGTGGGGAGGGGCCCGATCGGGGATCGACGTTCCGGTCTGCTATACTCGCGCTCGGCCGGCGGCCCTCACGGCGCCGCGCTTGGCCGGATCATTCCCATCACACACGTTCGCTGATCTCGCGGTCGATGGTGCCCTCAAGCCGCTCCGGCAGAGGGTCGACCCGCGGGAGCTGATGCGAGCGGAGGAACAACCGGAGGTACTCCTTGGCTGCCACGACCATGAAGCAGCTTCTCGAGGCGGGCGTCCACTTCGGACACCAGACCCGCCGTTGGAACCCAAAGATGCGCCCCTTCATCTTCGGCGAGCGCAACGGGATCCATATCATCGACCTTGCCCAGACCGTCGGACGGCTGGACGCCGCCATTGACTTCGTGCGCGACACCGTCCAGCGCGGCGACAGCATCCTCTTCGTCGGCACCAAGAAGCAGGCGCAGGAGTCGATCTCGTCCGAGTCGCAGCGTTCGAACCAGCACTACGTCAACAACCGCTGGCTGGGCGGCATGCTGACCAACTTCACGACGATGAAGCGCCGGATCCAGCGCCTGGATGCCCTGGAAGCTCGGCGTGACTCCGGCGAGTTCGAGCGGCTCACCAAGAAGGAAGCGAGCAAGCTGAACGAGGAGATCGCGAAGCTGAATGGCGCCCTGGGCGGGATCCGCCGCATGCGGAGGCTCCCCGGTGCCCTCTTCATTGTCGATCCGCACCGTGAGGCGATCGCCGTGGCCGAGGCTCGCCGCCTCGAGATCCCGATCGTCGCGATGACCGACACGAACTGCGACCCTGACCTCATCGACTGGGTCATTCCCGCGAACGATGACGCCATCCGGTCCGTACGGCTGATCGCGCAGAAGGTGGCCGACGCGGCGCTCGAGGCGCAGCAGCAGCGGCAGGCCAAGCTGGACGAGGAGTTCGAGCAGGCCGAGACGCTACCACCGGTCGACGAGAGCCAGCTCGCCGGCGAATCCGACTACAGCGCCGCGCTCGCAGCCGGCGAGGCACTCGTCTTCGAGCCAGAGCCGGAAGAGGACGAAGAGGAGGAGCGCCGAGCCCGTGCCCGGCGCGCCGCCGAGGAGAGCGAGGACGACGAAGTCAACGAGGTGCCCGCCCCGGAGGCGGCACCGAACCGCTAAGAAGGAAGACCCGTGACCACGACCATCAAGCCCGAGGACGTCAAGCGCCTGCGTGAACTGACCGGCGCCGGCGTCATGGACTGCAAGCGTGCCCTGGAGCAGAGCGATGGCGACGTCGAGCACGCCACCGCCTGGCTCCGCGAGAAGGGCCTGTCCACCGCTGCCAAGAAGGCCGGCCGGGAGGCTCGCGAGGGCGTCATCACCTCCTACATCCACCAGGGCGCCCGCCTGGGCGTGCTGCTGGAGCTGAACTGCGAGACCGACTTCGTGGCCCGCACCGACGACTTCCAGCAGCTTGCACGCGAACTCGCCATGCAGGTCGCCGGGCTGGCGCCGATCTACGTCGCGCGCGAGGAGATCCCGGCGGCGGTCCTGGAGGAGCAGCAGCGCGCCTTCGCGAAGGAGGCGGAGGACGAGGGGCGTCCGGCGGACCGCATCCCGATGATCGTCGAGGGCAAGGTCAACAAGTGGGCGGAATCGGTCTGCCTGCTCGAGATGCCCTATCGCGACACCGACAAGAAGGTTTCCGACCTCATCACCGAGAAGGTCGCCCTGCTGGGCGAGAACATCCGGGTTGCACGCTTCGCGCGCATGGCGGTCGGCGAGTCGACCGAAGGGCAGGGTGACGAGGGAGCGGCGTAGGTGACCGCCTCGCCGCGGCCACGCTATCGGCGCGTGCTGCTCAAGCTCTCCGGCGAGTCGCTGATGGGGCAGCTCCAGTACGGGATCGACCCGGAGGTCGCGCGAGATATTGCCGCGCAGATCACGGCGGCACGCGAGGGCGGCGTCGAGATCGCCATCGTGGTGGGTGGCGGCAACATCTTCCGCGGCCTTTCGGCGGCGGCGAAGGGGATGGACCGGGCGACCGGCGACTACATGGGGATGCTCGCGACGGTGATGAACGGCCTCGCCATCCAGGATGCGCTGGAGCAGGCGGGGACGGCGACACGGGTGCTGTCGGCGATCGCCATGCCCGAGATCTGCGAGCCGTACATCCGCCGACGCGCGATGCGCCACCTGGAGAAGGGACGGGTCGTCGTCATGGTCGCCGGGACCGGCAACCCGTACTTCACCACCGACACGGCGGCCACCCTCCGTGCCGTCGAGGTCGGGGCGGAAGTCATCCTGAAGGCCACCCGGGTGGACGGGGTGTACGATGCCGACCCAGAGAAGGAGCCCGGGGCGACCCGCTACACGCGCATCAGCTACGGCGACCTGCTGACGAACCGGTTGGGCGCCCTCGACGCAACCGCGGTGAGCCTGGCCATGGATAACGAGATGCCGATCGTGGTGTTCGACATGACCCAGTCGGGGAACATCGTCCGCGCGGTGCAGGGCGAGGAGATCGGTACGCTGATCGCCGGGGAGGTGAGCTGAGATGGTCCACGAGGCGCTGGTCGAGATCGAGCCGAGGATGGAGCGTGCCGTGGAGGCCATGGAGCGCGACTTTGGCGGCGTGCGCACTGGCCGGGCATCGACCGCGCTGGTGGAGCGCATCTCGGTCGACTACTACGGCACCTCGACGCCGCTCAACCAGATCGCCGGCATCTCCACGCCGGACGCGCACCTGATCGTCATCCAGCCGTGGGATCGGTCCGTCCTGTCGGCCATCGAGAAGGCGATCACCCGCAGCGACATCGGCCTCATGCCCAACGTCGACGGGACCGTCGTCCGGCTCAACGTGCCGCCGCTGACCGAGGAGCGCCGGCGCGACATGGTGAAGCAGGTGCGCCGGCGGGCCGAGGAAGCTCGCATCGAGATCCGCAACCATCGCCGCGACGCGGTCGACGCCCTGAAGAAGGCTGCGCGCGAGGGGGATCTCTCGGAGGACGAGGAGCGCCGGGAGCTGGACTCCCTCCAGCGGCTGACCGACCGCTACGTGGAGGCCGTCGACGGCCGCGCGCAGCGGAAGGAAGAAGAAGTGATGGAGGTCTAGGCTGCCCTCGGCTGCCACTCCCCGGCACGTCGCGATCATCTGCGATGGCAACCGCCGGTGGGCCCGATCGCGCGGCCTGCCGGTGATCGCCGGCCACGTCCAGGGCGTGGAGGCCATCCGGCCCGTCGTGCGGCGGGCCCGCGATCGTGGCGTCGAAACGCTCTCTGTCTACACCTTCTCGACCGAGAACTGGAGCCGCCCCGATGACGAGGTGACGGGCCTCTTCGGCCTCATCGATGGTGCCGTCCGCCAGCACACCGACGAGCTGATCGCCGAGGGCGTGCGGGTCAACGTCATCGGCCGCCTGCACGAGGCGCCCAGCGACATCCAGCGTTCCATCCGCGCCGCCGAGGAACGGACGCGCGGCGGCGATCGATTGACGCTCAACATCTGCTTCAACTACTCCGGCCGGGCGGAGATCGTCGATGCCGTGCGCCAGCTCATGGCGAGCGGCGTGAACCCCGCAGAGGTCGACGAGGCGCACATCGCCCAGCACCTCTACACCGCCGACCAGGCGGACGTCGATCTCCTGATCCGCACCGGCGGCGACCTGCGCACGAGCAACTTCCTGATCTGGCAGGCGACGTACGCCGAGCTCGTCTTCTCCGACAAGTTCTGGCCCGACTACACGGCCGGCGACTTCGATCTGGCCCTCGACGACTTCGCCGGCCGCGAGCGGCGCTTCGGGAGCTGAAGGCATGCTTCGGACTCGAGTCCTGACCGCCGCCGTCCTGGCGCCGATCGTCCTGGCGGCGGTGCTGATCGGCGACCCGTGGCTCTCGCTGCTCATGGGCCTGGTCGCCTTCCTGGCACTGGTGGAGCTGATCGGCCTGCTCGACGCGGGCGGCTTCGAGCCCCCGCAGGTGCTGACCCTCGCCGCCGGCATAGCGGTGGCCGGTGCGACGCTGGCTGCGGCCAACCAGTCGATGGTCGGCGGCCTGCTGCTCGACGTCCTGAGAGCCGTCGAGCGCCCGGGATTGCCACTCATTGCACTGGTGCTCGCGGTCGTGATCCTCGCCCTGGCGAGCTTCACGCGGCCGGACCCGCGGGCCGGCTTCCTCACCTGGGCGACCGCGAGCTTCGGCGTCGCCTACGTCGGGCTGCTCACGCCGTTCGTCGTGGTGGTCGCCCACCTGGCGCCCGTCGACGGGTCGGCGGCGACGCAGGTCGGTGCGCTGGCCATCGGCTCCGGGTCCGCGTGGGCCCTCCTGCTGATCGCCGTGGTCTGGGGCTACGACTCCGGGGCCTACCTGACCGGCCGCTGGATCGGCCGGCGGCGGCTGATCGACCACATCAGCCCGTCAAAGACCGTCGAGGGGCTGCTCGGAGGGCTCGTGGCAGCCACGCTGGCGGCGGGCCTTGGCGCCTGGCTCGTGGGCCTGGAGGCGTGGCATCCGCTCATCATCGGTCCACTGGTTGGACTCGCCGCACAGGCAGGCGATCTGGCTGAATCGTTGCTGAAGCGGGCCGCCGGCCGCAAGGAATCGGGATTCCTCATCCCCGGTCACGGCGGCATGCTCGACCGCATCGACTCCTTCCTGTTCGCGGCTCCGGTGCTCGCCGCCTACGCCATGCTGGTCGCCGGCCGCGTCACATGACGGGTGTCGCGCTGCTGGGCTCGACCGGCTCCATCGGCAGGCAGACGATGGAGGTCCTATCGCGCCTGCCCGATCGCTTCGAACTGCGAGCGCTGGCGGCCGGCCGCGACACCGCTGCCTTCGGCGCGCAGCTTGCCGCCCATCCTGGGGCCCTGGCCTGGTGCGCCGAGGGTCGGCCGGACGGACTCGAATCAGGGCGCTGGGCAGCCGGTGGATTGGAGGAGCTGGCGACCACCGAAGGCGTCGACCTGGTGGTGGTGGCCACGACCGGGATGACCGCGCTGCCGGCGGTCCTGGCCGCCATCGGCGCCGGTCGGCCCGTGGCGCTGGCGAACAAGGAGACGCTGGTGACCGGCGGGCACCTGGTGGTGGATGCCCTGCAGCGCGCCGGGGGCGACCCGCTCGCGAGGCTTCGGCCGGTCGACTCGGAGCACTCCGCCATCTGGCAGTGCCTGCTCGGGGAACCCCGTGACGCGGTGGAGCGTCTCATCCTCACCGCATCGGGCGGCCCATTCCGCGATCGCTCCCCCGGGGACTTGGCTCGCGTCACCCCGGCCGACGCGCTCGCGCACCCGACGTGGCAGATGGGACCGAAGATCACCGTCGACTCGGCAACGCTCGTCAACAAGGCGTTCGAGGTCATCGAGGCCAGGTGGCTGTACCGCCTGCCGTACAGTAGGATTGAAGCCGTCATCCATCCGCGGAGCATCGTCCACTCGATGGTGGAATTCACCGATGGCTCCTTCAAGGCCCAGCTTGGGACCCCTGACATGCGTCTCCCAATCCAGTACGCCCTGACGTATCCCGATCGCCTGCCCTCGCCCGCCCGGCGCTCCGCTCCCGAGGCATGGGGACCGCTCGAGCTCCTGCCCCTACAGCCGGAGCGCTACCCGGCGTACCGGATCGTCCGCGATGCCGCCGATGCAGGGGGCAACCGGGGTACCGTGCTGAACGCCGCTGATGAGGTCGCCGTGGCGGCCTTCCTCGCAGAGTCCATCACCTACGGTGCCATCCCGGGCGTGATCGAGCGCTCGATCGAGCGATGGGGGAGCGCGGAAGAACCCTCGCTCTCGACGATCCGTGAACTCGACGCCGAGGTGCGCACGACGTTGCAGCACGAGCTGGGCATGGGAACGGCCGCCTGATGGACGTGCTCGCGACGGTCCTCGCCTTCTTCGGCGTCCTGGTCGTCCTGGTGCTGGTCCACGAGCTCGGCCACTTCACGGCAGCGAAGCTGGCCGGCATCACCGTGCAGGAGTTCGGCGTCTTCTTCCCGCCGCGCCTCGGCTCGGTCGTCTGGCGCGGGACACGGTACTCGATCAACACGATCCCGCTGGGCGGCTTCGTCAAGATGCTGGGCGAGGATGGCGAGGGCGAGGCCGACAAGCTCCGTGAGCAGGGCCTCTCCGAGGCCGCGGTGGAGCGCACGATGGCCGGCGCCTTCAACCGCAAGCCGATCTGGGTCCGCGTGGCCGTCCTGCTGGCGGGCGTCCTCATGAACTTCCTGCTCGCCGGCGTCCTCTTCGCGATCGCCCTGTCCATGCCCATCCCGCAGGGGCGCGGACCGCTGACGGTGACCGACATCCAGGCCGGCAGCCCCGCGGCGCAGCAGCTGCAGTTGGGGGATCGCATCCTGGCGGCGGATGGCCAGTCCTTCGACGTCTCGAGCGATCTGACCACGTACGTGCGAGCGCATGCCGGCGAGGAGGTCGCGCTGCGGATCGAACGCGGGGGGATCGAGCGAGAGGTGACCGTGACGCCCCGGCCCGAGGACGAGCTGGCACCCGGCGAAGGGCCGGTCGGCTTCAGCTATGTGCCGGAGCGCTACGTAGAAGTGCCCTCGGAGGTGTCCAACCCGATCGAGGCCACGCGCCGGGGCTTCTCCGAGGCCGGCAACCTCGCCTACCAGATCCCGGGGGGCCTGGCCGATGCCGTGGGCGGCCTGCTCGGCCTCAATCCAGAAGGCGGCGGGGCGGTGGGTCCGATCGGGATCGCCGAGGAAACGGGACGCATGCTCCAGGCACCCCTCGTCAGCCAGCTCTTCTTCATGGGGATCCTGTCGATCAACCTCGCCGTCCTCAACGTGCTGCCCTTCCCGCCGCTCGACGGTGGCCGCATCGCCGTGGTCCTGCTCGAGGGTGCTCGCCGCCGCCGGCTCCCCGCCGAACGCGAGGCGTTGATCTACCTGACCGGGTTCATGGTGCTGATCGTGCTGGTGATCCTCATCTCGATCCAGGACGTCCAGAGCCTGATCGAGGGCTGAGGGTCAGCGGCCGAACACGCGCTCGCTGGCCAGCGGCCCGCGCGGAGCCGTGGCGAGCGCCTCCTTGATCTCACCCCGGAAGCGGATGCCACTCGAATGGCGGGAGAGCCAGCGGAGGTAGTCGGGATCCTGCCGCGCAACGGTCGCGATCGTCCAGCCGCGGTAGCGCCCGAAGTCGATGGCTCCCGGGCGTGCCTGCTCGGCCGGCGTGGCGGGTCGTGAGGGAGGCGTCATCACCGACGCCGGAGCTACGCCAGCACGGCGTTCCATGTCGTAGCTCGCGCGGCGCGCGGCGGTCCGCAGCTTGGCGTACGCGGCGTTGAGCTCGGCCATGCGGCGGTTTGCGGCGACCGATTCTCCATCGTGGTCGGGATGGAGGAGTGATGCCAGCACGCGGTACGCCGCCTGGATGACGAGCTGGTGTGCATCGGGCTGCACGGTGAGAACGACGTACGCGTCGCGGTCGGTCATATCAGCACCAGTGTCCGGGGGTGGGGTTGGGAATGGTATCGCCTGAAAGTACCCGCCGTCCCTCGGGCGCACGGCTTGACACGAGACCACCCGCGGGACCCGTGACCGGCGCGCCTGGGCCCGCGAACTCGAATTGACGTCCGGCGAACGGCAGCTGACCTACGCCGTCGACATCGGCGATGGCTTGGCCCTTGACGCCAAACGCCCTGACGAGCCTTGGGCACGCCGCCACCCATCGCTGTGGAAGAAGCGTGGAAAGCCGGCCGATGCGCGCACGCAACGTGTGGAAAAGTACCTTGGCGCCTGCCACGGCCGTCGCGTAGGCTGATGGCTCGGCGGGCGCCGGAGAAACAGCCCGACCGATCACCGGAGGTGACACCGGGGCGAACGCTCGAGGTGGCACCCGATCCAGGCCAACAACGTACCGAAGCGCCGGGTTGGCCGGCAACGCGGTACAACACCCGACCCGCTGGCGGCAACGCCTCGGGCACGGGGCTGGACACGGGACCATCCGCGGGACTCGTCACCGGACCATTCACCGGAGTCGGCGCGGGAGTTACTCCGGCCTTCGCCGCTTTTCATGCCGAGTCGATGGCGCTGTCGAGCTCTCGCTTCCGGTGCTGAGACCGCATCCCAGCCACCCCCCGCCCCTGACGATTGGGGCACCGGCTGGTATACTCCGGGACGGTTTCGCCGACCGAGTGCGAGCCGAATCGATACTGACTAGGGAAGACGTGGGTCGGTTCGCCAGTCCCACGTTTTTGTTTCTGCCCGAAAGGGCGCGAGGTGCGCACGTGAATCGAGACTTCATCGGAGCTCTGCTCCAGTTGAACGCCGAGAAAGGCGTGCCGCAGGAGATCCTCATCCAGACGCTCGAGCAGGCCATCGAGTCGGCCTACCGGCGCAATGCGGACGCACCCGAAAACGTGGTCGTCAAGGTCGACTCCGAATCGGGTCAGATCAGCGTCTACCGCGAGTACGAGGTGGTCGCCACCGAGGACGAGATCGAGGATCCGGAGCTGCAGAAGGTGGTCGCCGAGGCGCAGAAGATCGACTCGTCGACCGGCGTCGGTGGGAAGGTCCGCGTCCCGGAGAACGTGACGCAGGCCCAGCTGGGCCGCATCGCGGCCCAGACTGCGGGCCAGGTCTACCGGCAGCGGCTCCGAGAGGCTGAGCGCGACGTCGTGTACAGCCAGTACGCGTCGCGCGAGGGCGAGATCATGACCGGGGTGGTGCATCGCACCACCGACCAGGCCGTGGTGCTCGACATGGGCAAGGGCGTCGAGGCGGTGCTTGCCGTCACGGAGCAGCTGCCCGGGGAGCACTACCGCATCGGCCAGCACCTGAAGGTCTACGTCCTCGAAGTCCGCCGGACGGCCCGCGGTCCCGTGCTCGTCGTGAGCCGGACGCATCGCGGTTTCCTGCGCCGCCTGATGGAGATGGAGATCCCCGAGATCTACAACGGGACGGTCGTCATTCGCGGCATCGCAAGGGAGGCGGGCAGCCGCTCGAAGGTGGCGGTCGAGAGCCGGCAGCCGGGCGTCGATGCCAAGGGCGCCGCGGTCGGCCAGCGAGGCGCGCGGATCCAGGCGATCGTGGCCGAGCTGAACGGCGAGAAGGTCGACATCGTGCTCTGGGACGAGGATCCGGGAAGCTACGTGGCCGAGGCGCTCTCACCGGCCGAGGTGCTGAGCGTCCGCGTGGACGAAGAGCACAAGATCGCCAACGTGATCGTCCCGGAGCGGCAGCTGTCGCTGGCCATCGGCAAGGAGGGCCAGAATGCCCGCCTTGCTGCCAAGCTGACCGGCTGGCGCATCGATATCCGGTCGGAGGTGGGCGTGGCCGCGGCCTCGCATGACGAGCCCGGGGCGGCCACGGAGGACGCCGAGGAGGCGCCGGCCGATGCCGAAGCGACGACCTGATCACATTCCGATGCGCACCTGCGCGGCCTGCCGCCAGGTGCGCCCCAAGCGATCGCTGACCCGCATCGTCCGAGCCGCGGACGGCACGGCTGCGATCGACTCGACCGGCAAGGCTGCCGGCCGGGGAACGTACATATGCGATGACCCTGCCTGCCGGGAGCCGCGACGCCTGGCCCAGGCAGTCAACCGAGCGCTCGGCGCGGCCGTGGAGCCGGGGACGCTCCGGATCGAGGTGATGGATGCCGCCACGTAGATACCAGCAACGACGGGGCCCACGGCCCCAGCGACGACGCAACACGCAGGCAGCCGTGATAGAGGCCCCGCCGAAGCCGACCGGCCCGGTCGAGCTGCCCGCGTCGGTGTCGGTCAAGGACCTGGCCACGGCGCTGGTGGTGAGCAACGCCGACGTCATCAAGGAGCTCATCCGGAACGGCATCTTCGCCACCGTCAACCAGACCATCGATTTCGACACCGCGTCGCTGGTCGCGGCCGAGCTGGGGTACGAGGTCAAGCCGGTCGGAGCGCCGGACGTCGCGTCCGACGAGGCCGCCGCAGCTGCGGAGGTGGGAGCGCCTGCCGCCGAACGCACCGATGGCAGTGGCAAGCCGCAGCTCTTCAGCGAGGACGAGGCGGATGACCTCGTCACCCGTGCCCCGATCGTGACGATCATGGGCCACGTCGACCACGGCAAGACCAGCCTGCTGGATGCCATTCGCTCCACCGCTGTCGCGGCGGGGGAGCGGGGTGGCATCACCCAGCACATCGGCGCCTCCGAGGTCGTGCACAACGACAAGCGCATCGTCTTCCTCGACACGCCCGGCCACGAGGCCTTCACCGCCATGCGCGCCCGCGGCGCGCAGGTCACCGACATCGCCATCATCGTGGTGGCTGCCGACGACGGCGTGATGCCGCAGACCCGGGAGGCGATCGACCACGTCCGTGCCGCGCGGGTCCCGATGATCGTGGCCATCAACAAGGTCGACAAGGCCGATGCGAATCCCGATCGCGTGAAGCAGGAGCTCGCGGAGATCGGCGTCATGATCGAGGAGTACGGCGGCGACGTCATCGCCGTTCCCGTCTCCGCCAAGCAGCGCACCGGCCTCGACGACGTGATGGAGATGGTCCTGCTGGTGGCCGACATCCAGGACCTGAAGGCGAATCCCTCGCGACCTGCGGTGGGCACCATCATCGAGTCGAAGGTCGAGAAGGGGCGCGGCAACGTGGCGACGGTGCTGGTCCAGACTGGCACGCTGCGCGTCGGCGACATCGTCGCCGCGGGACGGACGCACGGACGCGTCCGCGCCCTGCAGAACGCCGCCGGGAAGCGCGTCAAGCTGGCGGAGCCGGCGACGGCCGTGGAGATCATCGGCCTCGGCGACCTGCCCGAAGCCGGCGACATCCTGCGCGTGGTGGCCGACGAGAAGGCGGCCCGCGACATGGCCGAGGCGAACGGGCGAACCATGGGCGGCGGGGACGGCAAGAGCGCCTTCACGCTCGAGGACATCTCGGCGCAGATCCAGGCATCCGAGGTCAAGGAACTGCGCGTGGTCCTCAAGACCGATGTGCAGGGCTCGCTGGGAGCCATCCGCCACGCGCTGGAGGGGCTGAACACCGACCAGGCTCGGATCAGCATCCTGCGTGAGGGCGCGGGCGACATCAACGAGTCCGACGTCCTCCTGGCCTCGGCCTCGGATGCGGTCGTCATCGGCTTCAACACCCGCCTCGATCCCGGTGCGCAGCGCCAGATGGACACGACCGGCGTCGACGTGCGGCTCTACGACGTCATCTACAAGCTGACCGAGGACGTCGGCGATGCCCTCAAGGGCATGCTCGCCCCGAAGCTGGTGGAGAAGGTCGAGGGTCACGCCGAGGTCCGCATGGTGATCAAGGCGGGACGCGCCGGGAACGTGGCTGGCTCGTACGTCACCGACGGTCGCATCATCCGCGGTGGCCAGGTCAGGCTCTTCCGGGGTGGCTCGCAGGTGGCCGATGGCCGCATCGAGTCGCTGAAGCGCTTCAAGGACGACGTCCGCGAGGTGGCAACCGGGTACGAATGCGGCATTGGCCTCTCGATCGACGAGATCGCCGAGGGCGACGTGATCGAGTGCTTCCAGATGGTCTCCGAGCCGGCCTGAGCGTCGGATGAGCCAGCGCACCGATCGCCTGGACAGCCAGATCCAGCAGGAGCTCATGGAGCTGCTGCAGCGCGAGATGAAGGATCCGCGCCTCGGGTTCGCCACCATCACGCGCGTCGAAACGGCGCGTGACCTGGGGCATGCCCGGGTCTGGGTCAGCGTGCTCGGCAGCGATGAGGAGCGCGATCGCTCTCTCCGGGCCCTGCGCGACGCGGCGCCCTGGCTGCGGAAGCGACTCGGCGAGCGTCTGCGCATTCGCCAGGTGCCGGAGCTGAGCGTGCGTGCGGACGACTCGATCGAGACCGGTGATCGCGTGCTCCGCATCCTGCGCGACCTGCAAGAGGAACGCGGAGAGGGCGAGGCGGACGCGTGAGGGAGGTCGTCGAGGCCCTGCAGCGCGCGAAGCGCGTGACGGCGATCTGCCACGAGAATCCCGACGGCGACACGCTCGGCGCCGCCATCGCCATCGCCATTGCCGCCGAGCGGCTCGGGAAGGAGTCCGAGGTGGTCTCCGGCGATGTTCCGCCGCCCTTCCTCGCGGTCCTGCCGCGCATCGAACGCGTGCGGCGGGCGCCGCAGCTCGAGCCCGACCTTGCGGTGGTGGTCGACGCAGGCGACCTGGCCCGCACCGGCTCGGTGGCCGCGGAACATGGCGACTGGCTCGATCGTGCCCTCATCGCCAACATCGATCATCACGTCTCGAACCCTCGCTTCGGCGCGGTCAACTGGGTGGACCCGCAGGCGGCGGCAACCTGCGAGATGGTCGCGCTGCTGCTGCCCGAGCTCGGAGTGGAGATCGACGCCGAGCTGGCGACCGCCCTGATGACGGGGATCGTGCAGGACACGCACACGTTCGCCCATCCGAACGCCACGCCACGGACCCTGCGGGTGGCGGCGTCCCTGGTGGAGGCGGGTGCGCCCCTCTCTCGCCTGAACCGTGCCGTCTATGCCGACAAGCCGTTCAGCACGCTCTTCCTGTGGGGGCAGATGCTGGCGTCGATCGGGCAGCGCCGCGAGGGCCGCATCGTCCACGCCTCGATGACCGAGGCCATGCTGCGCCAAGCCGGCGAGCAGCCGACCGCGTCGGAGGGGTTCGTCGACCTGCTGGGGAGCACCCGCGCCGCGGACGTCACGGTGCTATTCAAGGAGGCGGCACCGGCCAGCACGCGGGTCAGCGTGCGAACCACCGAGCGGGCCGATGCGGTGGCCATCACCGGCGCGTTCGGGGGCGGCGGGCACGCGCGGGCAGCCGGCTGCACGCTCGAGGCCACCATCGACGAGGCACGAGAGCGCGTGCTGGCTGAGTGCGAACGCGAGCTTGACCGGGCCGATGCTCGGGGTCGTTAACCTCGACAAACCCGTTGGACCGACCTCCCACGACATGGTCGGCCTGATGCGACGGCTGACCGGGACGCGACGGATCGGACACGCCGGCACGCTGGATCCGCTTGCCTCCGGCGTCCTGCCCATCCTCGTCGGCGCCGCGACGCGCTTCAGCGAGGAGCTCACCGGGGGGCGCAAGCGGTACGAAGCCGTGGTCCGCCTTGGCTTTCGCTCCGCGACGGACGACGCCGAAGGGCCCCTGCGCGGCGGATCCGGTCCGCTGCCGGACGAGGCGCAAGTCAGGGAGGCGTTGGGCGATTTCATCGGGACGTTTCCCCAGCAGCCACCGGCATTCTCTGCCCGAAAGCAGGGCGGGCAGACGGCACACCGCGCGGCGCGCGCCGGCACGCCGCTCGACGTGCCGCCTCGCACGGTGACCATCGATGCCATCGACGTGCTGGCCGTCGTGCCCGGAGAAGGTTCGCTCGACGTTCGGCTGGACGTGCGCTGTGGACCAGGGACCTACATCCGCTCACTGGCCCGCGACCTCGGCGACGCGCTGGGCTGTGGCGGCTACCTCGCCTCGCTGCGGCGGACGGCGGCGGGCGGACTCTCGGCCGACGACGCGGTGCCGCCCGAAACGCTCGAGCGGCTGGCGGCGGCGGGGCGCCTCTCCGAGGCGATCCGCCCCGTGGCGCCGCTGCTGGCCATGCCGCGCGTGGTCCTCGCCGACGCCGAGGCGCGCCAGTTCTGCCACGGCTCGCTGGTGAGGCTCGGCCGGTCGTCCGCCGACGGGCGGCAGGCGGTCTTTCGTGGCGACGAGCTGCTCGGCATCGGTACGGTCCACGCGGGCCTGCTCAAGCCGGACAAGGTGATCGCCGCGGGAGGGCCGGCGTGAACCAGCAGCGGGTTCCGCTGGGCATCGAGCACCTGCCGACGGTAGGCCCCGTCGTCGTCTGCCTCGGCGTCTTCGATGGCGTCCACGCCGGTCACGCCGCGATGCTGCGGGCGGCGCGCGACGAGGCAGCGAGGCGCGGGTTGACCGGCGTAGCGCTCGTCTTCGACCCGCCGCCCGCCGAAGTGCTCCGTCGCGGGTCGGTGGTCCCGCGGCTCGCGCCGCTGTCGACCGTCCTGGAGCGCATCCAGGCGGACCACGGGCTCTTGGCCATCCCGCTCCGTTTCGATGACGAGCTGCGCGCTCACTCGGCGCGCGCCTTCGTACAGGAGCTCCGTCCCGCGCTCGAGTTCAAGGCGCTGGTCATGTCGCCGGAGAGCGCGTTCGGACGGCACCGCGAGGGCACGGTTGCGGTGATGCGCGAAATCGGCGCGGAGCAGGGCTTCGACGTGATCGAGGTGGAGCGCGTCATCGTCGACGGCGCGCCCGTCAGCTCCACGCGCATTCGACAGGCGATCGCCGCCGGGGAGATCGCCGCCGCGTCGGCGATGGGCTACCCGCCGCGACTGGAGGGGACCGTGGTGCCGGGCGATCGGCGCGGACGCCTGCTCGGCTTTCCGACCGCCAACCTGGCCTTCGCGTACGAGCCCGCCATGCCGCCGCTCGGCATCTACGTGGGAGGTGTCACCGTCGCGGAGCGGCAGGTCGGCCCCGGACACCCTGCGTTGATCAGCATCGGCGTACGGCCCACCTTCCACGAGCACGGGCGCGTGCTGGTCGAAGCGTACCTGCTCGACTACGACGGGGACCTGTACGGGACGACCCTCGCCCTGGACCTCATCGCTCGGCTCCGTGACGAGCGCCGGTTCGCGGACGTCGAGGAGCTCGTCAACCAGATGCGCCGTGACGAGGCGGAAGCGAGGGCGCGCCTGGGGATCGCCTGATCCAGGGGCAGCCGAAAGGGGCAACGCCCGGCCGGGTGGATCGTGGCGGGCGGAGCATCGGTCTGGTACCATTCGCCCGATACGGAAATGAAAGTGGAGGAATCTGTGCCGCTCGCCAAGGACGCGAAGAGCGCGATCGTCGATGACTACGCAACGCACGACGGGGATACCGGATCTCCCGAGGTCCAGATCGCGCTGCTCACCGAGCGGATCAAGTCGCTGACGGAGCACCTGCGCACCTACCAGAACGACAATCACTCGCGCCGCGGCCTGCTCAAGCTGGTCGGCCAGCGGCGCCGGTTGCTGGCCTACCTCGTGCGTAACGACGTGGACCGCTACCGCCAGGTGATCGGCCGGCTGGGACTGCGCCGCTAGGGCGACGCGGAAGGGACCCGGGAGCCGTGAGGCGCCGGGATCGACCCACGTTCGGCTCCGGGGAGCGAGCCATCACCAGCGCCGAAGCGAGGCGCATCCCCGTGCGAATACCCATCCATCCCGTGACCGTGAGGCCGCACGCGCCCTCCACTGCGAGGCATGCGCGAGCCGAGCTCCGGGAACGGAGAGACCAATGAACAACCTGGAGGCACCTGTGGCAATCAAGATGGACGCCGAGATCGGCGGCCAGTCATTCTCGCTCGAGGCCGGCAAGCTCGCCGAGCAGGCGGACGGCGCCGTGCTCGTGCGATACGGCGACTCCGTGGTCCTCGCGACCGCGGTCTCGTCGACGCCCCGCGAGGGAATTGACTTCTTCCCGCTCACCGTCGACTACGAGGAGCGGATGTACGCAGCCGGCAAGATCCCCGGCGGCTTCATCAAGCGCGAGTCCCGCCCCTCGGAGGCGGCCATCCTCGCGATGCGTCTCACCGACCGACCCATTCGACCGCTCTTCCCCAAGGGCTACAAGAACGACGTCCAGATCGTCCTGACGGTCCTCTCGACCGACCAGGAGAACGATCCGGACATCCTGGCCATCAACGGCGCGTCGGCCGCCCTCTCCATCAGCAGCATCCCGTTCCTCGGCCCGGTGGGCGCCGTGCGGGTCGGCTACATCGACGGGCAGTTCGTGACGAACCCCACCAACAGCCAGCTCGAAGAGAGCCAGCTCGACCTGGTCGTGGCGGGTACCCGCGACGCGATCATGATGGTCGAGGCCGGCGCCAAGATCCTGCCCGAGGCGACCATGGCCGACGCCATTGCCTACGGTCACGGCGAGCTCCAGAAGAGCGTCGACCTGCAGGAGCGGCTCGTGGAGGCCGCCGGCAAGCCCAAGAAGATGCCGTTCCTCGGCCCGAAGGCCGATTCCGTCGTCAAGCTGGGCAAGGCGCTCGAGGCGGGGAGCGACTTCGTCGTCTTCGACCTCGAGACCACCGCCATGAAGCCTGAGAACGGCTACATCGTCGACATCGCCGCCCTGCGCGTGAGCGGCGGCAAGGTCGTCGACCGCTTCGAGTCGCTGGTCAACCCCGGCCGTTCGATCATCGGCCACCAGATCCACGGCCTCGCCGACGAGGATGTGGCGAACGCCCCAACCGCCGCGGAGGTGCTCACGCGCTTCGCCGATTGGGTCGGTGGATCGCCGCTCGTCGCGCACAACGTCGCCTTCGACGTGCCGTTCGTGCTGCGCCACCTGCCCAACGACGTCGCGTGGGCGCCGACCGCGATCTACGACACGCTGGAGCTTGCCTACCAGCTGTACCCCGACGCCGGCAGCTACAAGCTCGCCGACCTGATGCGCTTCGTCTTCGGGCGCGACCATGGCGCGGCCCACCGCGCCATGCCGGACGCCGAGGCGACGGCCGACCTGTTCATCAACCTGACCGATGGTCTGGTCGATCGGGTGAACGCCGCCCGGGGCGACATCGCCGCGGAGATCCGGCGTGGCCGCGAGAACTACAACCGCACCGAGCAGGGCGAGCAGATGGAGGACATCCGGCGCCGCCACGGCATCGGATCGGGCCTCATGGACGTCCTCACCAAGGCGACCGTGCGTGAGCTGGTCCTGTCGGAGAACGTGCGCATCGACGGCCGCGACACGACCACCATCCGCCCGATCAGCGTCGAGGTTGGGGTCCTGCCCCGAACGCACGGCTCCGGGATCTTCACCCGGGGGCAGACGCAGGCCCTCTCCATCGCCACGCTCGGCCCGGGCAGCGACGTGCAGCGGCTCGACACCATCTCGCCGGAGACCGAGAAGCGCTACCTGCACCACTACAACTTCCCGCCCTACTCGGTCGGGGAGTCGCGGCCGATGCGCGGCCCTGGCCGGCGCGAGATCGGCCACGGTGCGCTCGCGGAACGGGCCCTTGTGCCCGTGCTGCCGAGCGTCGAGGAGTTCCCGTACGCGGTCCGCGTCGTGTCGGAGGTGGTCAGCTCGAACGGTTCGACCTCCATGGCCAGCACGTGCGGCAGCACGCTTGCCCTGATGGACGCCGGCGTACCGATCAAGGCGCCGGTTGCCGGCGCGGCGATGGGTCTCATCACCGATGCGGCCAGCGGTCGCTACGCGGTGCTGACCGACATCACCGGCAAGGAAGACGCGTACGGCGACATGGACTTCAAGGTCGCCGGCACTGCCGAGGGGGTGACCGCCCTCCAGATGGACATCAAGGTGTCGGGGATCACCAACGAGATCCTGCGCGACGCGCTCGAGCAGGCACGCGTGGCCCGCATGACGATCCTGGACAAGATGACCGCGGTCATCAGCGCCAGCCGCAGCGAGCTGTCACCGTACGCTCCGCGCATCACGACCATCAAGATCCCGGTCGACAAGATCCGCGACGTCATCGGCGCCGGGGGCAAGGTCATTCGCCAGATCACGGCGGAGACCGGCACGCAGATCAACGTCGAGGACGACGGCACCATCCAGATCGCAGCCACCGACGGGGAGGCCGCCAAGAAGGCGATCGCCTGGATCGAGGGGCTGACCAAGGATGTCGAGGTCGGCAAGGAGTACCTCGGCAAGGTGACCCGGATCATGAACTTCGGGGCCTTCGTCGAGATCCTGCCCGGCAAGGAGGGCCTGGTGCACATCAGCCAGCTCGCCGACTACCGGGTGCCGCGAGTCGAGGACGTGGTCAGCATCGGCGACGAGCTGATGGTGGTCGTGACCGAGATCGACCGCATGGGTCGCGTCAACCTCAGCCGGCGAGCGGCGATGGAGCGGCACATGGCGAAGAGCGGGGCAGCCCAGGACTGACCTGCAACGGACCGATGGCGCCGCCGTTCCCGGCGGCGCCTCGCGCTCGCGCCATCTGTACGATACGTGGCAATGGGCACGGAGGGTCTGCTGGCGCAGGTCGCCGCGGAGGTTCGCGTGTGCACGCGCTGTCCGCTGCACCGTGGACGCACGAACGCGGTTCCCGGTGAAGGGAACCCGCGTTCCGACGTCCTCCTCGTCGGGGAGGCCCCCGGCGCTCGCGAGGACGCCACCGGACGCCCGTTCGTCGGCCCGGCCGGCCAGCTGCTCAACGAGCTGCTGCAGTCGATCGGCTGGCAACGCGAGGACGTCTTCATCGCCAACGTCGTGAAGTGCCGTCCGCCGGGAAATCGCGATCCCGAGCCCGATGAAGTCGACGCCTGTCGCGGCTACCTCGAGCGCCAGGAGCTGGCGCTCGACCCGGCGGTGATCGTCACCCTTGGCCGGCACTCCCTGCGTCGCTACCTGCCCGATGCCCGGATCTCGCAGGCGCACGGTGGCCTGCGCCGAATGGGCGGCCGATTCATCTTCCCGATGTACCATCCTGCTGCGGCGCTGCACCAGTCCTCGCTGCGCGAGACGCTCTTCGACGACATCCGCCGGCTGCCGGAGGCACTGCTCCACGCACGGGGCGTGCTGGAGGCGGAGCGGAGCGAGGCACCGCAGGCGGTGCCTGCCGAACACGAAGCAGGCGACCATGCTGACCCGCAGCTACGCGACGCGGACCAGCTCACCCTCTTCCAGGAGTCCACATGACACAGACACTGCGCATCATCCCCCTCGGGGGCGTGGGCGAGGTCGGCAAGAACATCACCGTCATCGAGGTCGGAGGCGAGATCCTCGTCGTCGACTGCGGCCTCGCCTTCCCCGAGCCGGAGATGCTGGGCATCGACCTGGTGATCCCCGACGTCACCTACCTCGAGGAGAATCGCGACCGCGTTCGCGCCATCGTGCTCACGCACGGCCACGAGGATCACACCGGCGCGTTGCCATACGTCCTGCCGAAGATCCCCGGGACGCCCGTCTACGCCAGCCGGCTGACGCGCGGCCTGGTGACCGGGAAGCTCAAGGAGCACAAGCTCCTCGACAGCACGCCGCTCGAGCTCCTCGAGCCCGGCGTCGAGACGCACATCGGATCGTTCACGGTGCTGCCCTTCCGGGTCAACCACTCCATCCCCGACGGCCTCGGCTTCGCGATCACCACGCCGGCAGGCACGCTGGTGCACACCGGCGACTTCAAGTTCGACTACACCCCGCCGGATGGTCGCCGTGCCGACCTGGGACTGATCGCCGAGATCGGCAACCGGGGCGTCGACTTCCTCCTCTCCGACTCGACGCGCGCCGAGAAGGATGGCTACACGCAGTCGGAGATGACGGTGGGGGAGTCGCTCCACCAGCTCATCGGCTCCGCACCCGGACGGGTGATCGTCGCGACGTTCGCCTCGAACATCGGGCGCGTGCAGCAGGTGCTCGATGCCGCGTGGGCGCACGGCCGGAAGATGGTGGCCATCGGCCGCAGCATGGAGCAGAACACTGCCATCGCCATCGAGCTGGGCTTCCTCGATCCGCGTGACGGCACCCTGGTCCGCAAGGACGCGATCCAGCGGCTGCCCAACGAGGAGCTGGTGATCATGACCACCGGATCGCAGGGCGAGCCGATGTCCGGCCTGACCCGCATGAGCAACCGCGATCACCGCAACATCACCATCGAGCCGGGCGACACGGTGATCGTCTCGGCCTCGCCGATCCCCGGCAACGAAGAGGCCGTGGCACGCACCATCGACAACCTCTTCAAGGAAGGGGCGATGGTCCACTACGAGCCGATGGTGCATTGCCACGTCTCGGGCCACGGCTCGCGCGAGGAGCTGAAGCTGATGCTGACCCTCGTCAGGCCGCGCAACTTCATCCCGATCCACGGCGAGTACCGCATGCTCGTGCAGCACGGCATGCTGGCCGAGGCTGCCGGCGTACCGGTCGACGGCATCTTCGTGCTGGAGAACGGGCAGGTGGTGGAGTTCGACGGGGAGAAGGCGCACCTCGCCGGTTCGGTGCCCGCGGGCGCGGTGCTCGTCGACGGCATCGCTGCCATCGACGGCATCGACGGAGTGGTCCTGCGCGACCGCCGGATGCTCGCCTCGGACGGCGTCGTGATGGTGGCCCTCACCGTCGACCACGCCACCGGGCAGCCGGTCTCGGGGCCGGACCTCGTGGGCCGCGGCTTCCTCCACGACCCCGACGATCCGGTGATGGCCGCCGCGCGCGCCCACCTTCTCGAGGCCCTCAGGCACCCCAGCCGGGACGATCGCGCCGCCGAGGCGGGGTACCTCAAGACGAAGATCCGCGATGAGCTGTCGCGCTACTTCTTCGAACGCACCAAGCGCCGGCCGATGATCCTGCCGATCGTGCTGGAGGTCTAGCCCGTGCCCGCCCGCCGCAGCTCGAGCACGCCGCGCCGCCGGAGGAGGCGACGCGGGCGCACGACGACGTTCAACATCTCCGGGCGAGTCGTCCGCGAGCTGCTGGCGCTGGTGCTGGTCATCCTCGCGATCGTCAGCGTCATCGCCCTCTTCGCCCCCGAGGCCGGGTTCTTCGTCAAGCCATGGCACCAGGCACTGGCCTTCACGCTGGGCTGGGGCATCGCGTTCGCCGGCCCGCTGTTGGCGGGGTTCGCGCTGATGCTGTGGATGAAGTCGATGCCGTCGGAGCGATGGATGGCGGCCAGCGGTGCCGCGGTCGTCGCGCTCACCCTGCTCGGCATGTTCCACCTCGTGGCGGGCGGGGGAGAGGAGCTGATCGCGCAGGAGGAGGGTGGGGGCGCCATGGGCTTCGCGGTGAGCGCGTTCCTGACGGGGGCGATCGGCCAGGCTGGCGCCTGGGTCGTGCTGGCCTTCTTCTTCGTGGTCGGCCTGCTGCTCTACTTCAACATGACCGTGGGTGATCTGGTGGCCGCGTGGCTGCAGCGACGCGAGGAGCGTGCCGAGCTCGCCGAGATCGAGGCTCGCCGGACCGCGACGGCCGAGCGACGAGCTCGGCCCGAGCCGGCTGCAGCGGCGCCCGCGCCGGAACCCGCCCGTGGCCTGCTGGGCCGCGTACGGGACGCG
>CAWEUD010000031.1:0-4128 GCA_963812115.1 uncultured Chloroflexia bacterium
TTGTGAGCTGGAAAGGCTACTCTGAGATGATGCCCGACATCGACAGCTCTTTCGGAAAGGAGCCGCGGTGACGTCGGCGTCCATCGATTTCGAGGAAGCCAAACGAATCCTCGCTGCATTTGCAGCTGAGGGCGTGCGCTACGTGCTGGTGGGATCGATGGCGATGGCCGCGCATGGCCTGATTCGAGCGACCCGGGACGTCGACTTCTTCGTTTCGCCCGATCCCGACAACGTCGAGCGGTTGCGCCGGGCTCTGGCGACCCTGTACGAAGGGGATCCCAACCTGGACGACATCACGGCCGAAGACCTGGCGGGCGACTACCCTGCCATCGAGTACTCGCCGCCACATGGACGTTACTCGATGGACATCCTCGCGCGGCTCGGCGAGGCCTTCCGTTACGAAGACCTCGAGTTCGAAGAGATCATGGTCGAGGGTATCCGCGTACGGGTGGCGACTCCCCGCATGTTGTTCCGAATGAAGAAGGACACGGTTCGGCCTCAGGATCGTGTCGATGCGCAGGCGATCCGAGAACGGTTCGGCCTGACCGAGGACGAGGAATGAGCGTCAAGAAATACAGATCCGTGGACCAGATGCCGGGTCCCGCTCCGCGCCCTCCGCTCGATCCGGAGAATCTCCGCATCGCTTTCGAACTGATGAATCTAACTCATCGCCTGGCCGGAATTCATCATCGCCCTGGAATTCGTAAGTATCGTTCCTGGAACGAACTACTTAGGGCTCGCGAAGATGAGGCGGTCGGGTTGCGGAAACCCACGCCACAGGCCAGGCAGTGACTCCTCGAGCCAACCGATGTCGTGACTGACGAGCCTGCTGATGCCTTCAGGATACTTCGTGGATGATTCTACCAGGGTCCGTGTTGAGCTGGTCGCTGGCCAACTGAGACCAGTGGTAGACATGGTTTGCGCCTCTTCGAGGCCGGCCATCTTGCCAATTAGGGAGATAGTCGTAAGGAGGTCAAGCTCAGGAACGTTTGGAAGGAAGTCGGTGAGGTTGTTGCTAGAGAGTCGTGGCTGTGAAGGGGTCGAGATCAAACAATCATCCGTTCCCTTCCGGGATCCGTAGGAAACGGACCACGATTGCTGAGCGGTGTAGGCGAGGCCGCCCGAAGAGAGGCGAGACCCTTGCGCTTACTACGGCGAAGTTGAAGGTCGAACGCAGACGGCGGAGGTCCTCCTGGAGATGCTCGTGGCCCCGCGTCGTCGAGTGGAGTGACGGGTGAGAAAACTTCGTTGAGCATCTACGGAGCAGGAGGTTCACCATGGCAGAAGGCAAGGAGAATCGAGGCGCAGCCCAGAGCTTCGACGCCATCGTGGTCGGCTCCGGCTTCGGGGGTTCGGTGGCCGCCGCGCGGTTGGCGGAGAAGGGCATGCAGGTGCTGATTCTCGAACGGGGGCCGTGGTGGGGGCCGTTGCAGCGCCAGCGGCCCGAGAGCGACCGCCGCCGTCTGCCCCGCGGTCTCTTCGGCAGCCGCAAGCTGCTGCGCAACCTGCGCATCGCGCGCCGGGGGCGGCGCTTCGAGGCGCTGCTCCACAAGGACGGCCTGCTCGAGCACCACCTCTTCGACCACCTGCGGGCGCTCACCGCCAGCGGCGTCGGCGGCGGCTCGCACATCTACACCGCCATCCTCGAGGAGCCGGCGGCCGAGCTCTTCGAGTTCTTCCCGCCGGAGATCAGCGCCGAGGAGATGCATCCGTACTTCGAGCGGGTGCGGCGGGTGATGCGACCTCGGCCGGTGCCGGAGCCGCCGGAGAAGGACCGGGTGTTCGCCGCCGCGGTGGAGGCCGCCGGGCTGCCGCCGGCCGAGCTCCCGGAGCTCGCCATCGCCTGGGGTGACGACCCGGAACGGCCGCAGACGGTGATCAACGCGGCCGGCGTCGAGCAGTCGACGTCGACCTGGGAGGGCGACGTCTTCATCGGCTGCACCGATGGCTCGAAGACCACCCTCGACCTCACCTATGTGCCGCTGGCGCTGAGCCACGGCGCCGAGCTGCGGCCGCTCTGCGAGGTGCTCGCGGTGCGCGCCGCGGCGGGCGGCGGCGAGGGCGGGTCGAGCCGCGCCTACGAGGTGGTCTACCGCGACCACCGCAGTGGCGGGACGCACCGCGAGCGGGCGCCGCGGCTGGTCCTCGCCGCCGGCGGCCTCAACACCCAGCGGCTGCTGTTCGACGCCCGCGACGGCCACGGCGGCCTGCCCGACCTGCCGGCCAGCCTCGGCGAGCACTTCTCGCCCAACGCCGACTTCACCACCCTGCTGTGGCGCACCCAGCGGCTCGAGGACTCCGCGCGAGGCCCCTCCTTCGCCGCCTTCTCGCGGCTCGGCGACGGCGCCGGCTACCGCTTCCTCCTCGGCGAGGTCGGACTCACGACCCACGCCGTGCCGCTGCCCGGCTTCCTGCGCCGCTGGTTGCGGCGCTCGACCTTCCTCTTCTGCATGGGGCGCGACCGCTCCACCGGCCGCACCGGCTTCGACGGCAAGGGCCTCACCACCGAGGTGGGCCGCTCGATCGACCCGGAGCTCTATGACGAGATGGAGCGGACCGTGGGGAAGGTGGCGGCGCGGTACGAGCCGAAGCGGCTGTTCTTGAACGCCCTCTCGGCGCGCGGGCGGGAGGGCCTGTTCACCGTCCACCCGCTCGGCGGCTGCTCCATCGGCGCCGGTCCCGCCGAGGGCTTCACCGACCACCGCGGCCAGGTGTTCGGCCACCCCGGCCTCCACGTCGCCGACGGCTCCCTCTTCCCCCGCTCCCCCGGCATCGCCCCTTCGATGACCATCGCCGCCCTCGCCGAGCGCCAGGCCGAGCTGATGGAGTGAGGATGGATGGCGGCTTGACGCCGGCGGCGGCATAAGTGCATGATAAGTGCATGGCCGTCAAGACCATCACCATCGACCTCGAGGCCTACGAGACCCTCGCCCGCTTGAAGCACTCGGGGCAGTCGTTCTCCCAGGTCATCAAGGAGCATCTCGGTCCACGGCGGGGCCGGGACCTGCTGCGCGTCCTCGAAGAGGTCTCGCTGTCCGACGAGACCCTGGACGCCATCGAGGAGCAGGTGGCGCGGCGTGGCGAGAGCCCGGCGGGGGCGCCCGAGCTGTGATCCACCTCGACACCTCTTTCCTGGTCGACCTGCTGCGCGAGAGGCGGCGAGGGGGAGGACCCGCGACGGACCACCTTCGCGGCTTGGCGGACGTCGAGCTGCGGGTCAGCGTCCACGCCCTCTGCGAGCTGTACGCCGGCGTCGAGCTGTCGAACCGCGGGGCCGAAGAGAGGATGGCCGTCGAGAGCCTGATGACCGGCTGCGAGGTCGTGTACCCGGGTGCCGGTTTCGCTGCCACCTACGGCCGTCTCCTGGCTCACCTGCAGAAGGCGGGCATCGGCATCGCGACGATGGACCTCCTCATCGCCACCTCCGCCGTGCTCGATGCCGCCCCCATCGTCACCGCCAACCCCAGGCACTTCGACCGCGTGCCGGACCTGCAGGTGTCGACCTACGGATCGTCTCGGAAGTAGCGGCGGACGAGAGCCTCGGTGACGACCTCGAAGTCGCCGAGGAACCGCTCCTCTCCTTCCTCGGCGATGGAGCGCAGGCGGCGAAGGCTCTCCTGGACGTGCTCGATCTTCTCCCGCAGCACATCCCGGTCGGGAGCCGCTGTCTCTTCAGCCATGGCCGTACCGCCCCAGGAGCTCGCGGTCGTACTCGTGGAGGAAGGCCCGGTAGTCGACCCCGAAGTCCCCATACACCTTGAGGACACGCTGCACGAAATCGGCAAGGGCGGCAGCGTCGGCACAGTAGATCCGGCGGCCCGTCGAGAGCACCTCGTACTGGAACGGAGATGGAGCCTGGTTGAGCACGACGATGGAGATGTCCTCCTCGCCGAGCGCGTCCACGATTTCGGTGCGGAGCGCCGACTCGCGGTCCCAGTCCGGTTCGCGGTTGGCGCGGAACACGAGGGCGATGTCGACGTCGCTGAGCGGAGTCTGGCGCGGCGTTCCGTACGAGCCGAAGAGGTAGGCGCCGACGAGCCCTTCCGTGCGAGCGAAGACCGCCCGCAGGTCGCCGAAGCGATCGTCGACCTGGATCATCTTCCCGTCGGTCTTGAGCTTGCGCATGGT
>CAWEUD010000032.1:0-17159 GCA_963812115.1 uncultured Chloroflexia bacterium
ACCCGGATCTTCAGACGGAGCTACCTGGCAACGCCATTCGGGCGGTTGGTCTTCAGAGCCTGTGACGACTCCACGACCACGAAACAAGCCCAGTTCCCTCTTCAAGACCGACCGGCAACGCATCCTTGCTTCTCGCGACCTAGCCTCACCCAGGCTCATTAGAAGCTGACGCCGTGAAAAGCCAGCGGCCACATTCAGCCGGCCTCCTTCAATCGCGTTATTTGTAACTGCACATTCCTCTGTTGCTTCCCACTTTCGACCTTGCTACACTTGTACCAATCGCCAATTCTAGGCCGGAGGTGTCACATTGCAGGAAGCCGTTTGGATACTTACGCCACTCGCACTTCTTCTCCTGACCTTCGCTATTTTCGGGACAATCGCGATCCAACTGAAGCGCTCAATCACAATTCTAGTGCGACAGTCGACCAGAACCTTTTCAAGAGTCAAGACAATTGTCGCCACAAATCTCAGACCGACAATTCATGTTCATGATAGCCCTGAGATGGTCTCTCGGCGCGCCGCCGACCTCATTGCTAATGCAGCAGCGGAGGAAAAACCCGAGGATCGTTTCATTTCGTACTATGGAGCCGCCTCCCTTTCCGCTCAAAAACAACCAACCGAGAATCCAGCCGACGAGGATGGGGCCGAGAAGCTCTATACCGATGCCCTGGAAAAAGCTACTCGGGCCAAGGTCCAAGTACGTCGTTACATTTCTCTATTCTCACCAGACGAACTGAAAGCGCGCAGCCTGGCCATCCGTCAACAGTATTCGCGCTGGATGAAACGACAGCAGATTCAACTGGCAAACGATGAGCTCTACCAGCTATTGAATGTAATGCGTGGACCAAAGTGGGGTGCAAACATGGCTCGAATTATAACAAAACGGGCGGTAATGGAAATCACGGGCAACGGGAAAGCCGCAGTGATCATCGAAGACGACGAAGCTGCCAAAACTATCCGTGAGTATGCGAGACAGGCAGTTCTTGGAGGCGAAAACCGACCCACTGTCTATGGTCTTGCAGTTGGCGAAGAGTCAATTGCCATGTTCAGGAAAAAAGTCAAAGAGGCCCAATCCGTAGTAGATCACAATAACGAAGATCCACCTGAAACTGATCAACAAGATAAGCCACAACAATGAGCACAGTCAACTCTCTTCTGGCGTCTTGGCCTCTCTTCACCCTTCTTAGTTTCACCTTGTGGTCGATCCATGGAATTCTCAGGAACCCCAACTGGAAGCTCGACTACCGAGAAATCAAATTGGATAAAATATGCTTTCTCGGCGCAAACACACTAACCGCAAGCTTTATTTTAACACTTATATCCATTTCACCTTCAAACTCGGCTGGAGATCTCTTCAAGCCACTGACAATTCTACTCTGGTTCGCATTCGCTCTCGCCTGCCTCAACTCGCTCAAATGGCCTGTGTACGCCCGGATAGCCGTGACTTTATTTTTGTTAATTACTCCACTTTTGATACTGATTTCGGTCGATCGCCGTCCACAATTGGCAGATGATTATAAATCATATCAATTACTCGCCGCAAACAGCAGCTCACCAAACGAACCCACTTCTCAAAAGGTAGCGCTCTTTCGTTTTGTATCCCACCCCTCCCTCAGCTGTCCAAATGACTCCGCGGCGTGCCCATCCCTTAAAAATGAGAATCGAGCAGCGCCAAAATTTTGGGCTTTTTATTTTGCAGGTTGTGTATTTCTTTACAGCTCTCTTCATAGTGTTCAGGTATATTGGTCGCATTCTGGAGGTGAGGGAGGAGTACAAGCGTAAGACGGCGCAAGACGCCTACGACCTAAAGGGGAGTGTCGTGGCCCAATCTGCAGCAGTTTTGAGCTTCGCATCTGCCAGCTTTGGGTTCTCATCGCGGCTGGCGTCGACTTCAAGCAGCTAGGCCTCTTCGGTGGTCTGGTCGCCGCTGGAGCTCCGTCGCCCTCCAAGACACCATCGGAAACTTCGCTGCAGGAGTGGTCTTGCTTTGGGACGGAACAATTAAGAAGGGTGACGTAGTAACGATTCAGCAAACCGATAATCCTGAAACCGGGGGTACCTATGGAATCGTTGATGATGTTAGGCTTCGCTATACCGTAATCAGAGACCGGGATACGGTACATCGGCTAATACCAAACTCTATCCTCATCACCAGCGTCATTGAGGATTGGACCCATGACTCTGACAAAAACGTAAGACTTCGAATCAGCATACCGGTTCCATACGGATCAGACCTAAAAAGGGTCCGCGACATTCTCGAATCGAGTTGCTATGAGGTTCAACGAGTGCTACGCAATCCTGCTCCCAAGGCCTTAATTACCAATTTCGCTGACAGCGCTATAATCTTTGGACTCAGGTTCTGGATTCGCGATCCTGATAAAGGTATACGGTCAGTGATTTCCGAAGTCAATAACTTTGTGTCGCAAATGACGAAATAGAGATCAGCATGCCTTTCCCTCAGCTGGATGTGCACCTCAAACGAGAAAGGTCTAAGTGATGAAGCCAAATGTCGCCTGGCTTGCGCGGCAGAATGGATTAAGAAAGCAGTCTCCTACGCTCAGAGAAATCGTACTTTGACCTGGTGTTGCCAGACACGCAGATTTTCTGGCTCCTGGGTGGCGCTATTCTACTTGGCTGTCTTGTCTTGGTAATGGCATTCGGAACGTTTATTAGTCGGAGCGTTTTTTATTTTTGTTTCCTCGTGTATTGGTATTGTTGGAATCGGTATATCGCGGCTTAAGCAGAGCCTGACTCTACTCGAAACGCAGCGGCGAGAGACAGGAGGTGACTATGCGTTTTCTCGGCTCGGCCGAGCTCTTGATTGGCCGAGAAGAGCAGATTGATGAGCTAACGGAGTTGATTAAAGATCGACTTTCTCCACGACTAGAGATCCTCTCAGGGATGGACGGTGTCTACCTGGTAGCAGCGACTACAGTAGAAGAGGCTCATGGTGCTAAAGAAGATAGCTTTAGATTCGTTACTTTTTATGGCTCCGGGTCCTTGAGCACGGTATCTGCGGCAGGCTCGCGGTTGTCTCGGCGACCGGAGAGTGAGGAGGATGAGGACTTTCAATCGCCTGAACAACTGTCCCGAGGCGCTCTCGAAGCGGCGGCGAGCGACCAGCTTCGAATTCGAAGGTACATTCGTTTGTTCACCAACGAAGAACTCGCCGATCGGGGAAGGGCGTTTAGGAAGGAATACGTTGAGTGGCTTGAAGCGCAGTACCACCAGATGAAGCGGAACCCCAACTACCGGCTCACCAACGTTGTGCGGGCACCAATGTGGGGAGGAAACCTTGCTAGAATAGTAACAAATTTTCGGTTTTTGGAAATCGTGGGCGAAGGTGACGCTGCATTGCTTCTTGTTGGGAGAACGTTGCAGACGCTGTGAGGCGACACTCCTTTCGCGCGATCGTAGGTTCGCCGGACGCAAGGAATCATCCGGTACATTACGGCCAGAGCAGGCCGTGGAGAAACCTCCCGGGAGAGTGGTATGACGCTGACGTGTTCCGTAAGACAATAGTTGACGAGGCCAAGAACGTCTAGAGTCCTGGAACTCGAGGTCCAGCACTAGGCTAGATTGGGAATTTAAATTAGGGCCTTCATCAACGTCAGTAAACACCATACTGTCTAGGCTCTAGGCGTAGAGGTGCCTTTGCATCTGCATTATTGCTGAGCGTCAAGCCCTATTATGCTCGTGGTCGAGGCTGGCGTGGCGGACGCCGGGGAGGGCGAGGGCGGCGCGGATCGCCGGCGGCGGGCCTTCGACGACCGCGGCGGCGCTGAAGGTGCCGCCCTGGACGCGCAGGCCCAGCGCGGCCAGAGCATCGCGGATGTCGCCCAGCTCGTCGTCGACGCGACCCTTGTGGTGGTCGATCATCGCCTGGCGCCAGGCGACGCGGTCCGCGAAGTCGGCCGGATCCGGCGGCTCGGGCGGCTCGGGCGGCGCGACCGGGTCCCCGCTGCCGCCGTCGGCCGGTCCGGCGAGGACCAGCACGACGCCCAGGAGGTCGTCCGCCGCCGCCTCGGCGAGCGCCTGGCGCAGCTTCGGGTCGGCCTTCGCCGCGCTCTCCGGGTCGAGGGTGCCGGGCCGGCCGCCGTCGCCGCCGCTCATGCCGACTTCACCTGCACCAGGCCATGGCCCTGGCGGGTGACCGGCGCGCCGAGCTTCTCGCAGCAGGCCAGCAGCTCCTCGTCGAGGTCGGTCACCGTGATGTGCGGGTGGCGCTCGAGCAGCAGCGCGGCGATGCCGGTGACGATCGGGGTCGACATCGAGGTGCCGCTCATCGCCTCGTAGCCGCCGCCCATCTTGCACGAGTAGATCTCCTTGCCAGGGGCCACCAGGTCGGGGACGGCGTACTGGTGGCCGTCGGCCGAGATGGTACCGCCGCCGGAGAAGCTCGCCACCAGCTTGTCGCGGGTCGTCGCCCCCACCGACAGCACGTCGGAGTAGTTGCCCGGGCTGCGCGTGCGGTTGCGCCCCTCGTTGCCGATCGCCACCACCGGCAGCACGCCCACCGCGCGCAGGCCGGAGACGGCGGTGGCCATCTCGGGCAGGTAGCCGGGCAGGCCGGCCGACATGTTGACCAGCTGGACGTCCGGCCGGCTGCCGGCCCACTCCATGGCGAGGATGAAGTTCGAGGTCTTGCCGATGCCGCCCGGGATCATCACGCCGTTGATCAGCGTCGTCTCGGGCGCGATGCCCACCGTCTTGCCGCAGATCAGGCCGGAGACGTGGGTGCCGTGGCCCTCGGTGTCGGCGCTCGGATCCTGCGCAATCGCCTTCCAGCGGTCGACGTCGAAGGTCCACGCGGAGGCCACCCGGCCGGCGATCTCCGGGTGGGTGGCCTCGATGCCGGTGTCGAGCACCACCGCGGTGACGCCCTTGCCGCCGTCGCGCGCGCCGCCGAGGCCGACGGCGGCGAGGTGCCACGGGTCGCCGGTCTCCAGCACCTCCTTGGTCGACAGCTCCACCTTCTGCGGCCGGATCAGCTCGATCACCCGCTCGCGGATCACCTCGACGCCGTCGATCTCGCGGCTCAGCCGTGCCGCCACCTCCTCGCTCATGTGCAGCACCTTGGTGCCGGTGATCGGCGTCGCCCCGTCCTCCATGCCGGTGAGCGCCCGCACGACGTCGCTCGAGGCGTCGCGCACCCAGCGGCGGATCTCGTCGTAGAACGGGTCGGCGCGGCGCAGCTCGGCCATCGCCTCGAGCTGGCCGGGGCGGGCGGCGGCGTGCAGCTTGCGGCCGACGAGGTTGAGACCGCGGCTGGCCAGCGACGCGCCGGGGCGGACGAGATAGCGGGGCATGGCGCGAAATTCTACAGCAGGGCGCGCTCCGGCCCGCCGCCGTTCAGGCCAGCTCGCAGCCGGCCAGGCGCGCCACCTCGGTGCGCACCTCGTCGATCAGCGCGTTCTTGTCGCGTAGCGAGCGGCCGGCGGTCTCCACCGGCTCGCCGAAGCGCACCACGATCTCCCCCGGCTGCACCGAGAAGCGCTCGCGCGGCATCACCGGCCAGGCGTCGCGGACGCCCACCGGCAGGATCGGCGCCTCGTTGTGCATGGCGACCAGGAAGGCGCCGCGCTGGAAGGTGCCCACCCGACCGTCGGCCGAGCGCGTCCCCTCGGGGTAGAAGAGCACCGAGGCGCCGCGCGCCAGGCGGTCCCCCGCCGCCGCCCACACCTCCCGCGCCCTGCTGCGATCGTGGCGATCGACCGGGATGAAGCCGTTGGCCTTGAGCGACCAGCCGAAGATGGGGATCAGGAACAGGCTGCGCTTGGCGACGAAGCGGTACTGCCCCGGCAGGGTGGCGAGCATCGCCAGGACGTCGAAGTAGCTCGAATGGTTGGCCATCACCACGTAGCCGCGCTTCGGGTCGACCGCCGGGTGCATCTCGACCCGCGTCCGCACGCCGCCGGCAAGCAACGCCCCGCGCGCCCAGGTGCGGGCGATCCACACCACGATACGGCCGCGCGGCGGCACCCAGGAGAGGACGATGGCCAGGCTGGCGAAGAACAGCGTCGCCGGCAGCAGGTAGACGATCTCGCTACACGTCGCCAGGCCGCGCAGCAGCTTGGCGGCGAATCCGGGGTGGGTGGGGCCGGAATGCGTGGGGCTGGGATCCGGATGCCGAGAGCGCTTGTCCATGGGCCGCCATTCTGTCACCGCCGGCCGCAGCAAAGCCCTGTCCCATCTCCGTCAAGATGTCCCGACCGGCTGGGAACACGGCCATAGTTGCTCTGTCCAGCGGCATGGACCCGTGCCTCAAACGACAAACCGCCTAGGGTGACTCGCAGGATGCATGCCCCTGCGCCATGGTGGCGAAGGTTCGAAGCCCAGTCGACTCCGGGACGTAGACGTTGTTTACGGTGCGAAGAACAACCAAGTCAGCTTGGTCGGGTGACGTGCGCAAGAGCTGGACGGTCCAGGACTCGATCCACTTGCCATCAAAGTCCCAGCCGGAGTCAGTAGCTGAGACGATCAGAGTTTCGTCGACTTGTTCTGCTCGGAACTTGCCAGGCTTGAATTCGACCCACGATTCGCCCGACTGCAGGAGGACCTTTGCTGCATCGCCAGAAAGGACGATCTTGAGTCCATCGGCGTTGCCAACACCAGGTGTCTGCTTGACCCAATCGAGAGTCGCGCTCCACGAACCGTCGAACGGTTTCCGCTCGGCCGAGCTGCATTTCAGTTCGCCCAGCGCTGCTCGGCTCTGGGACCCTTGTGCGGGGGGATACCCTGAGCAGATCGCGAATTCGAGCAGTTCGCGGCCGCGCTTCTCGAGATCGGAGTCTTGCGACCCCAGGTAGATCTCGGCAAGAAGGTACGCGGCTGGCGGATTGTCGGCCTTGGCCGCCCGCTCAAGCCACTGGATTGCGTCGGGATACTCCTGACGGGAGAGAAGAATCGCGCCGAGCGCGTATTCTGCTCCGGGCAGCCCTTGCCGCGCAGGTTTCAAGCAGACTTGGTCGGCTTCGGGAGGAGGCGGCTCTTTGCTGGTCGCCAACGTGATGCACTTTGCGTATGCGTCAAGGTCAATTGAGTCCTTGGCGGCGGCGGAGCCTGCGATCGCGGTCGCCAGGAAAGCTATGACGAGCAGAGTTCTCTTCATTTGGGATGTCCCTGCGTAAAGGGTCCTGTGGCCGCCTGTCGAGTAAGCCCGGGTTCGTCACCGACGCAGGATCGTCCTTGATCGGAGACGTCGGCTTCGGTGAGGTTCCCTCATCTGCAGAGTGCTTGGCGGAGGATCATCCGGTGGACGTGGCCTCGCCAATACCTTCAGGGCGACTTGTTTTCGGCAATCTAGCAGAGTCTGGAGGATAGATAAACAACAACACCGCGGTGCGTACGCTCCGGGGGCCGAGGTGGTCCTGGCGCCTTCCGGGAAGCGCCCGCACGGCCCCGTTGCAGTAACATCTCGCCCGTGGCCGACCTGCGTCCCTTCGCCCGCCGATTCCGCTTCCTCAAGCTGCTGCGCGCCAGCCTCGTCCTCGGGGCGTTGTACGACGTGGCGTTCGCGGTGCTCATGGTGGTGGCGCCGGGGGTGCTGTCTTCGGTCCTCGGGCTGCCGTTGCCGGGGCCGCGCTTCTACCTCTGGCTGATCGCCGTGCTGTTGGTGATGCTCGCCGCCCTCTACGTCGAGGCGGCGCGCGATCCGCGGCGCTACTCGGCGATCATCCGCGTCGCCATCGGCGGCCGGCTGCTCGGTGCGCTGGCGCTCGGCACCGCCGCCTTCCTGGGGCCGTCGCTCGCCGGCCTGTGGCCCGCCGCCGCCGCCGACGCCGCCTTCGGCCTCGCCCACGCCCTCTTCTGGCTGCCCAGCCGCGGCTGACCGCCGCCTGCTCCCCGTGGACTCCCTGCGCAACTTCCTCCGCACCACCGGCGAGCTGGCCGAGCTCACCGGCCGCGCCTTCCTCGGCATGGTGCGGCCGCGCTACGAGGTGCGGCTGTGGATCGACCAGATGGAGCAGATCGGCGTCCGTTCGCTCGGCGTGGCCGCCATCACCTGCACCTTCACCGGCATGGTGATGGCGCTGCAGACGGCGCTGTCGCTGCCCACCCTGGGGATCAAGTACTACATCGGCACGGTGGTCTCGAAGAGCCTGGTGCGCGAGCTGTCGCCGGTGCTCACCGCGCTGGTGGTGGGCGGCCGCATCGGCGCCGGCATGACCGCCGAGATCGGCACCATGAAGGTCACCGAGCAGATCGACGCCCTGCGCTCGATGGCCGCCGACCCGGTGAAGAAGCTGGTGGTGCCGAAGCTGGTGGCGACGCTGGTGATGCTGCCGGCGCTGACCGCCATCGGCGACTTCCTCGGCATCCTCGGCGGCCTGGTGGTGGCGGTGCTGCAGCTCGACCTGGCGCCGGGGCTCTATCTCAACGACGTCCTCGAATCGCTGACCCTCGCCGACGTCGCCAGCGGCATCGGCAAGTCGATCTTCTTCGGCTACTTCATCGCCATCGTCGGTTGCTACAATGGGCTCGAGGCCCGGGGCGGCGCCGACGGCGTCGGCCGCGCCACCACCAACACCGTGGTCATGGCCGCCGTCATGGTCCTGATCTCGGACTTCTTCCTCACCAAGCTGTTCTACGTCCTCACCTGATGAGCGAGCCCCTGTTCCAAGTGCGCGACCTGGCCAAGAGCTACGGCGACCGGGTGGTGCTCGACGGCGTCGACTTCGACGTCGCGCGCGGCGAGTGCCTGGTGGTGCTCGGGCGCTCGGGCAGCGGCAAGAGCGTCACCCTGCGCCAGCTCAACGGCCTCGAGTGGCCGGACCGCGGCAGCGTGGAGTTCGACGGCATCGCGGTCTCCGAGCTCAGCGAGCGCGAGCTCTACCCGCTGCGCAAGCGCATGGCGATGCTGTTCCAGGGAGGCGCCCTGTTCGATTCGATGAACGTCCTCGACAACGTCGCCTACCCGCTGCGCGAGCACAGCGACCTCGACGAGGACGAGATCCGCCACAAGGTGGCCGAGAAGCTGGCCATGGTGCGGTTGCCGGGGATCGAGGAGAAGATGCCGGCGGACCTCTCCGGCGGCATGAAGAAGCGGGCGGCGCTCGCCCGCTCGCTGGCGCTGGAGCCGGAGGTGCTGCTGTTCGACGAGCCGACCACCGGCCTCGACCCGGTGACCTCGGCGACCATCGGCCACCTGATCCGCCGCGTCCAACGCCGCCTCGGGGTGACCGCCGTGGTGGTCACCCACGACATCCCGCTGGCGCGCCGCGTCGGCGACCGGCTGGCCTTCCTGTCGGACCACCGCTTCCGCTTCCTCGGCACCTGGGACGAGGCGAACACCTGCGACGACACCGTCCTCGCCGACTTCCTCGCCGGGCGCGAGGAGCCGGAGGCGCGCGGGGACGACGGGCTGGACGAGCGGTTGGACGACGGGTTGGACGACGACCACCGGGAGGGGATCGATGCCGCGTAAGGGCGCCAACTCGCTGCGCGTGGGGCTCCTGATTGTGACCGCCATCGCCGTGCTGGTGGCGGGCATCCTGCTGATCGGCGGCCAGAACCAGCTGTTCACCCGCAAGAACCGCTACCACATCCTGTTCAACAACGTCAGCGGCCTCAATGCCGGCAACCCGGTGCAGCTCAACGGCGTCGACGTCGGACGGGTGATCAGCGTCGTGCTGCCCACCGAGCCGGGCAAGAACGACATCCGGGTGGAGATCTCGGTCGAGCGCCGCTACGCCTCGCGGGTGCGCGAGGACTCGCTGGCCAGCATCAAGACGCTGGGCCTCCTCGGCGACAAGTACATCGAGCTGACCTCCGGCACCACCGCCGCCGACCCGATCCCGAGCGGCGGCCGCATCGCCACCGCGCCGAGCACCTCGATCGACCAGCTCCTGTCCTCCGGCGAGAACCTGATGGACAACGTGATCGCCATCTCCTTCGCGCTGCGCACCATCCTCGAGCGCATGGAGAACGGCGAGGGCATCCTCGGCAAGCTGACCGTCGACACCCCGGAGGCGCAGAGCATCATCGACTCGGTGCACGACACGGTGACCGCGATGGAGGCGATCGCCGAGAAGATCGACAAGGGCGACGGCCCGCTGCCGCGGCTGATCAACGACGCCGAGCTGGCCGCCCGCGTCGACCGCTCGCTCGCCCGCCTGGAGAGCGTGCTGACCAAGGCCGACGAGGGCGAGGGCGCGCTGCCCAAGCTGCTCAACGACCCGGCCACCGCGCAGCAGCTCGACGAGACCCTGGCCGAGCTGCACAGCGCGGCGCACGACCTGGCGTCCTTCGTCTCCGAGGTCGAGTCGTCGGACGGCCTGCTGCAGCGCCTGCTCACCGACGAGGAGTACGGCCGCGAGGTCTCCGAGCGGCTGCGCGACGTCATCGACCGCGTCGACCACGTGTCGGCCCAGATCACCGAGGGCAACGGCACGGTGGCGAAGCTGATCGAGGACCCGGAGGTCTACCAGTCGGTCAAGGACATCCTGGTCGGGATCAACGAGTCGCGCATCCTGCGCTGGCTGATCCGCAACCGTCAGAAGAAGGGGATCGAGGTGCGCTACGACGAGGGTGTGGAGGAGGGGGAGGTGCCGCCCATCCCGCCGCCGAGCGAGTTCCCCGCCGAGCCGCCCGCCGCGTCGCCCGACAAGCCGCCGGCCGATCCGCAACCACCCTCGGAGGCCCCGTGAGCCGCGGACACGTCCTGATCACCGGTGGCGCCGGCTTCATCGGCTCCCACCTCAGCCGCCGCCTGCTCGGTCGCGGTGAGCGCGTCACCGTGCTCGACAGCTTCAACGACTACTACGACCCGGCGATCAAGCGCCGCAACGTCGGCGAATTCGTGCCCCGCGACGACTACCGGCTGGTCGAGGGCGACATCCGCGACCAGGCGCTGGTCGACCGCCTGTTCGCCGAGTCGGGCTTCAGCGCCGTCGTCCACCTGGCGGCGCGCGCCGGCGTGCGCCCCAGCCTGCGCGAGCCGATCCTCTACGAGGACGTCAACTGCATCGGCACCCTGCGCCTGCTCGAGGCGGCGCGCCACCACGGCCCGGCCAACTTCGTGTTCGGCTCGTCGTCGTCGGTCTACGGCATCAACACCAAGGTGCCGTTCGCCGAGGACGACCCGGTGGAGCAACCGATCAGCCCCTACGCCACCACCAAGCGCAGCGGCGAGCTGCTGTGCTTCAACTACCACCACCTCTACGGCCTGCGCACCTCGTGCCTGCGCTTCTTCACCGTCTACGGCCCGGCGCAGCGCCCCGAGATGGCGATCCACAAGTTCACCGACCTGCTGGCCCGCGGCGAGACCATCCCGCTCTACGGCGACGGCTCGTCGCGCCGCGACTACACCTACGTCGACGACATCGTCGACGGCGTGGTGGCGGCGATGGACCTGGCGCCGGGCTTCGAGATCTTCAACCTCGGCGGCGCCGAGACCACCGGCCTCGCCGACCTCGTCCGCTGGCTGGCGGAGGAGCTTGCGGTGGAGCCGCGCATCGAATATCTTCCCGACCAGCCCGGCGACGTCCCCATCACCTACGCCGACGTCAGCAAGGCCGGGCGCCTGCTGGGCTATGCACCCAAGGTCCCCATCCGGGAAGGTCTGCGCCGTTTCGTCGCCTGGTACCAACAACGCGCGGTGGCCGCCTCGTGAGAGGCGCCGGCGCGCCCCTCGAAGATAGGAACTCGCCATGAACATCTGTGTCGTCGGCAGCGGCTACGTCGGGCTGGTCACCGGGGCCTGCCTGGCCGACTTCGGCGTCCACGTCACCGGCGTCGACAAGGACGCCGCCAAGGTGGAGGCCCTGAACCGCGGCGAGATCCCGATCTACGAGCCGGGCCTCGGCACCCTGGTGCGCAAGAACATGGAAGCCGGCCGCCTCGCCTTCGAGGTCGAGCTGGGGCCGGCGCTGGAGGCCGCCGACGCGGTGTTCATCGCCGTCGGCACGCCGTCGCGCCCGGACGGCGCGGCGGACCTCTCCTTCGTGCGCCAGGTGGCCGAGTCGATCGGCCATCATCTCAACGGCTACAAGGTGGTGATCACCAAGTCCACCGTACCGATCGGCACCGGCCAGATGATCGAGGAGACGATCCGCGGCATCGACGGCGGGCGTCACGAGTTCGCCGTCGTCTCCAACCCCGAGTTCCTGCGCGAGGGCTCGGCGATCGAGGACTTCATGCGCCCCGACCGGGTGGTGATCGGCAGCCGCGACCGGCGGGCGGTGGAGATGATGCTCGACATCTACTCGCCGCTGCGCGTCGCCGACGTGCCCTTCGTGGTCACCGACGTCGAGAGCGCCGAGCTGATCAAGTACGCCTCGAACGGCTTCCTGGCGACCAAGATCTCGTTCATCAACGAGGTGGCGACGCTGTGCGAGCTGCTCGGCGCCGACGTCGAGGTGGTGGCGCGGGGGATGGGGCTGGACAACCGCATCGGGCCGAAGTTCTTGAACACCGGCCCAGGCTTCGGCGGCTCCTGCTTCCCCAAGGACACCCGCGCGGTGGCACAGATCGCTCACGACCTCGGCACCCGCTTCCGCATCATCGACGCCGTGCTGGAGGCCAACGAGGAGGTCAAGCGGCGGATGGTCGACAAGGTGGAGGCGGCGATGGGCGGCGTCGACGGCAAGACGCTGGCGGTGCTCGGCCTGTCCTTCAAGCCGGACACCGACGACATCCGCGAGTCGCCGGCCCTCGACGTGGCGAGCGGCCTCGCGGCGCGCGGCGCGAAGCTCCGCTGCTTCGACCCGGAGGCGATGGACGAGGCGCGGCCGGTGCTGCCGGACGCCACCATGTGCGACAACGCCTACGAGGCCGCCGAGGGCGCCGACGCGCTGCTCATCCTCACCGAGTGGAACCAGTTCCGGAAGCTCGAGCTGGGCCAGCTCGGCAAGCTCCTGCGCCAGCCGCTGATCATCGACCTGCGCAACATCTACGAGCCGGCGAAGGTGGCGGCGGCGGGCTTCCGCTACGTCTCCCTCGGCCGCCGCGAGGTGGCCGCCGGCGAGCGGGTGGACGTCCTCTCGGCGGTGCTGGTGGGCGGGGAGCGGGCGTGACCACCTCGCTGGTCTCCGGCGGCGCCGGCTTCCTCGGCTCCCACCTCTGCGAGCGCCTGCTCGCCGAGGGGCACCGGGTGCTCTGCGTCGACAACCTGCTGACCGGCCGCCGCGCCAACGTCGCCCACCTCGAGAGCGACCCGCGCTTCGGCTTCATCGAGCACAACGTCTGCCTGCCGCTCACCGTCGACGAGCCGGTCGATCACGTGCTGCACTTCGCCTCGCCGGCGAGCCCCATCGACTACCTCGAGCTGCCGATCCAGACGCTCAAGGTCGGTTCGCTCGGCACCCACAACACCCTCGGCCTGGCGCTCGCCAAGGGGGCGCGCTTCCTGCTCGCCTCGACCTCCGAGGTCTACGGCGACCCGCTCGAGCACCCGCAGCGCGAGACCTACTGGGGCAACGTCAACCCGATCGGGCCGCGCGGCGTCTACGACGAGGCGAAGCGCTTCGCCGAGGCGATGGCGATGGCCTACCACCGCTTCCACGGGCTGGAGATCCGCATCGTGCGCATCTTCAACACCTACGGCCCGCGCATGCGGCTGGGCGACGGGCGGGTGGTGCCGGCATTCCTCGAGCAGGCGCTGCTGGGCCGGCCGCTCACCGTCTTCGGCGACGGCAGCCAGACGCGCTCCTTCTGCTTCGTCTCCGACCTGGTGGAGGGCATCTACCGGCTGCTCGAGAGCGACTACGGCGAGCCGGTGAACCTCGGCAACCCGGCCGAGCTCTCAATCCGCGAGTTCGCCGACGCCATCCTGGCGGCGACCGGCAGCGACAGCCCGGTGGTCTACGAGCCGCTGCCCGAGGACGACCCCAAGGTGCGGCGGCCGGACATCAGCCTCGCCCGCCGCCTCCTCGGCTGGGAGCCCAGGGTGGCCCTGCGCGAGGGGCTCGAGCACACCGTGGGCTACTTCCGCGACGAGCTCGCGGCGCGCACCGAGGCCGCCGCGGCCGGCGTGTAGAATCGCCCGATGAGCGACAGCGACAGCAACCCCATCGAGGCGCTGGTCTACGCCCTGGACAAGTACCCGCAGCGAGTCGAGGCCCTGCCGGTGCGCGAGCTGGTGATGGACAGCGCCCGGCAGAACCCCAAGCGCCCCGCCTACGTCAAGCTGGCGGTGCCCGACGAGGTGGTCAAGTCCGTCCGCGGCCGCGCCAGCGACAGCGAGGACCTCGTGCTCCTGGTGCGCGTGCCCAAAGAGGTGCGCCAGCGCCAGGGCAGCCGCATCGTGCTTCCCGGAGAGGTGTAGACCGCATGACCGCGATGATCACCTGCAGCCGCTGCGCCCAGCACAAGCCTCAGCTCCCCAAGCCGCCGCAGCCCGGCGCCGTGGGCCGCGAGATCCACCAGCACGTCTGCGCCGACTGCTGGGCCGAGTGGCAGGGCATGGAGGTGATGGTGATCAACGAGCTGCGCCTCAACTTCATGGACCCCAACGCCCAGGCCACCCTCGACGACCACATGCGGAAGTTCTTCTTCCTCGACGGCGGCGGCGACGACACCATGCCCGTCCCGGAAGAGAATCAGTAGACGCGGCCGTCGATGAGCCGCGAAGTCCCGACCCGCCCCAACCCCCCGACCCGCCCCGAGCCCGTCGAAGGGCGAGGTTCCCACCCACCGATGAGCCCTGAGCCTGTCGAAGGGCGGGGCCCCCAAGCCAAACCCGCCACCCCACCACCGATCAGCCCTGAGCCCCAACCACCGGTCAGCCCTGAGCCCCAACCACCGGTCAGCCCTGAGCCTGTCGAAGGGCGCGGTTCCCTCCGCGGCCCCCTCCTCCGCTTCACCCTGCTGGTCGTCCTGGTAGCCGCCGGCTTCCTCCTCCTGCGCTGGGGCCCGATCGCCGACCGCCTCGACCCCGAGATCCTCACCGCCACCTTCCGCCGCATCGCCGCCCACCCGTGGGCGCCGCTCGCCCTCCTCGTCGCCTACTGGCTGCTCTGCCCGCTCGGGGTCCCGGTCAGCCCGCTGCTCCTCGCCGGCGGCCTGGTGTTCGGTTTCGGCCTCGGCAGCGCCGTCAACCTCGCCGGCTGCTGGGGTGGTGCCGCGACCACCTTCCTGGTCGGCCGCCTGCTCGGCAAGGACTTCGTCGAGCACCTGCTCGGCGACCGCCTGCGCCGCCTCGAGCACCTCATCGAGCGCCACGCCTTCTGGACCCTGCTGCGCCTGCGCTTCGTCCCCATCCCCTTCGCCCTGGTGAACTACGCGGCGGCCCTCGCCGGCGTCCGCCCCGCCGTCTTCCTCTCCGCCACCGCGATCGGCCTCGCCCCGGCCATCGCCCTCTACACCTGGTTCGCCGCCGCACTGTTCCGCCTGGCCGCGGAGCCGGACCGGGCACTGCCGGTGCTGCTGCAGTTCGGGGGAGCGCTGCTGGGGCTGCTGGCGCTGACCTTCTTGCCGCGGCTCCTCGGCCGCCGAGGAGGGAGCTGACCGACGAGCTCGGATCGTGGCTCAGCCGCGGCACCGCCGCACCAACGCCGAGCTACCGCGGGACGGTACCGGTGTCGAACGGTGAGCCCGCCACCGCCGTCGGGGTGCCGTCACCCGCCAGCTCGAAGACGCTGATCGTGTTTGCGCCGATGTCGGCGACGAACACCCGCCCGGTATCGGACCGGATCGCCAGGTCCTGCGGCCCGCTTCCGGTGGCGAACGGCGAGCCGGCGGTCGCCGCCAGGGCACCGCCGCGTCGCCGCAAACGCCAGGCGCCCGCCGCGAGCAGCAGGGCCGCGAGCAGGACAAGGGCCCGCGGCGAGGCAGTGGGGATGGCCAAGACGATCGGCTCGAGCGCGAAACCGGCGACGTTGGCGGCCAGGAGATCGGCGACGTAGACGTGCACGCCATCCGGATCCGCCACCACCACCGAGGGCTCGGAGGTGATCGGCTCGCCGCTGAAGCCCTCCTCCACCAGGCTGCCGTCGGCCTGGATGGCGAACACCCGCAGCACCGCCGAGTCGTTGACGGTGTCGCGCCACGGCACCCACAGCCGGGTGCCGTCGGGGGAGACCGCGAGGTCCGGCGCGGTGAATCCCGGCACGAAAACGAGGGGGTTTGCCAGCCCCGTGAGGGTGCCGTCGGCCGCCACCGAGTAGCCCGACACGCCGTCGAACGACACGACATAGATCAGGTCACCGCTCGGCGCGACGGCGATCTCCTGTGGACAGTCGCCGCCAGCGAACGGAGAGCCGGTCACCTCGGTCGGGGTGCCGTCTCCCGCCAGGTCGAAGATGCTGATCGTGTCCCCCACGCAGTCGGCGACGAACAGCCGCCCGGAATCGGCCCGGATCACCAGACCTTGAGGCTCGTTCCCGTCGGCGAAGGGTGAGCCGGTGATCGAGGTCAGGGCACCGCCGCCGCCGATCGACAGCACCGATACGTCGTCGCTGCCCGCGTTGGCGGTGGCCAGAAACGCCTCGGAGGGGGCGACGTCGATGTGCTGGGAGGCCGTGCCGCCGGTGGCGAACGGAGATCCGGCGACCTCGGTCAGGGAACCGTCGATCCCGCGGTCGTAGACGCGCACGTCGTTGGCACCGGTGCCCTCGACGACGTAGACGCGCGCCGAATCGGCATCGACGTCCTGCGGGTTCGTCAGCCCGGCGAGCGGTGAGCCGGGGACCTCGACCAGGGAGCCGTTGATCTGGACGGCGAAGCCGGAAAGCGTAGCAGCGGAAGTGTTCGCCACGTAGAGGAAGGCACCGTCGGGAGTGATCGCGGCGCCCTGGGGGAAGTCGCCGACAGCGAAGGGAGACATGGGCACCTCGACGAGACGCAGCTGCGCGCTCGCGAGAGAAGGAAGCAGGCACAGTAGAGCGCAGACCAACCCCCACCAACGTCGGATCATCACGTTCGTCACCTCTGGGCTCGACGGGGAGGAGGCAGCGAATCGCGACACCCGCTCCCACGATGGACCGTGTTTCGGACGAGGTGACCTGCGGACCCTGAACCCGGCCGGCTTCCCGCGGAAGTCGTCCCGGCAACGGCTCCCCAGCCCTCGGCTTCCGGGGAAGCCGAGGAAGCCCCGCCCGCCAACGCGCTACAAGCTTATTGCCATTCAATTATACCACAGCGAAGGCTGGACAGCCCGGCCATCACGCGCGGCCCGGCCCCAGCTCACTCCAGCGCCGCCGCCACCTGCTCCTCGTCCA
>CAWEUD010000033.1:0-5937 GCA_963812115.1 uncultured Chloroflexia bacterium
ACGCATCGAGGGCGTCCGCGTCGAGAATCCGTTCCTCGAATTGGAGTAGCCGAGAATATTGTCGGGCGCCTAGAAGACCGCCGTCTCCTCGTAGGTGCCGAAGACGTCGCGCAGGGCGTCGGAGATCTCGCCGACGGTGCAGTAGGTCTTCACGCAGGCGAGGATCAGCGGCATGGTGTTGGCGTCGCCGGCGGCGCCGCGTTTGAGGGCGTCGAGAGTGCGGGCGACGGCGCCGTCGTCGCGGCGCGCCTTGACCTGGTCGAGGGCGGCGATCTGCTGGTCGGCGAGGTCGTCGGGGATGTAGAGCACCTCGATCGGCTCGTCGTCGGTCACCTCGAAGGCGTTGACGCCGACGATCTGCTTCTGCCCCGCCTCCACCGCCTTCTGGAACTGGTAGGAGGCCTCGACGATCTCGCGCTGCGGGAAGCCGGCCTCGACCGCCTCCACCATGCCGCCGAGCTCGTCGATGCGGCGGATGTAGTCGAAGGCGCCGTCCACCATGCGGCGGGTCATCTCCTCGACGAAGTAGGAGCCGCCGAGCGGGTCGACGGTGTTGATGACGCCGGACTCGTGGGCGATGATCTGCTGCGTCCGCAGCGCCGTGCGGGCGGTCGCCTCGGTGGGCAGGGCGAGGGTCTCGTCGAGCGCGTTGGTGTGCAGCGACTGGGTGCCGCCGAGCACCGCCGCCAGCGCCTGGAGCGTCGTGCGCACGACGTTGTTGATCGGCTGCTGGGCGGTGAGCGAGCAGCCGGCGGTCTGGGTGTGGAAGCGCAGCATCAGCGAGCGCGGGTCCTTGGCGCCGTAGCGGTCGCGCATCACCGTCGCCCAGATCTGGCGCGCCGCCCGGTACTTGGCGATCTCCTCGAAGAAGTCGTTGTGGCTGTTGAAGAAGAACGACAGCCGCGGCGCGAAGTCGTCGACGTCGAGGCCGGCGTCGATGCCGTACTGCACGTACTCCATGCCGTCGCGCAGGGTGAAGGCCAGCTCCTGGAGCGCCGTCGAGCCGGCCTCGCGGATGTGGTAGCCGGAGATCGAGATGGTGTTCCAGCGCGGCACCTGCTCGGCGGCGAAGGCGAACTGGTCGGTGATCAGGCGCATCGACGGCCGCGGCGGGTAGATGTACTCCTTCTGCGCGATGTACTCCTTGAGGATGTCGTTCTGCAGCGTGCCGGTGACGTGGCGCTCGACGTCCACCCCCTGCTTCTCGGCCACCGCCAGGTACATGGCGAAGAGGATCGGCGCCGTCGAGTTGATGGTCATCGAGGTCGACACCTCGTCGAGCGGAATGCCGTCGAACAGCGCCTCCATGTCGGCCAGGGTGTCGATCGCGACGCCGCACTTGCCCACCTCGCCGAGCGACATCGGGTGGTCCGAGTCGTAGCCGTAGAGGGTGGGCAGGTGGAAGGCCACCGACAGGCCGGTCTGCCCCTGCTCGAGCAGGTACTTGAAGCGCCGGTTGGTGTCCGCCGCCGAGCCGAAGCCGGCGAACTGGCGCATCGTCCACAGCTTGCCGCGGTAGCCCGTCGGGTGGATGCCCCGCGTGTAGGGGAACTCGCCGGGAACCCCGATGTCCGCCACCGGATCGAGGTCGGCGGTGTCGGCCGGGGTGACCAGCAGCGGCACCTCCATGCCGGAGACGGTGGTGAAGTCGTCCTTCCACGCGGGGCGCCGGGCGCGCACCGCGTCGCTGGCGTCGCGCCACCGCTGCGCCCCCGCCGCGGCCCCGGCCAGCACCTCGTCGCGGTACTGGACGTTGCGTGCCGCACCGCCGGCGTCCCGTGCCGCCTTCCCGCCGGCGGGTGGCACTGGATTCTCGGTCGTCGGCAGCTCGGGTTCCTTGATGGTCATGCGCCAGCTCCTCTCCTGCTTCGGCTTGCCCGGATCGACGGTCGGTCGTCGGCCGCCTCGACATTCGTCTCGCCGTGGAAGGCTGTCCCAGCACCTGCCGCAGCCGGCGAGGGCACGACCCCCGCATCCGGGGGTGTAGAGATTATACCGGCGCACAGCTACCTCGATGAGTCGCTCCAGGAACGCCCAGTCGAAGGCCCGAGATCAGCAAGAGGGTAGACTTTGCGTATGGGCGACTACTTCGCACCTTTCGGCGCCGAGCTGAGGGCCGGCAACGGCGGCGAGCTGCTCGACAAGCTAGCTCGGATCGATGGCCGTGTGGCAAGAAGAACCAATGGTCGCACCCATGACGACAGGGAACGTTTCTGCATCGTCAATTATCTCGCCACTCTCGCCGAGCATAAGCTCCTTGCTTTCCCGCTGCGGGTCGAGAAGGGACAGCCGCCGTCGCCAGACTTCAGAGTGGATGAAGGATCCGAGATCCTTGGTCTCGAGGTCACTGACGCTGGCGAAGAGGAGGCACAACGGGCGCTAACGGAGCTGGAGAGAGCGCCGAAAGATACACGGCTGGAGATCGGTACCTGGGCTCTTCGATCACCCGGAGAGGAGCTAAGACAGAAACCGTTCTTCGGCGATGAACCGGAGCGGAGGTGGACCGAGGAGGTTCTGCGCGCCATCCGCAGGAAGACGGGAAAGTTGAAGAGCTACGTGCCGTACCCGCGTTATGACCTCTTGGTCTATGACGTCACCGGTTGGTCGGCGGTTACATCCTGGTTCGTCGACGAGCTGCCGGGCCGCCTGGCCGCCGCCATTGAGGCCAGGAGAGAGGACGACGCGGACGCAATGAAATTCGCCAAGATCTCGATCCTGCGGCCGCGTGTTCTCCTCTACGACGTGTGCGGAGAAGCTTCGATCCTGCCGGTACCTCTGAACATGCACCTGCCGCCCCTCCTGCCGCTCACTCGGCTCGGAGTCTCAGAGGACGCCCTACGCGCCTTTTGTCGGCGCCACCACATCCGCAAGCTCGGGTTCTTCGGCTCCGTCCGCGGCGAGGAGTTCGGACCGGACAGCGACGTGGACGTTCTCGTGGAGTTCGAGCCGGGACGACGCGTGGGGTTTCTCCGCCTGGCAGGAATCGAGCACGACCTGTCCCAGCTCGTGGGGCGCCAGGCCGATCTGCGAACGGTCCCGGACCTCAGCCGCTATTTCCGCGAAGACGTCGTGAGGCACAAGATGGACCTTGCCTATGCTTCCAGCTGACGATCGTGTGAGCCTGCAGCACATGCTGGACGCCGCGCAGCGAGCGATGCGGATGGCAGCAGGGCACTCCGTCGAAGACCTCGAAACCCACGACACCCTGTCGCTCGCCCTGCAGAGACTGATCGAGATCGTCGGCGAGGCAGCCAAGCGGATTTCGCAAGAAACCCGGGAGAATCATCCTTCCATCGCTTGGAGCCAGGCAGCAGGCATGCGCGACCGCATCATTCACCGCTACTATGACGTCAACCTGCAGATCGTCTGGGACACCATCGTCGACGACCTCTGGTGAGCCAGATCGACGAGCTTCTCCAGCAAGACGAATCCGAAGGGGCGAGCTGAGCCCAAGTCTCATAGCCTCAGTTGCCTGGCGCTCCGCCGGTACCGAGGTCGACTGCGGAACAACGAGACGAGTCAGGCCATGGACCCAAAGGGCAGGGTCGTCTGGATCACCGGCGCCTCCTCCGGCATCGGCGAGGCGCTGGCGCTGCGATTCGCCGAGCGTGGCGCGCGGGTGGTGCTGTCGGCGCGGCGGGGCGAGGAGCTGGAACGGGTGCGACAGGCGATGGCGGAGCCGCAGCGGCACCTCGTCGTGCCGCTCGACCTGGCCGACGAGGCGGGCCTGCGGCGGGCGGCGGACGAGGTGCTGGAGCGCTGCGGCCGGGTCGACGTGATGGTGCACAACGGCGGCATCTCGCAGCGCGCGCTGGCGCGTGACACCGAGCTCGCCGTCGACCGCCGGCTGATGGAGGTCGACTACTTCGGCGCCGTCGTCCTCACCAAGGCGCTGCTGCCGTCGATGCGCCGGCGCGGCGCCGGGCGCCTGGTGGTGGTGAGCAGCCTGGTGGGCAAGTTCGGCACGCCGCAGCGCTCCGGCTACTCGGCCGCCAAGCACGCGCTGCACGGCTTCTTCGAGTCGCTGCGCGCCGAGGAGCACGCCGCCGGCATCCGCGTCACCATGGTGTGCCCCGGCTTCATCCGCACCCGCGTCACCTACAACGCGCTGACCGCCGACGGCTCGCCACAGGGAACCCTCGACCGCGCCCAGGCCGAGGGGATGAGCCCCGAGGCCTGCGCCCGCCGCATCGTCGCCGCCGTCGAGGCGGGGCGCGACGAGCTGCTGGTGGGCGGGCGCGAGCGCTTCGCGGTCTACCTGCGGCGCCTCTCCCCCGCCCTCTTCCGCCGCCTCATCCGCCGCGCCCGGGTGACCTGACGGCCGGCGCCGGCGCGGCGGCCGGTCAGGGGCCGACGGCGGTGCGCAGCTCGCGGGCGGCGGACAGCAGCTCGCGAGCCGCGGCGAGGAGCGGACCCGCCGCGTCTCCGGCCCGGACCGCGATTCCGCCGGCCTCCGCGGCCGGCCGGCCCGAGGCGGTTTCCGTCACCGCCGCCACCGCTGCGGCGTGGACCCCGCGCTCCTCCGGGTCGCCGAGGCCCGAGTCGCGCAGCCGGCGCAGGCGCTCGAGGACGACCTGCTTGATCTCCTCGGCGTTGTCGACGCCGCGGAAGTAGCCGGTGTGCAGGTCCTCGCCCCGCTCGTGCCCCTTCTTCTTCTGGGTCTCGCCACCGCCGGCGGACTTCACCTCGAGGTCGGAGATGCCGAGCATCCGCTGCAGCGGACCCTGCTTGACGCCGAGGTTCTGGATGTTGGCGAAGCTCATCGTCTTCTCGCGCACGCGGAAGATGCCCTCGCGGATGCGCAGGCTGCGGTCGGTGACGATGTACCAGCGCATGCGGTAGTCGAGCAGCACGCCGAACAGCGTCAACGGCACCTCGACGGCGAAGATGGCGACACCGACGATCTCGAGGACGTGCACCCAGGAGTCGTACGGAAACTCCGGCGCCATCGACAGCGCACCGAGGCCGACCACCAGGCCCCAGATGGCGACGGCCTGCTTCACCGCCCAGCCGAAGAGGCCGTAGAAGAGATAGTTGTGGGCGGCGCGGAAGACGCGCACCGAGCCCGGCGCACCGAGCGGCGGCTCGGGCTGCGGCGGCACCCTGAGGACCTTCAGCAGGGCGCGCTGCACGGCATCGAACATCACCCCTCCTCCACGCCGGGTCCGCCCGCGCGCTGCTCGCCGCCGCGCGCGGCCAGAGCCTGGCGCACGCCGCGCAGCTCGTGGGCCACGGCCAGCAGGGTGCTGGCCAGCGCCTCCGCGGTGCCGGCGTCGAGGCCGCCGGCGGCGGTCGGCGCCGCCGGTGCCGTCGCCGCCTCCGAGCCGCGGTGCTCGTCGCGCATGCCGCGCATCCGCGTGTAGAGGAAGTCGCGGACCGCCTCGAACTCCTGCAGCCCCTCGATGGTCATCTCGGCGCCGGAGCTGCCGGAGGCGGTCTGCACCTGCACCCGGCCGAGGCCGAGCCAGCGCTCCACCAGGTTGCTGGTCAGGTGGATGTCCTGGATGCGCGCGTAGGTGAGATGGATCTCGCGCCGGAAGAGGATCCCCCAGCGCATCGACACCCCCTCGTCGTCGAAACGGTAGTGCAGGGTGTGGTAGCGGAAGTAGAGCGGGATCAGCGCGACGAAGAACAGCGGGCCCAACAACAGCGAGCCCAGCGCGTAGTAGACGAGCAGGTTGCCATGCGGCCGTTCCAGCCGGCGCACGTCGACGGCGTTTTCGCTTTGCACGGCCGGAATTGTAGCCGAACCCCGGCGGTGCGCTGCCTGGCGAGGACCGAGGCGTCCTCCCGGGAGGTCGGTCGCCGGTCGCGGCTGCCCAGCGAGGCGCCGTCACCGCGGCCGATCCGCCCCGGCTCGATGTTTGCTGTAGCCGCTGTCGCGGGCCGTCGCGCGAACCGCCGGCGAGGGCCGGGCCGGAGGCGGATTAGCCCGGC
>CAWEUD010000034.1:0-7354 GCA_963812115.1 uncultured Chloroflexia bacterium
AGTGGTCGGACGAGCGCATCTACTGCTCCGAGCTGGTGTGGAAGGTCTACCAGCGGGCGCTCGGCATCGAGCTCGGCCAGCGCCAGACGATCGCCGACTTCGACCTTACCCCACCGACGGTCCGGGCCAAGATCCACGAGCGCTGGCCCGCCGGCCCACCCCCCGACGAGATCGTCATCTCGCCCGCCGCCATCTTCGCCAGCAACCGGCTGGTCGTGGTCTTCGAACGCTGATCGTCCCTGGCCCTCGCCTCGGCGTGCACAGGTGGGTGGCGCCACCGATCCCGCCGGACACGCCGCGGACTCAGAAGACCGCCGTCTCCTCGTAGGTGCCGAAGACGTCGCGCAGGGCGTCGGAGATCTCGCCGACGGTGCAGTAGGCCTTCACGCAGGCGAGGATCAGCGGCATGGTGTTGGCGTCGCCGGCGGCGCCGCGCTTCAGGGCGTCGAGGGTGCGGGCGACGGCGCCGGCGTCGCGGCGCGCCTTGACCTGGTCGAGGGCGGCGATCTGCTGGTCGGCGAGGTCGTCGGGGATGTAGAGCACCTCGATCGGCTCGTCGTCGGTCACCTCGAAGGCGTTGACGCCGACGATCTGCTTCTGCCCCGCCTCCACCGCCTTCTGGAACTGGTAGGAGGCCTCGACGATCTCGCGCTGCGGGAAGCCGGCCTCGACCGCCTCCACCATGCCGCCGAGCTCGTCGATGCGGCGGATGTAGTCGAAGGCGCCGTCCACCATGCGGCGGGTCATCTCCTCGACGAAGTAGGAGCCGCCGAGCGGGTCGACGGTGTTGATGACGCCGGACTCGTGGGCGATGATCTGCTGCGTCCGCAGCGCCGTGCGGGCGGTCGCCTCGGTGGGCAGGGCGAGGGTCTCGTCGAGCGCGTTGGTGTGCAGCGACTGGGTGCCGCCGAGCACCGCCGCCAGCGCCTGGAGCGTCGTGCGCACGACGTTGTTGATCGGCTGCTGGGCGGTGAGCGAGCAGCCGGCGGTCTGGGTGTGGAAGCGCAGCATCAGCGAGCGCGGGTCCTTGGCGCCGTAGCGGTCGCGCATCACCGTCGCCCAGATCTGGCGCGCCGCCCGGTACTTGGCGATCTCCTCGAAGAAGTCGTTGTGGCTGTTGAAGAAGAACGACAGCCGCGGCGCGAAGTCGTCGACGTCGAGGCCGGCGTCGATGCCGTACTGCACGTACTCCATGCCGTCGCGCAGGGTGAACGCCAGCTCCTGGAGCGCCGTCGAGCCGGCCTCGCGGATGTGGTAGCCGGAGATCGAGATGGTGTTCCAGCGCGGCACCTGCTCGGCGGCGAAGGCGAACTGGTCGGTGATCAGGCGCATCGACGGCCGCGGCGGGTAGATGTACTCCTTCTGCGCGATGTACTCCTTGAGGATGTCGTTCTGCAGCGTGCCGGTGACGTGGCGCTCGACGTCCACCCCCTGCTTCTCGGCCACCGCCAGGTACATGGCGAAGAGGATCGGCGCCGTCGAGTTGATGGTCATCGAGGTCGACACCTCGTCGAGCGGAATGCCGTCGAACAGCGCCTCCATGTCGGCCAGGGTGTCGATCGCGACGCCGCACTTGCCCACCTCGCCGAGCGACATCGGGTGGTCCGAGTCGTAGCCGTAGAGGGTGGGCAGGTGGAAGGCCACCGACAGGCCGGTCTGCCCCTGCTCGAGCAGGTACTTGAAGCGCCGGTTGGTGTCCGCCGCCGAGCCGAAGCCGGCGAACTGGCGCATCGTCCACAGCTTGCCGCGGTAGCCCGTCGGGTGGATGCCCCGCGTGTAGGGGAACTCGCCGGGAACCCCGATGTCCGCCACCGGATCGAGGTCGGCGGTGTCGGCCGGGGTGACCAGCAGCGGCACCTCCATGCCGGAGACGGTGGTGAAGTCGTCCTTCCAGGCGGGGCGCCGGGCGCGCACCGCGTCGCTGGCGTCGCGCCACCGCTGCGCCCCCGCCGCGGCCTCGGCCAGCACCTCGTCGCGGTACTGGACGTTGCGCGGCGCATCGCCGGCGGCGCGCGGCGCCTTCCCGTCGGCGGGAGGCACTGGACTCTCGGTCGTCGGCAGCTCGGGTTCCTTGATGGTCATCGTGCCAGCTCCTCTCCAGCCTCGGCTCTCGGTCGCATTGCCTGTCGGTCGTCGCACCGCTTCCATCGCCGCCGTAGAGCAGAAAGGGCGACGCTCCCTACCTCATCGAAGTGTAGGGGATGCAGGGATTATACCGGCAGGACGATGGGCGGGCGGGAGCCCACCAGGCGCAACTACACGGTCGAGAGAGAAGCCGAGCCCAGCGACGGATCGTATCGCTCCACCGTGTCGCGCAGAGGGCGGGCAAAGCGATAGAGGTCCCGGACTCTCTCCAGCGCGTGGCGCTCCTCGTTCTTCTCTGCATCGAAAACACCAAGGTACTTCTGTGCACTGTTGAAGTGGAGACGGCAGATCGGCTTTCGGTTGTTGTCGTCGAGAAGAATGCCACAATACGATTTGACGTCTCGCAATGTCACGCGGCCCGGATCGACCAACTCGCTCAGGATGGCCCGCACGATGTGGAAGCCCTCCAGCTCCTCCGCTGTGGTGACGATGTCGGAGTCCCCCTGCGATGCCGATTCCTCGGCCGGGCCGATTGCGTCGTCGCCGGGTGCCGCAGGAATGGGCATCGTCTCACGAGCGAGTGCCGACTCGAGGCGTTCCCGAATCCGGTCGCGAATGAACTCCTGGATTGCGTTCCGAGTGATGTCGGTGAACTGCGCCCTCACCGGCTTGGTGAGCCGCCCGGAGTAAACCCGGCTGGTAAAGAATCGCACCAGCTCTTCCGACGGGTCGGCGATCTCCTGAGCGAGGATCTTCTTGATTTCACCCTTGTATTTCAAATCGCTGGCAGAATCGAGAACCTGATCGAGACTGAACTCGCTCTTGGAGAATTTCTTGAGCTCAACGACCTGCGCGTCAGCCAGGTCGAGCAGGTCGACCTCGAAAAACGGCTTCGAGTCCATCCTGTTGGGCTCGTCGAGGTCCGAGAAGAACCGATATACGACGCCATTGGTGAGGATTCCGATGCGTGCCGAGGTCACCGAGAAATAGCGATAGAGCTGCGATGCATGGCAACCGTCGAGGCTCTGGTTGCAGGACTTGCACTCCACCAAAAGGATCGGCTCACCGTCGCGGAGAACGGCGTAGTCGACCCGTTCACCCTTCTTGGTACCGACATCGGCATGGAGCTCCGGCGTCACTTCGGACGGATCGAAGACGTCATACCCCAAGGCACTGAGAAACGGCATCACCAGAGCGTTCTTCGTCGCCTCCTCGGAGGCAACATGATCGAGCTGCCTCGGCACTCGTGAGGCGAGATCTCGGATTCGATCGGCAAAGTCCATGCTTTCTCCTTGAGCGCTTGTCGGCGGCATTGTCGCCCTCCATCTGTCTACGCGACGAAAGCCTCCAAACAGGCCCAGTCTGACGCTCGGCCGGGGCCTCATCCCCGTCAGAGGATAGACTTGTTCCCATGGCGGGCCTTTTCGCACCCTACGGCGACACGCTGACGGCCAGCGACAGAAGCGAGCTCCTCGACAAGCTGGCTCGCATCGATGCTCGCGTGCCCGGAAGAGACGAGGGTCGGATTGCCAGTGAAAGAGAACGCTTCTGCATCGTCAACTACCTTGCGACGCTCGGTGACCACAAGCTCCTGAGCTTCCCGCTGAAAGTCGACAAGAGGGAGTCGCCCGACTTCGAGGTGGCTGCGGGTTCCGAGACCTACGGCCTGGAAGTCACCCAGGCAGGCGAAGAGACACTTCAAAGGGCGCTCACGGAGCTGGAAAAAGCGCCGACGGGCACCCGGCTGGAGATAGGAAACTCGATCCTGCGACCACCGGGCGAGGAATTCCGACAGAAGCCGTTCTTCGGCGACGAGCCAGAGCGGAGATGGACCGAGGAGCTTCTGCGCGTCATCTGCAAAAAGACGGAACGACTGAAATCCTACGCGCCCTACCCGCGTCACGACCTCCTGATCAACGACGTCACCGGCTGGTCCGCCGCGACCTCCTGGTTCGTCGACGAGTTGCCGGACCGCCTGGCCGCTGCCATCGAGGCCTGGAGGGAGGACAGCGCGGACCCGATGCAGTTCGCCAGGATCTCCATCCTGCGGCCGCGCGTCCTCATGTACGACGTGTGCGGAGAAGCCTCGATCCTGCCGGTTCCCCTGAACGTGCATCTGCCGCCCCTCCTGCCGCTCACCCGACTTGGAGTCTCCGAAGACGCCCTACGAGCGTTTTGTCGGCGTCACCACATCCGCAAGCTCGGCTTCTTCGGCTCCGTCCGCGGCGAAGCGTTCGGACCGGAAAGCGACGTGGACGTTCTCGTGGAGTTCGAGCCGGGGCAACGAGTTGGGTTTCTTCGCCTGACAGGAATCGAGGAAGACCTGTCCCAGCTTGTGGGGCGCAAGGCCGATCTGCGTACGGTCCCCGATCTCAGCCGCTATTTCCGAGAAGACGTTGTGAGGCACAAGATGGACCTTGCGTATGCTTCGAGCTGACGATCGCGTCAGCCTGCAGCACATGGTCGACGCCGCGACAGCGGGCGATGCGAATGGCAGCAGGACACTGCGTCGAAGACCTCGAGTCCAACGACGCCCTGTGTCTGGCCCTGCAGAGACTCATCGAGATCATCGGCGAGGCAGCAAAGCGCGTCTCCATGGGGACTCGAGCGCTCTACCCTTCCATCGCCTGGGGCCAGGCAGCAGGCATGCGCGACCGCATCATTCACCGCTACTACGACGTCAACCTACAGATCGTCTGGGACACCATCGTCGATGATCTTCCGACCCATGTGAGCCAGATCGAAGAGATCCTCCGGCAAGACGAATCCGGCCGGGCGGACTGACCCCTGGGTGTTGCAGACTCGGGTGGGCGCCGCGGCGGGGCCAAGATCGTCGGTGGAGAAGTGAAACGAGTGACCCCAATGGACCCCAACGGCAAGGTCGTCTGGATCACCGGCGCCTCCTCCGGCATCGGCGAGGCGCTGGCGCTGCGATTCGCCGAGCGTGGCGCGCGGGTGGTGCTGTCGGCGCGGCGGGGCGAGGAGCTGGAACGGGTGCGACAGGCGATGGCGGAGCCGCAGCGGCACCTCGTCGTGCCGCTCGACCTGGCCGACGAGGCGGGCCTGCGGCGGGCGGCGGACGAGGTGCTGGAGCGCTGCGGCCGGGTCGACGTGATGGTGCACAACGGCGGCCTCTCGCAGCGCGCGCTGGCGCGTGACACCGAGCTCGCCGTCGACCGCCGGCTGATGGAGGTCGACTACTTCGGCGCCGTCGTCCTCACCAAGGCGCTGCTGCCGTCGATGCGCCGGCGCGGCGCCGGGCGCCTGGTGGTGGTGAGCAGCCTGGTGGGCAAGTTCGGCACGCCGCAGCGCTCCGGCTACTCGGCCGCCAAGCACGCGCTGCACGGCTTCTTCGAGTCGCTGCGCGCCGAGGAGCACGCCGCCGGCATCCGCGTCACCATGGTGTGCCCCGGCTTCATCCGCACCCGCGTCACCTACAACGCGCTGACCGCCGACGGCTCGCCACAGGGAACCCTCGACCGCGCCCAGGCCGAGGGGATGAGCCCCGAGGCCTGCGCCCGCCGCATCGTCGCCGCCGTCGAGGCGGGGCGCGACGAGCTGCTGGTGGGCGGGCGCGAGCGCTTCGCGGTCTACCTGTGGCGCCTCTCCCCCGCCCTCTTCCGCCGCCTCATCCGCCGCGCCCGGGTGACCTGACGGCCGGCGCCGGCGCGGCGGCCGGTCAGGGGCCGACGGCGGTGCGCAGCTCGCGGGCGGCGGACAGCAGCTCGCGGGCCGCGGCGAGGAGCGGACCCGCCGCGTCTCCGGCCCGGACCGCGATTCCGCCGGCCTCCGCGGCCGGCCGGCCCGGGGCGGTTTCCGTCACCGCCGCCACCGCTGCGGCGTGGACCCCGCGCTCCTCCGGGTCGCCGAGGCCCGAGTCGCGCAGCCGGCGCAGGCGCTCGAGCACGACCTGCTTGATCTCCTCGGCGTTGTCGACGCCGCGGAAGTAGCCGGTGTGCAGGTCCTCGCCCCGCTCGTGCCCCTTCTTCTTCTGGGTCTCGCCACCGCCGGCGGACTTCACCTCGAGGTCGGAGATGCCGAGCATCCGCTGCAGCGGACCCTGCTTGACGCCGAGGTTCTGGATGTTGGCGAAGCTCATCGTCTTCTCGCGCACGCGGAAGATGCCCTCGCGGATGCGCAGGCTGCGGTCGGTGACGATGTACCAGCGCATGCGGTAGTCGAGCAGCACGCCGAACAGCGTCAACGGCACCTCGACGGCGAAGATGGCGACACCGACGATCTCGAGGACGTGCACCCAGGAGTCGTACGGAAACTCCGGCGCCATCGACAGCGCACCGAGGCCGACCACCAGGCCCCAGATGGCGACGGCCTGCTTCACCGCCCAGCCGAAGAGGCCGTAGAAGAGATAGTTGTGGGCGGCGCGGAAGACGCGCACCGAGCCCGGCGCACCGAGCGGCGGCTCGGGCTGCGGCGGCACCTTGAGGACCTTCAGCAGGGCGCGCTGCACGGCGTCGAACATCAACCCCTCCTCCACGCCGGGTCCGCCCGCGCGCTGCTCGCCGCCGCGCGCGGCCAGCGCCTGGCGCACGCCGCGCAGCTCGTGGGCCACCGCCAGCAGGGTGCTGGCCAGCGCCTCCGCGGTGCCGGCGTCGAGGCCGCCGGCGGCGGTCGGCGCCGCCGGTGCCGTCGCCGCCTCCGAGGCGCGGTGCTCGTCGCGCATGCCGCGCATCCGCGTGTAGAGGAAGTCGCGGACCGCCTCGAACTCCTGCAGCCCCTCGATGGTCATCTCGGCGCCGGAGCTGCCGGAGGCGGTCTGCACCTGCACCCGGCCGAGGCCGAGCCAGCGCTCCACCAGGTTGCTGGTCAGGTGGATGTCCTGGATGCGCGAGTAGGTGAGATGGATCTCGCGCCGGAAGAGGATCCCCCAGCGCATCGACACCCCCTCGTCGTCGAAACGGTAGTGCAGGGTGTGGTAGCGGAAGTAGAGCGGGATCAGCGCGACGAAGAACAGCGGGCCCAACAACAGCGAGCCCAGCGCGTAGTAGACGAGCAGGTTGCCATGCGGCCGTTCCAGCCGGCGCACGTCGACGGCGTTTTCGCTTTGCACGGCCGGAATTGTAGCCGAACCCCGGCGGTGCGCTGCCTGGCGAGGACCGAGGCGTCCTCCCGGGAGGTCGGTCGCCGGTCGCGGCTGCCCAGCGAGGCGCCGTCACCGCGGCCGATCCGGCCCGGCTCGATGTTTGCTGTAGCCGCTGTCGCGGGCCGTCGCGCGAACCGCCGGCGAGGGCCGGGCCGGAGGCGGATTAGC
>CAWEUD010000035.1:0-10646 GCA_963812115.1 uncultured Chloroflexia bacterium
GGAAGGAGAGCGGCTTCAAATTCTGTCTTGATGTCGCCGACAGCAACGCTGTTTTTCTTTAGCGACCCGGCCAGCTTATCGACCGGTAGCAGGGCATCATCAAACGCCTTGCGAATATCCAGCGTTGAATTGATCAGCTTGTCGTTGGCTGTTGTCGCTTCGTCGGTTTCGTTCCACCAGTTATAAACGGCGATGGCAAGCTTGGCTACTGCAGGCGTTATTTTCTCAACATCCTGCCATTTCGACAGCTGGTAGATGAGAGCGCAAGTCCTGAACCGACAACGAGCGCATCGATGGCCAGACCGAGCACTGCGACAGCACCTCCCAAGGAGGCGAAGCTGGTTATCAGTCCGGGTAACGACAGCGCCGTGATGGCGATTGCCAGTCCCTTGATGGCGCCGGTCATGCCGTCGAATGCGGGAAGTATCAGGTCGACCTGTTTTCCGATTCCGAGCAGCGTCCCGATGAAACTGGTCGAGCTTTCATCCAAATTGCCGAATGCGCTGACACCGCTCGCCAATACACTAAAGAACGGCCCGAATGACTCGACCATATCCTTCGTGGTATTAACCAGACTTTTACCGACATTAACCAGATTCGTGATAACGTCTGCCAACCCTTCAGGCGTATTTAGATCAACGCCATCGAACAATCCAGAGATAGCAATACCGAGCCCACCGAACGCATCCAGCAGGCCACCGATGCAGCCTGTACCTGATCGCTAGATAGCGCCTCCGCCGCCGGCGATAATAACCCGGCGAATATTGGAAATCGCCGCAACAGCCTGTATCGCTATATTCAGTTCTTTCGACTTGTTTCACCCTGCAGAACGTAAGTTAATGCCTGGCTGATATGCAGAGTGCGTTCCCGCAATTGTTCGTAGGCGAGACTTTGATAACGCTGATACAAGATGGCAATCAGCAATACACCGGTCAACGATACGATGACAGATGGCAACACCAGCAACCGGAAGTGACTTGAATATTTATCAGGGTATTGCAACAACGTTATCTCCCGTTTCGCCCGATCATTCACCACGTGATAACGCGGAATACCCTGAACAGACACAATATTTTCGATGAATTCCGGGTAAAGCGGTCCGCTATTTAGATGTCCCGTCGGATGACTTGTAGTTGTTTCTCGCTGGAAATCAGGATTGTAGACTTGCGGTGGGTGTGATCGCAATAATGGACAACCCGAGCGCAGGGACGTGCGAGTGAGGTTCTGCCGAAAGGATGCGGCTAAAATTCAGCGTCATTTCCTAATGGCGCAAGCCCCGCGCCGAGAGTATCTTCTTTTGAAATCCCAAGTCCGGCAAATGCGGGTTTGACAGCTGAAGTTTGAAATTGTCCAAGCTAGTTGGTCGGGACGGCAGAAATTTACTCCGGGCATCCCGACCTCAGGGACGTGGGAGATAGTCTTTTGCGGCGGGATTCCGCGTATTACCAAAGAGATTTTTAATTGAGCGCATGGACGCGCGAGACAGGTTTTTTACGGACAGACCCCGCATATTACCAGAACTCATCCCTCTGCCCTCCGCCCTTCGGGCCAAGGCTGCTTTGCTTCGCAGGCGATCCTGTTCAAAATCGCTCCCGGCGATTTTGTGAACTTGCCTCTTGGTTCCATCCTTCCCGCCTTGCACTTAAAAAATAAAGGCCTCCACCGAAAGTGAGAGGCCCGAGGCGCAAACCCAGCGCCGAGAATATTTTCTTTTGAAATCTCAAACCCGACAATTGCCGGCTCCATAGCTAAAGTTTGAAATTTTCCAGGCCAGTTGGTCGGGACGGCAGGATTTGAACCTGCGACCTCCACACCCCCAGTGTGATGCGCTACCAGGCTGCGCTACGCCCCGACGATAATAAAATCGGACCGGTCCGGCCCTTTTTTCAGGCGCTGGACTTTACTCTATTGGCAAGGTTTTTAAAAGCGCGGTTAACCACTGCGTTACGGGCGGCAATAGCGTTTCAATATATGCAGAATTTCTTCCAGCTCCATCCGCACCTGACGGATAATCTGCTGGCTTTGCGAGGTATCTTCCTTGGCGATTTCACCGGATAACTGCAGGCGGGCACCGCCGATGGTGTAACCCTGATCATACAACAGGCTCCTGATCTGACGAATCAGGATGACATCATGGCGCTGGTAATAACGGTCGAAGACGGGAGCCAGCTTGGCGCGCTGGCCTCGCTGCCACCCGACGTGCCGTTCGGCTACCACCGCGTGGCCGCCCCGCAGGGCGAGCAGCTGCTGATCACCGGGCCGGGCCGGTGCCATCTCCCGCCCGGGTTGCGAACGTGGGCTTGGACTGTCCAGCTCTACGCCGCTCGTTCTCGCGGGAGCTGGGGGATCGGCGACCTCGCCGACCTGCGCGAGCTGGGCAGCTGGTCCGCGGGGCTCGGCGCCGGGCTCATGATGATCAACCCACTCAGCGCGCCGGCTCCACTCGTGCCGCTGCAGCCGTCACCCTACTTCCCGTCGAGCCGTCGCTTTCGGAACCCGGTCTACCTGCGCGTCGAGGAGCTGCCCGGGGCGGATGCCCTCGGTGAGCGGCTGTCGCGCCTGGCCGCCGCCGGCCACGCCCTCAACGCAACCCGGCTGCTCGACCGCGACGCCGCCTTCCGGCTCAAGATGGACGCGCTCGAGGCCATCTGGAGCGCGCGCCCCCCAGGCGATGGTCTCGATGCCTACCGTGCCGAGCAGGGCGTCGCCCTCCGCGAATGGTCCACCTACGCCGTCATCGCCGAGCATCACGGCCCGGCGTGGAGCCGTTGGCCGGAGGAGCTGCGCCGCCCCGGGAATCCCGCGGTCCGTCGCTTCGCGGCCGATCACGCCGACAGGATCGCCTTCCACGAGTGGCTGCAGTGGTTGATCGACGGACAGCTGGCGCGGGCTGGAGCCGAGCTGCCGCTCGTCCAGGACATGCCGATCGGGGTCGACCGCGACGGGGCCGATGCCTGGGCCTGGCAGGAGACCATGGCGCTCGACGTCAACATCGGCGCACCGCCCGACATCTTCAACCCGGCCGGCCAGGACTGGGGCCTGCCGCCCTTCCTCCCGCACCGCCTGCGGCGCGCCGGCTACCTGCCGTTCATCCAGACCCTGCGGGCGACGCTGCGGCATGCCGGCGGCCTGCGCATCGACCACGCGATGGGGCTCTTCCGCCTGTGGTGGCTACCGCTGGGGGAGGGTGCCGCGAACGGCGCCTACGTTCGCTACCCGACCGACGAGCTGCTGGAGATCCTGGCGCTCGAGAGCGAGCGCGCGGGGGCACTCATCGTCGGCGAGGACCTCGGCACGGTGGAGCGGGGCGTCCGTCGCGAGCTGGGACGGAGGCGAATCCTCTCCTACCGCCTCGTCTACTTCGAGCACGAGCCGCCGTCAGGCTACCCGCGCATGGCGCTCGCCGGCGTGACGACCCACGACCTGCCGACGATCGCCGGCACCTGGTCGGGAGCCGACCTGGCCATGCAGGAGCGCGCCGGTCGGCCGGCCGATCCATCGGGCCTGGGGAAGCTGCGCAGGCGGCTCGGACGCGTGGGTGGGAGCAAACCGGCGACACCCGTCGACGAGGTGATCCTCTCGGTGCACCGCGCGCTCGGCGCATCGCCCGCCATGGTGGTCAGCGCAACGTTCGAGGACGCGCTGAAGGTGGAAGAGCGCCCCAACCTGCCCGGCACGGTGGACGAGCACCCGAACTGGCGCGTCCCGCTGCCGGTGCCGATCGACGTGCTGATGGCCGATCCATTCGTGCTGAAGCTGGCCAAGGCGTTGCGCAGGACCTGATCGGCGCAGGCCCGGGCAGATGCTCGGACGATCCGGCCCGCTAGGCTCGCCGCAGCACCAGCACGGAGAGTGGGGGAAGGGTCAGCGTGGCGGCCGCGGGCTGCCCGTGCCAGCCGGGCTCCTCGGCGCGCACGCCGCCGAGGTTCCCGAGGTTCGACCCGCCGTAGTGCTCCGAATCGGAGTTGAGCGCCTCCTCCCAGGTACCGCTGTACGGGAAGCCGAGCCGGTAGTCGTGCCGGGGGATGGGGGTCATGTTCATGACCACCACCACCTGCTGTTCGCCTGCCCGACGAATGTAGGAGTAGACCGATGCCTCCACGTCCGAGGCATCGATCCAGGCGAACGTCTGCGGTTCGTGCTCGCCAGCCCACAGCGCCGGCGTCTCGCGGTAGAGACGGCCGAGGTCGGCCATGAAGCGCACGAAGCCCGCGCGCAGCCCCGCCTCGGCCGAGTCCCAGGGCAGCTGCTGCTCGTGGTTCCACTCCAGCGACGGCGCGAGCTCGGACCCCATGAAGAGCAGCTTCTTGCCCGGCTGGGTGTACATCTCGGCCATCAGCGAGCGCAGGTTCGCGAACTTCTGCCACTCGTCGCCCGGCATCTTGCCGAGCAGCGAGCCCTTGCCGTGCACCACCTCGTCGTGCGAGAGGGGCAGCACGAAGTGCTCGGTGTTCAGGTAGAGGCCGCGGAAGGTGAGCTTGTCGTGGTGGAAGCGGCGGTGGACCGGATCCTCGCTGAAGTAGGCCAGGGTGTCGTGCATCCAGCCCATGTCCCACTTGAAGCCGAACCCCAGCCCGCCGAGGTAGGTTGGCCGCGAGACGCCGGGGAAGGCGGTCGACTCCTCGGCGATGGTGATCGCGCCGGGGTAGCGGCCGTAGACCTTCTCGTTCATCTCGCGCAGGAATGCGATCGCATCGAGGTTCTCGTTGCCGCCGTACTGGTTCGGCGTCCACTCGCCGGCCTTGCGCGAGTAGTCCAGGTAGAGCATCGAGGCCACGGCATCCACCCGGAGCCCGTCGATGTGGTAGCGATCCAGCCAGAAGAGCGCGTTGGCGACCAGGAAGTTGCGGACCTCCGGGCGCCCGTAGTCGAAGATCAGCGTGCCCCAGTCTGGGTGCTCGCCGCGCTGGGGATCGGGATGCTCGTAGAGCGGCGTTCCGTCGAAGCGACGGAGGGCGAAGTCGTCGGTCGGGAAGTGGGCCGGCACCCAGTCCAGGATCACGCCGATCCCGGCGTTGTGCAGCGTGTCGACCATGTGCCGGAAGTCTTCCGGCGAGCCGAAGCGGGCGGTCGGCGCGTAGTAGCCGGTCACCTGGTAGCCCCACGAGCCGTCGAAGGGGTGCTCCGCGACGGGCAGCAGCTCGACGTGCGTGAAGCCGAAGCGGCCGCAGTGCTCCACGAGCTTCTCACCGGCCTGGCGGTAGCCGAGCCACGAGCCGTCTGGATTGCGCATCCAGGAGCCGAGGTGGACCTCGTAGGTTGACATCGGCGACCGATACGGATCGCGCTTCGCGCGGTCCGCCATCCAGGCCTGATCGGTCCACAGGTCGCTGTCCAGGTCCCAGACGCGCGATGCGGTCTCGGGTCGGACCTGCATCGCGAACGCCATCGGGTCCGCCTTCAACCGCAGCTGGCCGTCGCGTCCGACGATCTCGTACTTGTACAGCTCACCCGCGCCGATGCCGGGGACGAAGAGCTCCCAGACGCCGGACGCGCCGAGCGAGCGCATCGGGAAGAGGCGGCCGTCCCAGCGATCGAAGTCGCCGACGATGCGGACGCTGCGGGCGTTGGGCGCCCAGACGGCGAAGGCCACCCCGGCAGTGTCGCCCATGCTGCGCGGGTGGGCGCCAAGCACGTCCCACAGACGTTCGTGCGTGCCCTCGCCGATGAGGTGCAGGTCGAGCTCACCGAGCGTGGGAAGGAATCGGTACGGATCGTCTCGCTCCCAGTCGTTCCCGTCGGCGAAGCTGAACCGCAGGCGGTAGTCGAGTGGCGTGGAGGCGCCCGGCACGAGCACTCCCCACAGGCCGTCGCCCAGCGAATCCATCGGAAGGGGCTGCTCGCCGGCACGGACCAGCTGCACTCCGGTTGCGTCGGGATGGAAGGTCCGCACGATGGTCCCTTCCGCCGAGGCGTGTGCCCCCAGGACCGCGTGCGGATCGTGATGCTCACCCCGGGCGAGGCGGCTCCGCTCCGCGTCCGGAACGCCGAGGTGGGCTAGCTGGTGGCTGGAAGTCATGGGTCTAACCATACCCGTCCTGCTCCAGCACGTTCCGTGCGAACCCCTGCCGGCGCTCAGCTGGCCCGTTCCCGAACCACCCTCGCGATGTCGATGCTCCGCACGCTGCGCAGGATTGGCACCTGGCTGACGAGCGCTGCCGCCAGGATCCCGAGCGCCGTGAAGAGGAACGTGGTCGGCTGGACGTGGAGGTCGAAGCTGAACAGATCGCTGCTGAAGGTGGCCATGAACTCCCACGCGGCGAGGTAGCCGATGATGAGTCCCGGCACGATGCCCGCCACCGTCAGCAGCACGTTCTCGGCGGTGATGATCCGCGACAGCTCCGCGCCGCGCATGCCGGCCGCCCGCAGCGAGGCGAGCTCGGTCACCCGCTCGCCGATGTTGGCGGCCATCAGGTTGAAGAGCACCGCGAAGGCCATCACCGCCCCGAGGGCCAGCATCAGTCCCACGAACGCGTAGAAGAGGCCCATCAGCGACTCGGCCGTCTGCTGCAGGGCGCGGGCATCGGTCACCGCGGCCACGCCCTCGAGCGCCGAGAGCCGGTCCAGGACCACCTGGCGATCGGCGTCCGGGTCGAAGCGCACGTTGATCTCGCGCGTGGCAGCCTGCAGGCCATCGGCCCCGATCATCTGCGACGCGGCCGCGTCGCTGGCGTAGGCGAAGGTCCCCAGCGGCTCGTCCACGAAGCCGGCCAGGTTGATGGTCGCATTGCCGTCCATTCCGGTGAAGACGAGGGTCACCTGGTCGCCCGGCGACACCCCCAGGACGTCGCGCAACGCGGTCCCGGCCAGGATCCCGTCTCCAGCGATGCCCTCGGCCGGCGCGCCCAGGAACCGGTGCATGACCGTGTCGGCCGGGAGGGCGGCCAGGGTGGTGGAGTAGCGCTCGTCGCCGTGAACGATCGTCACCTCCAGGTGCGCCAATGGTTCGGCGGCGGCGACGCCAGGGACGTCGCGGACGGCGGCCAGATCGGCATCGGTGACGCCTGCGGGCAGCGCCAGCGTGGCGTCCTGCTGCTCCGCCTGGTTGAACTGACGGTCGATCAGCACCCCCACCGTGTCGATCATGCCCCAGGAGACGAGCACCAGCGTGACGGCGATCATCACCCCGACGATGGTGCTGATGCTGCGCACGCGCGAGCGCCCGATCCCGCGCACCACCATCCGCCAACGGGCCGGCAGGCGAGAGAGCGGCGGAATCACGCGCTCGAGCAGGCTGCGCGAGCCGATGCCGGATCCGACCGTCGCCGACATCGCCGCGGCCGGGCTCATGCGCGAGGCACGCCAGGCGGGGATGAGCGCTGCCAGGGCCCCCGCGACGATGCCGAAGGCCAGCCCCAGCGCGAAGGTCAGCGGTCGCAGCTCGACGACCGTTATGGGGATACCGATGACCCCGGTGTAGATGCGCGTGATCAGCCCCGCCAGGAGCAGCCCGGCGACGGCGCCGGCCACTGATCCGACCAGGCCGATGACCAGGCCGAAGCCGAGGTAGTGCCCGAAGACGCGACGCCGCCCGAAACCGACCGCCAGCAGCAGGCCGACCTGCTGGCGCTGGGCCAGGATCATCCGGCTGAGCAGGACGTAGGTCGCCAGGCCGGCGGCCGTCAGGAACATCAGCGGGAAGAGGATGGACATCTCGCCGAATCCCTGGATGTCCTCGTTCAGCGTGGCGTTCGACGCCTGCTCGGCCTGGGTGAACGTGTCCGCCGCGCCCGCGGACAGCGCGGTCTGGCGCAGGCGGGCCAGGACCTCGGCCTCGTCTGCCGGCCCGCTGGTGGTGGCCAGCACCTGCGACGTCGTAAGCTGTGGCGGCAGCGCCCGGAGCAGCGATCCCGCCCCGAAGGCCACGCCGAACTGATCCGGCATGGTGAAGACCTCCTGGCGGCTCCTGGCCGGCCAGACGTACTCCGGAGAGGCGCCGACGCCGGTGACGGTCAGCGTCTGCCAGCCGCCGGGCGTCCGGACCTCGAACGTGTCGCCGCGCTGCAGGCCGAAGTTGTCGGCCATGTGCCGTTCGACCGCCACGCCGTTCGCCTCGCCGGCGGCGGGCCGCTCGCCGGAGAGCAGCAGCACGTCGTCGACGGCCGGCCGCTCGCCCGCCGGCCAGCCGATAACCCGCCCGACGAACGTCTTGCCGTTGACCCGGAAGGGCAGGTCTGCGACCTGCCGCGTGGCGACCGCGGCCACGCCATCGGTGGCGCGCAGGGCATCGGCCACCCTCGTGGGGTCACCCCCCTCGGCGGTCAACGCGGCGAAGTGCGTGCGACGGAACAGCTCCGCGTACGAAGCGGTCAGGTTGTTGTAGGCGTCGTACGAGGCGCCGAAGAGGGTCACGCCCAGGAAGACGGTGGCCAGGATGGCGACGAACTGCCATCGACGCCGGCCGATGTCTCGGAGCAGCTTCCGCTCGAGCAGGCTCACCACTCCACCTCCTCCGCCGCCACCGGTGCCGCGTTGTGCTCGTCGCCGACCACCTCGCCAGAGCCGACGTGAACGACGCGGTCGGCCATGCGGGCGATGGCGCCGTTGTGGGTCACCAGCAGCACGGTCCGTCCGCGATCGACGGCGGTGCGCAGGAGGGCCAACACCTGGCGGCCCATGGACAGGTCGAGCGAGCCCGTCGGCTCATCGGCGAGCAGCAGCGGCGGCTCCTTGACGACGGCGCGCGCGATCGCCACCCGTTGCTGCTGCCCGCCCGAGAGCGCTCCGGGGAAGTGGTCCATGCGCTCCCCGAGGCCGACAGCCGCCAGTGCCTCCTGCGAGCGGCTCGCGGCACCGCCGTGCTCGAGCTCCGCGATGAGCTGCACGTTCTCGAGGGCCGTGAGCGTGGGGACCAGGTTGAAGAACTGGAAGACAAAGCCGACCGTCTCGCGGCGGTACGTCGTCAGGTCATCGGTCGAGAGGCCGACCAGGTCTTTGCCGTCGACGACCAGCCGTCCGGAGGTGACCGGCTCGATGCCGCCGATCACGTTGAGCAGCGTCGTCTTGCCCGACCCGGACGGTCCGAGCACCACCACCAGCTCCCCGCGCCCGATGGTCAGGCTGACGTCCTTCAACGCGTCGACGGCGACATCGCCGCTGCCGTAGCGCTTCGAGACGCGCTCCAGCTCGATGAGCGGAGCGTTGGGTGACGCGGTCATGAGTCCTCCTTGGTTCTGGTGAGCAGGTCTCGCAGCGCCGCGCTGGCCGGCGCGGGGTCGAGGGATGGGTCGATCAGCAGGTGCAACCCCAGGCCGTCGAAGACGGCCCCCAGGAGCGCGGCCGTCCCGGTCGGATCAACGGCCGCGGGGATCTCTCCGCGCTGCTGGGCCGTGGCGAGACCGTGCGCGAGCATCTGCCGCAGTTCTGCCAGGAGGCCGGCCATGATTCGCCGCAGCTCCTCGTCGCGCGGTGCACGAGCCATCGCTTCCATGGAGAAGCGCACGATCGGTTCGGCTTCGTCCATGGCGGCCATCTCGGTGATGAGCGCGACGCAGCCGTCGGCGAAGCTGGGCGCCTGCAGCATTGCCTGCAGGGGAGCCTGGAACCCCTCGCGCAGCGCCCCCTCCAGGGCCGCGCGCAGCAGTCCGGCCTTCGAGCCGAAGTGGTAGTTGATCAGCGCCTGGTTCGACTTCGCGCGCCGCGCGATCTGGCGGGTGGTGACACCTTCCCAGCCCTCTTCGGCGACCAGTTCGATGGTCGCCGCCACCAGGCGGGAGCGCGTCCCCTCCCCGCGGCCCCCCTTGGGTTGAACGGCTGGTTTAGTCACTTGTTCAAGTATGCCACGATGCGGCAAGCGGCGCACCCTGCGCGGTGGCGGCGTCGCGATATCGCCGCCGCCGATGATCTGGAGGTCGACGCCCGATTCCAGGGCGGCCTCGGGCCCTTCGTGCTCCATCTCATCGCGCCCACTGATGAACAGGCGGTGGCGTGGGATCTCATCCGCCAGTTCATCGGTCCGGCTGATATCCGGGTCCCGGGGCGGGCGGTACCGGCGGCGAGGCGGATGGGCCGAGCCCCTCCGACGCGTGGGTCCATCCAGCGGGCCGTGTGCTAGGGTTGCACGCGCGCGCAGCGCACCGGCGCAACGCGTCCGCGAGCAAATCCCGAAACCGGACCCTGTCGTGCCACGGGCCCGCGAAACGCCAGATTCCCGGAGGGAAGTTGGGACTCTTCGACGGCCTGCTCGGCCTCCTCAGCCACGACGTCGGCATCGACCTGGGTACCGCCAACACGCTGGTGACGGTGCGTCATCGCGGCATCGTCATCAGCGAGCCGAGCGTGGTGGCCATGGACACGCGGACGAAGCGCGTGCTGGCCATCGGTGCGGAGGCGAAGCGGATGGTGGGACGCACTCCAGCCAGCATCGTTGCCATCCGGCCGCTGCGTGACGGCGTCATCAGCGACTTCGACGTCACCGAGCAGATGATCCGCTACTTCATCCAGAAGGTGCACGATCGCTACGCCCGCATCCCGCGGCCGCGCGTGCTGGTCGGGATCCCGTCCGGCGTGACCGAGGTGGAGAAGCGGGCCGTCCGCGACGCGACCATCAACGCCGGGGCGCGCTGGGCGCGGCTGATCGAGGAGCCGATGGCCGCCGCCATCGGTGCCGGCCTCCCCGTCTCCGAGCCGAGCGGCAGCCTGATCGT
>CAWEUD010000036.1:0-56714 GCA_963812115.1 uncultured Chloroflexia bacterium
GGCGTCGGGGCGACGCCGCCAATGGCTGAGCTCGACCGAGTGCGGCTCGCGAGATTTTCGAGCCCCTCAAGCAGGTCGGCAACCACCAGGTCGAGCTGGCCCTCGCCGCCCTCGACCAGCTCGATGCGGGTGGCCAGCGCCAGGCGGGTGGCCTGGGCGAGGTCCCCGCCCAGCACGGTGGCCAAATCGGCGATGGCAACGGCGGCGCGCACGCTGGCGCCACGGCGAATCCGCGGGTCCTTGCGCGTCGCCCGAACGAGCTGCACGGCGCGGCTCATCAGCTCCTCGGAGGGCGCGCAGCGGGCGTCCTGTTCCACGATGGACCGTTCTTCGGCTTGTTCCTGCCAGGTGCGCGACCACCCAGCTCGAAGCGATCGAGCAGAGCTTCGGAGAGGTGCCCGGTAGCGACGAACTCGCGGGGGTTCTGCGTTGCGACCGGGCGAAACCGGGGGCGGCCTGCACCTGTCCGAGGTGGGGCACGGTGACCAGGCCCTCGTCCATGGCCGGCAACAATACGTTCTGCACACCTTCGGGCATGCGGTTCAGCTCGTTGACGAACAGGATCGCCCCTCCCTGCATGGCCGCGACCAGGGGCCCGGGGATCAACAGGTCGGCCTGGTAGCCGTGTTCGAGCACGCCGGGGGGGTCGAAGTGTCCGATCAGCTTGGCTTCGGTGTAGCGCTCCGTCGCCGTCGACGCGGGTCTGCCACGCCCCAGGCCTTGGGCGACGGCCCGGGCCAGGGCGGTCTTCGACGCCGACCGGGCCCTCCAACAGCACGTTTCGGCCGGCTGCCAGACAGGCCAGCACCGCTCGAAGCTCCGGGCGGCGCCCGATGATGCCGTGGGCCGTTGCCAGCGCCTCGAGGAATCGGGGAGGGTGCTCATCGCTGAGCGCACCCTTGCGGAAATCGCTGTGACCCAGCTTGACGTTGACCAAGGCCGGTCTTCCGCTGGCGAAGGCGCGGTCGATGGCGCCGCGCATCGTTGACGGGTCCTCGACGTACTCGCCGTGTCCGCCCATGTCCTGAACGATGCAATCGTAGCGGGTGTAGTCCAGCTTGGTAGCCAGAGCGCGCGCGATGAGCCCACCCGAATCGAGCGAGTTCGCCTCCACGATGACGCGCGCCTTGCCCGTCCAGTACTCCGCCTCGTCCGACGCGCCCTGGTAGAGCGCAGCCAGGGCACGCGCGCTGTAAACCGCAACCTGGTCGTTGGGCACGAGCTCGCTCGCGAAGCGCTCGCTGGCGAAACGCGCGGCATCGCCAGCCGCGGACCAGCGATCCAGGTAGCCCCACAGCCGAGAAGCGCGCACGGCCGCGTCGCGGGCGAATCGGCTCCTGGGTTTGCTCGCGTACAGCGCCGAAAACGTACGTGCCGACGACTCGTGCCGCCCTAGCGCTTCTTCGCACAACGCTTCGTAGTACAGCGCCTCGGCGGCGCTTTCGCCTTTCGTTTCGGCCGCCAGAACGCGCCGAAGCCGTGCCTCGGCCAGTTCGCAGCGACCCGCTTCGTAGTCGAGCCGCGCCAGCGCGAGCAGTTCTGCGGCGGTGCCGCCTTCCTCCGGGGAGACGATGCGCTCCTGCACTGGGACAGCCGGCGGGGGCGACGGCGCTGGCGGGTGCGGGGCCCGTGCGACGGCAGGAAGCGGCGCGCACGCGAACGCCAAAACCGCCAGCCCGAGAGCGGCAACCGTACGCGCAGGCGTCACAGCGCGCCCTTCTCAGGGAAGCGTGCAGCGTTCGGAAACGCAGATTTGCCCCGAGGGGCAATCCACGTCGACACGACAAAACGAGTCGGTGGCGGCGGTGGCAACCGAACTGGGAGCTGGCGGAGGGGGGGGCGCCGCGCCCGCCGACGGTGCCTCGTCCGTGTGCTCGGTCGCGCTGGACGCGGTGTCGACGGGCACGAGCCCGTAGACCTCGCGGTTCAGCTCATCGAGCGTGGCCTTGGTCGTGGCCTGGGCATCTGCGTCGAGGCTGCCCACCTCCTGCTGGTGGATGGCCTGGGCTATCGCCAGCCAGTGGCGTGCGTCGGCCCGGAAACCGAGCTGGTAGTCGGTCATGCCACGCAGGTACGCGTAGCGCGCCTGCTCCGGCCGCGTGAGCGCATCGACATCGCGCTCCATCAGCCGACACAACGCCAGTGAGTCGTCGAACTTGTTCGCCTGGTACAGCCGCTCTCCGCGGGAGAGATTGTCGCGGTACGTGGTGCAGGCCAGCGCCACAACCAGCGCTACGACGCACGCGGGGGCGATGGCGAGCGTTCGTCGGAACATTCACCGAGTCTAGCGGGCAGGCTGCGTGCGGCGCCACGAAAAAGCGCTAACGCTCGGAGCGCGCACGACGCTGAAAACGCAAACGTACGATGGGCAAGCCGTCTTCCAGGGCTCGACGCTCCCGCGACGAGCGCGCGCCGAAGCCGGGGTCCTCTGCTACGCGGCCGGCGCCGAGCGGTGCGAACGCGGGGTGGTCCCGCAACAACTGCTCGTAGGCGTCAGCTCGTTCAGCGACGTCCGTCTGGACAAACAGCTCACCACCGTCGCACAAGACCCGCCCGAGTTCGTCGACCAGCGGCCGCTGCAGCAACACCCGCTTGCGATGGCGCTTCTTCCACCAGGGATCGGGGAAGTGGACGTAGACCCGCACGACACTCGCTTCGGACAGCCGGGGCAGCACCTGGCGAGCGTCCTCGGCGAAGACGCGCGCCCGCCCCGCCGCTCCGCGCCGCTCGATGCGCTCGTTGATGTGCACGGCCCACTTCTTTCGGATCTCGAACGCCAACAGACGTACTTCCGGGTCCAGATCGAGTTTGCCTAGCAGAAAAGCCCCGGTGCCCGGTCCGAGCTCGAGCTCCACGCGGGCCGAGCCGAGCAGCTCTCGCGGGTCGAGAGGCTCGCCCTCGGGCAAGCGCGCTGCGTGATCGTAGCTCTTTCGGGGCTCACGCTGGGAAGCAGACATCGTCACGGATCGCACGGGATTGGTGCCTCTGGGCACGGGCGCGGTGCTATACGGAGCCCGATGCGCACGCGCAAGCTCGGCAACACCGGTATCACCGTTTCGGAGCTCGGGCTCGGCACCTGGGGTCTGTCCGGAGACGGCTACGGACCCGTGGCGGACCAGGACCAGGACGCGGTCATCGACCGCGCACTGCAGCTCGGCATCACACTGTTCGAAACCGGGGACGTCTACGCTCGGGGTCGGATGGAGAAACGGCTCGCCGAACGGCTGCCAGACAGCTCCGTCGTAGTGACGAAGGTCGGTACCGACCGCGACTCGCGGCCCCCGCGCAAGCGCTTCGACAAGGCCTTCCTCGAACAGTCCATCGAGCGCTGCCAGGAACGACTGGGCAGGGAAACGCTCGACGTCGTGCTGCTGCACAACCCGAGTGTGCAGGCGCTCAAGCAGGGTGAGGCGCAGGCGACGATGGCAGCACAGGTCGAGCTCGGACGGGTGCGCGCCTGGGGTATCAGTGCCGGTGACGCGGATGTCGTGACCGAGGCGCTCGGCGCCGAACATCGCCCTCAGGTGGTCCAGATGGCCTACAATGCTCTGTTCTCTCAGGACGTGACGCGGGTGCAGAAGGATCTCGAGGAGCACGGCATCGGGCTGCTCGCGCGCTCGGTGCTGGCGCATGGCCTGCTGTCGGGCTTCTGGGCGGCCAATCGCCGCTTTCCGCGCGACGATCATCGCATCCATCGCTGGACACAGGATCAGTTCGAGCGACGGTTGCGAGAACTGCAGGCGCTGCGGTCCGCCCTGTCGAAGGAGGTGCCGACGGTGCGCTCGGTGGCACTGCGCTTCGTGCTCGACAACTCCGCCGTCAGCGCGGCTGTCACAGGTCCGCGCAATGTGCTGCAACTCGACCAGATCGTGCGCGAAGCGGGCAAGGCGCCCCCTTACCTGGATGAACAGGCGCGGCAGAAGCTCGGCCTGCGAGTGGCCGACTTGGGGGCGCTCGAATGAGTGCCGACGAGGACGCGTTGGTGCGCACGCTGGTCGACTTGTCCCAGCGCGCCGCGGACCTCGTCCGTCGAGCTCACGACCGCGGCTTCGAAGTGTCGTACAAAGGCCCGGGCGACCCCGTCACGAGCGCGGATCGAGAAGCGAACACCTTCATCTGCGCGGAGCTGGCAAAGCTATTTCCCGACGTGCCCCGTGTTGCAGAGGAAAGCCCCGAGCACGAGTACGAGGAGTACACACGCGCCCCGCAGGCGTTTTTCGTCGACCCCATCGACGGGACGCGCGAGTTCGTAGCGGGCAGCCCCGAGTTCGTCGTGATGATCGGATACGCCAAGGCGGCGTCGACATCGGCGGCGGTACGACCGAGGTGGCCGTCATCAGTCTGGGCGGGATCGTGGTGGCGCAGTCGATCCGCATCGGCGGCGACGAGATGGATACCGATATCGTCAGCTTCGCCCGGCGCGAGTACAACCTGCTGATGGGCGAGCGAACCGCCGAGGAGATCAAGATCGCGGTCGGTTCCGCCTACCCCATCCCTGATGAACGCACGGTGACCTTCCGCGGCCGTGACCTGCTCACCGGCCTGCCGCGCAGCGTGGAGGTCGGCAGCGACCAGATCCGGGAGGCACTGGAGCCATCGGTGGACCGGATCGTCGACGCGATCAAGGGGACGATCGAGGAGACGCCACCCGAACTGGTGGCCGACATCATGGACCAGGGCATCGTGCTCGCCGGCGGCGGGGCCCTCCTGGCCGGGCTGGATCGACGCGTGGCCGAAGCGACCCAGATGCCGGTCCACATCGCCGACGATCCGCTGACCTGCGTGGTGCGCGGCACCGGACGCGTCCTCGAGGAGCTGGACACCCTGGAGCGCGTGCTGGTCAGCGAACAGTTCACCCGCGCCCCGCGCTAGGCCGATGCGAGCGGGGTCGTAGATGCTTGGCGGCGGCCCGCACCGACGAAGCCGATCCGGGCTCCTGTTCGCGGCGTTCACCATCACCTCGCTCCTGCTCCTGCTCGCGTCGGGGACCGATGCCGCCCGGTCGCTGCAGCGCGTCAGCGCGCGGGCGTTGGACCCGGTGCGGCAGTCGATCGGCGGGATCGGCGAGGGCGTGGCCGGCATCGTGGGCGTCATCGGCGAGATTGACCGGCTGCGGACGGAGAACGAGGACCTGCGCCGGCGCATCGCGTCCGCCGAGCAGCGCATCGCCGAGCTGAGGGAGGCGGCCAGCGAGAACGCCGAGCTCCGCGATTTGCTGGGGCTGACCCAGACGCTCGACATGGACCTGCTGCCGGTTCGCATCATCAGCCGCGACCCCTCCAACTTCACCTGGGAGGTCGGCATCAACGCCGGCAGCGACGACGGGCTGCGCCCCGGGATGCCGGTCGTTGGATCGGCCCAGGGGGCGGGAGCGCTGGCCGGGACGGTGGTGGAGGTAGGACCCGCGTCGGCGACCGTGCGCATGCTGGTCGACACGCGCTCGAGCGTCGTTGCGATCGACCAGGAGTCGCGCGCCTACGGCCTCATCCAGGGGCAGCTCGGGGGCCAGCTCGTCATGGTCCAGGTCGACGTCACCGATGGGCTGACCGTCGGCGACACGGTGGTGACCGCCGGGCTGGTGCTGTCGGAGGGCGCCGCCTACTCGGCCTATCCGCGGGGCCTGCTCATCGGGAGCGTCCAGGCGGTCGAACCCGACACCAACGCGCTGACGCAGACGGGCTTCGTGCGACCCGCCCTGGATTTCCCGCGGCTCGATCGGCTGCTGGTGGTGCGCGACTTCCGCCAGGACTGATCCGCCAACAGGCCCATGCGGTCATGGCCCCTTCGACGCACGGCGGAGTCGGACCATCGAGGCATGGGCGGCCCGTTCTCCCGCGCGTACGGTGCTGTCATGGACAACCGCGCCCGGCTGCATGCCCGCAGCCGCGGTCGCACGGCAGCACCGAGGACCTGAACATTGCGACACCAACTCCGCGGCGCCATGGTCGCGATTCTCTCCCTGGCTACCGCGCTCACCGGCCTGACCGCAGCCGCCACCCCGGCAGCGGCAGCCGGCGAGAAGGTGGTGATCATCGTTGGGCCCACCGGCTCGATCACCGACTTCTATCGGAAGACGGGTGACGCAATCGCGAGTACCGCCGCGGCCGCCGGTGCGAACGTCGTGAAGGTGTACTCCCCGAATGCGACATGGCAGAACGTCCGGGCCGCGACTGAAGCCGCCAATCTGATCGTCTATCTCGGTCATGGCAACGGCTACCCGAATCCCTACAACAGCTCCGAGAACACAAACAGCACCAACGGCTGGGGTCTGAACAGGACGACCACCAACGGCGACGCCGACGACTGGACCTCCACCCTCGTGTATTGCGGTGAGAATGCCCTGCTCGGAACCCTGCCCTCGTCGCTCCAGGGCTGGAAGGGCGGCCAGTGGGAGTACTGCGGCGGAAGCACGGGGACGCAGGGCATCCATCCGGCTCCCGGCTTCGTGATGGTCTATCAGGGGGCGTGCTACGCGCCGGGCGCGGGCGAGACGGCGGATGCGACGCTGGCCATGGCGCAGGAGCGCGTCCGCAACTACAGCTTCCCGGTCTTCTCGCTCGGCGGCAGTGCCTACTTCGCCAACGACATCGATGCATCCTCGGTCGTGGATCTCGTCCTGCGCGACCCGGGAACACCATACGGCGAGATCGCCCAGCAGGCAGCTGGGTACAGCAGTGCGGATCAGGTCCATGTGGCCCATCCCGACGTGCCGGGGGCGGAGATCTGGGTGCAGAAGACCTATGCCCTCTACCTTGGTCGCAGCGACTACTGGTATGCCTTCGCCGGCAAACCGACCGCGAGCTTCGGCGGACCGGCGGCCAGCACGACCTTCGACCCTGACCTGACCACCTACGACCCGGCCGCCACGCTGGGCTTCCCGGCCGGCAGCTACACCGGCTACAAGTTCAGCGACGCGGGTGCCATCCTGGGCAGCCGGAGCTACACGCTGACCAGGAGCTCGTCGGCGCCAACCACCGCCCGACGCCTGTTCCCTGGCCGCAGCGGCTACTTCTACTACGTCAGCGCCGGCGTCTGGGACGGCTACTGGGTGCCGGAGTCGAGCGGGGTCGTGCTGGCCAACGTGCCGACCTTCGACCCTGACCTGACCACCTACGACCCGGCCGCCACGCTGGGCTTCCCGGCCGGCAGCTACACCGGCTACAAGTTCAGCGACGCGGGTGCCATCCTGGGCAGCCGGAGCTACACGCTGACCAGGAGCTCGTCGGCGCCAACCACCGCCCGACGCCTGTTCCCTGGCCGCAGCGGCTACTTCTACTACGTCAGCGCCGGCGTCTGGGACGGCTACTGGGTGCCGGAGTCGAGCGGGGTCGTGCTGGCCAACGTGCCGACCTTCGACCCTGACCTGACCACCTACGACCCGGCCGCCACGCTGGGCTTCCCGGCCGGCAGCTACACCGGCTACAAGTTCAGCGACGCGGGTGCCATCCTGGGCAGCCGGAGCTACACGCTGACCAGGAGCTCGTCGGCGCCAACCACCGCCCGACGCCTGTTCCCTGGCCGCAGCGGCTACTTCTACTACGTCAGCGCCGGCGTCTGGGACGGCTACTGGGTGCCGGAGTCGAGCGGGGTCGTGCTGGCCAACGTGCCGACCTTCGACCCTGACCTGACCACCTACGACCCGGCCGCCACGCTGGGCTTCCCGGCCGGCAGCTACACCGGCTACAAGTTCAGCGACGCGGGTGCCGTCCTGGGCAGCCGGAGCTACACGCTGACCAGGAGCTCGTCGGCGCCAACCACCGCCCGACGCCTGTTCCCTGGCCGCAGCGGCTACTTCTACTACGTCAGCGCCGGCGTCTGGGACGGCTACTGGGTGCCGGAGTCGAGCGGGGTTTGGCTCGTCTCGGGGGGCTGAACCGCGATGGCCCACGCGATGGCCCATAGGTACCATGGTGCGGTCTGGGGGAGTTTGATAGGGTCGACCTCCGAATCGAGACCGCACCGCGCACCCAGATCAGCGTGAGTTCCGTCGGAGGCCCCAGTCGTGAACCGCCATCACCACATCCGCAGCATGCTGGCACTCATCACGCTGGGCATCGTCGTCTTCGGCACGCCAAGCGGCACGCTCGCCACGGACCCACTCCCCGATGGATCGATCCTGACCGACGATGGTCGCGTCCTGCCGCCGATGCCCGACGGCATGCTCCAGACATCGGTCCACGCCGAGATGCTAGCCGATGAAGGATCGACCGCCATGAGCTTCGAGCCAGGTGGCGATCCGACCATCCTGCTCGACGGAACAGGCGATCCCAAGATGGCCGGCACCTCGGTCGAGCCGGCGGGCACGATCGCGGGCGCCACCACCGCCCTCCCGAATGGCCTTCGCAAGGAGGTCCTCGGCTTCCTGCCCTACTGGATGCTCACCGACTCGGCGCTGTCCGAGATGAACTACACGCTCGTATCCACCATCGCGTACTTCAGCGTGGGCGCGACGGGCGATGGCTACCTCGTGAAGGGCTCGTCGACAAATCCCTCCACGGGCTGGGCGGGCTGGACGAGCTCGCAGATGACGCAGGTCATCGATCGTGCCCACTCGAACGGTGTGAAGGTCGTCCCGACCGTGACCATGATGGGCTGGACCACCACCGGTGCGACCGCGCAGGCCACGCTCCTCTCCAGCGGCACCTACCGGGCGCGCCTGGCGAGCGCCATTGCCTCGGCCGTCAAGGCCCGCGGAGCCGATGGCGTGAACCTGGACTTCGAGCCGGTGGCGGCCAGCCAGCGCGCGAACTTCACCACCTTCGTGAAACAAGTCAAGCAGGCCCTGGTGTCTGCTGGGGCGGGCAGCTACCTGACCGTCGACGTGTCGGCTGGCGCCGCCACGTGGGCGACCGGGTGGGACGTGGCGGGTCTCACCGCCAGCGGTGCGGCGGACGCCCTCTTCGTGATGGGCTACGACTACAACTGGTCGGGGTCGGCTCGGGCCGGCGGCGTGGCCCCCATCCAGAGTCCGTACACCATCGACGTCGACGGCACCATGAACGACTTCCTGAGCATGACGTCCGGCTCGAAGCTGATATGGGGCGTCCCGTACTACGGACGCAAATGGCCCACCACGTCGAGCGTGCTCAACGCGACGACGAGCGGCGGCGCCAGCACCGCGCACTACTACACCGGCCACCTGGCCGAGGCCCAGCAGTACGGCCGCAAGTGGGACGACGTCGGTAAGGTGCCGTGGTATGCGTACCGGCGGTCCGACGGGGTCTGGTTCGAGGGCTACTACGACGATGTCACCTCGCTCGGCATCAAGTACGACCTGATCAACGCGCGCGGTTTCGCCGGGACGGGGATGTGGACCCTGCTCATGGACCAGGGAACCGACGACCTGTGGAGGCTGCTCGCCGACCGCTTCGTCAATGACACCTCGGCGCCCGTGGGTGGCGTCACGCTGCTCCCGGCATCGGTCGACGAGCAGACCGTGGACGTGGCCTGGCGCGCGGTCGACTACGTGTCCGGCGTCAACTCCTACAACGTGCAGGTTCGTCGGGATGGCGGCAGCTGGGCGACGTGGCTCTCCGCGACCAAGGCGACGCACGCCACCTTCTCGGGTGATGCCGGCGCGACCTACACCTTCCGCGTGCAGGCCATTGACTGGAAGGGCAATGCCCAGGCCTGGACCGATGTCCCCGCCAAGCCGGCAAACGTCACCAAGGGTGCCTTCGCCTCCGTCGCGACCGACGCCCTGAACATCCGCTCCGGTGCCGGCACCGGGTACGCTGCCGTCGGCAGCGCATCGACCGGGGACGTGGTGTACGTCCTCGACGGGCCGGTGTCCGCGAACGGGTACCAGTGGTACCGGGTCCAGTACGACTTCACCGAATGGCCGACAGCCGACTTCGCCAACATCGGCTGGGTCGCATCAGGGACCTCGTCCGAGCCGTACCTGGTTGCGGCGGATGCGCCGACGCGCGTGAAGCTGGCGCCGTTCGTGACCTGGTCGGCCCGAACGCCGGCATTCAGTCCGAATGGCGATGGCGTGCAGGACGCCGCCTCGACAACCTACAGCCTCTCCGGGGCGGCGACCGTCCGCCTGGATGTTGTCGGCGCCAGTGGCACGCTCGTGCGGTCGCAGTTGGTCGGCTCGCAGGCCGCGGGCACGCGCAGCGCCGCATGGGACGGCCGTACGGCTTCCGGCGCCATCGCGCCGGCGGGCAGCTACCTGCTGCGGATCGTGGCAACTGATGCGGATGGCGGCGTCCACGTTGCGCCGAGCTCCACGGTGAGCTCGGCCGTGCTGGCGCAGTACGGCGTCGTGCTCGACCTCACCCGGCCTACGGCGTCCGCCAGCCCCGCCCAGGGTACCGCCATGGTCGCCGCCAGCACGCTCCCGCGGGTCACGTTCAGCGAGCCGGTCAGCGGGGTCAGCGGCAGCAGCCTGCAGCTGACGAGTGGTGGCAGCGTCCTCAGCGCCAGCGTCACCTATGACGCCGCAGCTCGCCGCGCCACGCTCGATCCCACGGCTCCGCTGCCGACGGGTGCAACAGTGGCCATCGTGGTCCGCGGCGGCATCCGCGACGCCGCCGGGAACGCGGTCGGCACCGGGAGCACCACCTTCGGAACAGCACCCGGCATCGCCTACGCCCCGTTCCGGACGACCGCCTTCCTGGCCGGTCGCTACACCGGATGGGTCGTCGGCGCCGATGGACGGCTGAGCTCCCCGAAGACCTTCAGCCTTGGCAGGACCTCGTCGGCCCCGGCCGGGCAACGCGCGACGCTGCCGAACCTGCCGGGTCGCTGGCTGCACATCGAGGCGGGGATCTGGGCCGGTCGCTGGGACCGCGAGAGCACTGGAGCGCACCTCTTCGGCGAGGCGGAGCGAGTCTCATTGCCGACGGGGACCTCGGTGGGCTTCTCCGCCGGCACGCACGTCGGCTACACGTTCGACGCGCGCGGCAACGTGACGGGTACGCGCAGCTATCGGCTCACGAAGAGCTCGGCGGCCGGCAGCGATGCCCGCGCCATCATCAACGGCGCGCCGTACCTCCGCATCGTGAACGGCGTATGGGCTGGGTACTGGCTGCCGGAGTCGACATCGGTCTACGTGCCGGGTTTCCTCGACCGGATGGCATTCGCGAGCAACCCAGGCATCAGGTTCGCCGCCGGGACGTACACCGGCTACCTCTACAACTCGCTCGGCCACCGGTATGCCAGCCGGACCTACACCCTCTCGCATTCGTCGTCGGCGAGCGCGGTGGGATGGGCCGTCATCAACGGGGTCCCACACACGCATGTGCTCAACGGGATCTGGGCCGGCTACTGGGTCCCGGAATCGCCGGCGGCGACCGTCGCCTACTGAGCCGCCAGAACGGCGTAACCCGCCCCGTCCGGCTCCTGCCGCGGCGGGGCGTCTTCCTCTTGGCCGCTCGCTCGGCGATCAAGGTACCGGTCCCATCGGGCCATGGCGGGGCTCATAGGGCAGTCGGTAGGGTGACCTCAGAACCCACGCATCCCCCCGAGAGGTCCCTTGCATGTCGATTCTGAGCAGCATCTCGAACACGCCGGCACGTCGTCGCCTTGCCGCCGGCATGATGGCGGCCGCCCTGACCGCCGCCAGCCTGGCCAGTGCTCCGCTGGCAGCCGCCTACGGCGGTGACGGCCTGCGCGCCGAGGCCAACAAGTACCGCGTCAATGGCGGTCTCGCGCCGGTTGCCGGGACGGACCTCCTCGACGACATCGCCACCCAGCGCGCGAACGAGATGGTCGCGGGGAACAAGCTGGAGCACAACCTCGCGTACGTGAAGGATCGGCTCAACAAGTCGAAGACATGCTGGACCGCCCTTGGCGAGATCATCGCCTGGGAGCGTGGCTATCCTGAGTACTCCTACGCCCGGACCTCCAAGCAGTGGTGGGACTCGCCCGGTCACCACGCCATCATGATGGGCTCCGGCTACAACGCGGCAGGCGGCGCGTGGGCCACCGCGTCCGATGGCGGCCACTACTCCGTCATGGTCTTCCTGACCCTGTGCTCAGCCCCTCAGACGCTGGCGATCAGCCCGCTACAGGTGAAAATGCCCTACGACCCGGCGCGAACCATCGTGTTCAAGGCGGGCACCTACACCGGCCTGCAGCTGTCGAGCGACGGCGCCGTGCTGGGGAGCAAGACGTACACCCTCTCCAGGAACTCGTCGGCTCCCGGCGTCGGGCGCTCCTGGGTGAACGGCAAGGTCTACTACCTGATCTCGGCGGGCATCTGGAGTGGCTACTGGGTCCAGGAGACCTCCAAGACCTACGTCCTCGGTATCGCGTGGTCCTCCGCCTACGACCCGGCTCGCACCATGCTGTTCGCGGCCGGCACCACCACCGGCTACAAGTACGACGTCAACGGACACGTCACCGCCAGGCGGTCCTACACGCTGACGCGAGCGTCGAGCGCTCCGACGGGGGCCGTTGCGTCGATCAACGGCAGGAAGCACTACTACATCACGGCCGGGATCTGGGCCGGCTACTGGGTGCCTGCCAGCTCGGGGATGTACCTGCGCTAGGCGACGCGCGGCGGTCTCTGGGGGGCCGCCATCCCAACCTCGCGTAGAATCGGCGGCGATGACTACCATCGCCGCCGGCCGGCGCCCCGACGGGCGCGCGCCCAACCAACTGCGCCCGGTCAAGATCGTGACCGACTATCTCAAGTTCGCCGAAGGATCGGTGCTGATCAGGGTGGGTGATACGCGCGTGGTCTGCGCCGTCACCATCGACGACCGCGTTCCGGGGTGGCTGCGCGGCAAGGGCGGAGGCTGGGTGACCGCCGAGTACAGCATGCTGCCGCGCGCAGGCACCGAGCGCTCGCAACGCGAGTCGATGTCGGGCCGCGTAGGTGGCCGGACCCACGAGATCCAGCGGCTGATCGGCCGCTCGCTGCGCGGAGTCGTCGATCTCGCTCGGCTCGGCGAGCGGACCATCACCGTCGACTGCGACGTGATCCAGGCCGACGGTGGCACGCGCACCGCGAGCATCACCGGCGCCTACGTCGCGATCGCGCGCGCCATGAACAAGTTCGGCATGGGGCAGCTGCTGAACGGCCAGGTCGCCGCGGTGAGCGTCGGCATGGCGGGCGGCGCGACCCTGCTGGACCTCAACTACGCCGAGGACTCCACCGCCGACGTCGACCTCAACGTGGTCATGACGAGCGACGACCGCTTCGTCGAGATCCAGGGAACGGCGGAGCACCGCGCCTTCGATCGCGGCCAGATGAACCAGATGGTGGACCTCGCCGCTGCCGGCATCCGGCAGCTGTTCGAGATCCAGCGCGCGGCGATCGAGGCTCCCGCCTCGGAGTGACCGACCTGCTGCTGGGAACCACGAACGCCGGGAAGCAGCGCGAGTTCCGCCGGTTGCTGGGCGGCCTGCCCGGCCGGATCGTGGTGCCGCAGGAGATCGGCCTGGACCTGGACGTGCCGGAGCCGCACCACAGCTACGCGGAGAACGCCACGGAGAAGGCGATCGCCTACTGCCGTGCATCGGGCCTGGTGACGGTTGCCGATGACTCGGGCATCGAGGTGGCTGCCCTCGGCTGGGGACCCGGCGTCCGCAGCGCTCGCTTCGGCGACCCGTCGCACGGCCACGCCGAGCGGATGCTGGGCGCCCTGGGCGACGCAGAAGACCGCCGCGCGCGTATGGTCTGCGTCCTGGCGGTCGCCCTGCCCGGTGAGGGCGAGCCGCGCGTGGAGACCTTCACGGGCGTCCTGGAGGGGACCATCGCGCACGAGCGGCGTGGCCAGGGTGGATTCGGCTACGACCCGATCTTCCTGCTGCCGGAAGGCATGACCACCGCGGAGCTGCCGGAGGGCGACAAGGACGCCATCTCCCACCGCGGGCGCGCTGCCGCCGCGGCGATGCCACGCCTCCGCCGGCTGCTGGAGCGTGGTAGCGGCTGAGCCGTCGCCAGCCGGTACAATTCAACGCTCCGGAAGGAGCACCCATGAGCGAGCGCCCGGTGCGCATCCATCCCACCGCCGACGTGGCAGCCGATGCCAGCATCGGTCCCGGCAGCAGCATCTGGAACCAGGCGCAGGTCCGCGAGCGGGCACGCATCGGTGCCGGCTGCATCATCGGCAAGAACGTCTACGTCGACACCGATGTCGTGATCGGCGACAACGTGAAGGTCCAGAACAACGTCAGCCTCTACCACGGGGTGACCGTGGAGGACGGCGTCTTCATCGGCCCACACGTGTGCTTCACCAACGACAAGGTGCCGCGCGCAATCAACGCCGACGGATCGGCCAAGACCGATGACGACTGGGACGTCTCGCCCATCCTCGTCCGGCACGGGGCCGCACTGGGGGCCAACAGCACCATCCTGCCGGGCGTCACCATCGGCCGCTGGGCCATGGTCGGCTCGGGCTCGGTGGTGACCCGGGACGTCGGCCACCACGAGCTCGTGGTGGGCAACCCGGCGCGGCGCATCGGGAGCGCCTGCGCCTGCGGCCAGCCGCTGCGCGACGGAGACGACGGGGCACCGTTCCACGGCCGCTGCCCATCGTGTGGAGAGCACTTCCCGGCCAGCGGGGATGATGGCCGGTGAAGGTCCTGACCGTGGTCGGCGCGCGGCCGCAGTTCATCAAGGCCGCGAGCGTCAGCCGCGTCCTGCGCGAGGCGCACGTCGAGATCCTGGTCCACACCGGCCAGCACTACGACGACGCCATGAGCGACGCGTTCTTCCGCGACCTGCAGGTCCCGAAGCCGGACGTGAACCTCGAGGTCGGGAGCGCACCGCATGGCGCCCAGACCGGAGAGATCATGCGGCGGTTGGAACCCGTGGTGATCGAGCACCAGCCGGACGCGGTGCTGGTCTACGGGGACACCAACTCGACGCTGGCCGCCGCGGTGGTGGCCAGCAAGGTCGCCTTCGCCGAGGGTCGACGCCCGCTGCTGGCGCACGTCGAGGCAGGGCTGCGCTCCTTCAACCGCGAGATGCCCGAGGAGCGCAACCGAATCGTCGCCGACCACCTCGCCGACCTCCTCCTGGCGCCGACCGCGACCGCGGTGGCGCACCTCGAGCGAGAGGGCCTGGCGGGAAGGACGCAGTTGGTGGGCGACGTGATGGTCGACTCGTTCCACTGGGCCGCCTCCCGCGTCGACCTCCATCTCCCCGAGGCGGCCAGGGAGAACCCGGACTTCGTGCTGCTCACCATGCACCGAGCCGAGAACGTCGACGAGCCGCACCGCCTCGCCGGATGGATGGACGCGGTCGACGTGGGCCGTCCCGTCATCTTCACCGTCCATCCACGGACACGCGCCGCGCTCGAGCGAGCTGCCATCCGCCTGCCCGGCAACGTCATTGCCATCGACCCGGTCGGGTTCCTGCAGATGGTCGCGCTGGAGCATGCGGCCGCCGCCATCGCAACCGATTCCGGCGGCGTGCAGAAGGAGGCCTACCTGGCCGGCGTGCCGTGCATCACGCTGCGCCGCGAGACGGAGTGGGTGGAGACGGTCGAGACGGGGTGGAACCGGCTGGTCGGCGCCGAGCCATCGGGCCTGCGGGCGGCCCTCGAGGACGAGACCTTCATGAATCGCAGTGCGCGCCCCCGCCCGGACCTGTACGGTGACGGCAACGCCGCCCGGCGGATCGTGGCGGCCCTCGAAGCGATGATCCCGGCCAAGGAGGCCATGACGACGTGATTCCGATTGCGCGCCCGCAGATGGGCGAAGAAGAGAAGCAGAACGTGTGGAGCGCCCTCGAGTCCGGCTCCCTGGCCCAGGGCGGCCGGGTGCGCGAGCTGGAGGAGGCCTTCGCCGCGTTCGTGGGCGTCCCGCACGCGGTCGCGACCAGCTCCGGCACGACCGCCCTGCACCTGGCACTGCTCGCCGCGGGGGTCCAGCCGGGCGACGAGGTGATCAGCGTGCCGTTCACGTTCATCGCGAGCGCCGCCTCGATCCTGTACACCGGCGCGCGGCCCGTGTTCGTCGACGTGCGCGAGGAGGACTTCTGCATCGACCCCGCACAGGTCGAGGCCGCGATCACGCCGCGGACGCGCGCGCTCATGCCGGTCAGCCTCTACGGCCAGCCGGCCGACATGCCGGCGCTTGCCGGCATCGCGGAGCGGCACGGGCTGGCACTGGTCGAGGACGCCGCCCAGGCGCACGGCGCCGCGATCGGCGAGGGGCGCTCCGGGAGCTGGGGAGCGGGCTGCTTCAGCTTCTACCCGACCAAGAACATGACGACCGGCGAGGGCGGCATGATCACGACCTCGGACGGCGAACTCGCCGAACGGGCGCGGCTGCTGCGCGAGCACGGGATGAAGATCCGCTACCACCACGACGTGCTCGGCTACAACTTCCGCATGACCGATATCCACGCCGCCATCGGCCTGGCGCAGCTCGGCAAGCTGCCGGGCTACAACCAGCGCCGGCGCGAGATCGCGGCCCGCTACGACGCGGAGCTGCAGGGCGTCATCACGCCCCAGGTGCGGCCCGGCGTCACCCACGTCTACCACCAGTACACCATCCGCGTGGCCGAGCGGGATGCCTTCGCCGAGGCGCTCAGGGAGCACGGCGTGGGGAGCGGCATCTACTACCCGATCCCGGTGCACCGCCAGAAGCCGTTCCTCGCACTGGGGTACGGCGATCAGCACTTCCCGGTCACCGATCGCCTCGCCCGCGAGGTGCTCTCGATCCCCGTCCACCCGTCCCTCAGCGACGAGGAGGTATCGAGCGTCATCGCGGCGGTCAACGAGGTGGCCGCCAGGCTGGGACCGATCCAGCGCGAGGTCCCGGCGTGACCCAGGCCCCGGCACGGCCCCTGCGGGCCGGCGTGATCGGCCTGGGGATGATGGGCCGCAACCACGTCCGCGTCTGGGACGAGCTGATCGATGACGTGGAGCTGGTCGCTGTTGCGGATCCCGATGCCGGCGCCGTGCGGCGCGCGACGCAGGGCCGCAACATGCGCGGTTACGAGAGCGTGGAACAGCTGCTGGCGACCGAGTCGCTCGACCTGCTGAGCGTGGTGGCACCGACGTCGCTGCACCTGGAGATCGCCCTCCAGGCGCTGCGTGCCGGCGTCCACGTCCTGGTCGAGAAGCCGATCGCCAGCGACCGCGCCGAGGCGGAGCAGATGATCGCGGCCGCCCGCGAAGCTCGTCGCCTCCTCACCGTTGGTCACATCGAGCGCTTCAATCCGGCCATTCGCGAGCTCCGCCGCCGCCTCTCCGCCGGGGAGCTGGGGCGCGTCTTCGAGATCAACGCCACGCGCCTCGGACCGTTCCCAGCCCGGATCCGCGACGTTGGCGTGGTCGTGGACCTGGCCCCGCATGACCTTGACGTGATGCGCTACCTGCTCGGCTCGGAGCCGATCCGGCTCTACGCGGAGACCGAGCAGCGCATCCATACCGACCACGAGGACCTCTTCGTGGGCATCATGAAGTTCGACAACGGGGCAGTCGGCGTGCTCGACATCAACTGGCTGACACCCACCAAGAAGCGGACGCTGTCGGTGACCGGCGAGCGCGGCATGTACGTTGCCGACTACATCGCCCAGGACCTCGTCTTCTTCCCGAATCCCGCAGATGCCTCGGTGGCCGAGGGCGAGATGGTGCGCCGCCACGTGGAACGCCGCGAGCCGCTGGTCGTGGAGCTGGAGGCCTTCGCGCGGGCGGTCCGTGATGGCGGACCACCCCCGGTCGATCCGCACGAGGCGATGGTCGCGCTCCTGCTGGCGCGCACCATGGTCGACGCGGCGCGCACCGGGGCGGTGGTCTCGCGGGCCGAGCTGGCGGCCGTGCTCTCGTGAGGATCGCCGTCGTCGGCCTGGGGCACATCGGCCTGCCCCTGGCGGTGCAGTACGCATCGCGCGGGCACGACGTCATCGGCTGCGACACTGCATCGTGGATCGTCGATGCCATCAACCGCGGGGAGTCGCCACACCATGACGAGGAGGCGCTCGTCAGCGGCGTCCCGGAGCTGGTGGCGAAGGGGCTCCTGCGCGCCACCACCGATGATGCCGACGGGGTGCGCGAGGCGGACGTGGTGGTGGTCATCGTGCCGGTCGTGGTCGATGCCGATCGGGAGATCGACTTCAAGCCGATCGACGCCGCCACCCGCGATGTCGCCGGCGGCCTGCAGCCCGGGACGTTGGTGGTCTACGAGACGACCCTGCCGGTCGGCACCACGCGCGACCGGTTTGGCCCGATGCTCGCCGAGGGAAGCGGCCTGGCGCTCGATCGGGACTTCTTCCTGGCCTTCTCGCCGGAGCGCGTGCTGGTCGGACGCGTGCTGCTGGACCTGCGTCGCTACCCGAAGATCGTGGGCGGCACGAGCGAGGAGAGCACGCGGCGCGCCGTCGAGTTCTACCGCTCGGTCCTCGACGAGGGCACCGACGTGCGGGCCGTGGCGAATGCCGAGACGGCCGAGATGACGAAGCTGGCCGAGACCACCTACCGGGACGTCAACATCGCGCTCGCCAACGAGTACGCGCGGTACGCATCGCGGCGCGGCATCGACGTGCTGGAGGTGATCGAGTCGGCCAACTCGCAGCCGTACAGCCATATCCACCTGCCCGGCGTGGGCGTGGGCGGCCACTGCATTCCGGTCTACCCGCACTTCCTCTTCAACACCGATCCGGAACTCCAGCTCCCGCCGCTCGCGCGGAACATCAACGAGGGGATGGGCCGCTGGACGGTGGACCGTATCCGCGATCGGATCGGTCCGTTGCAGGGCGTGCCGGTGCTGGTGCTGGGTATCGCCTACCGGGCCGACGTGCGCGAGGACGCCTTCAGCTCCGCCTTCCGCCTTCGCGACGAGCTGCTGGCGTCCGGCGCCCGCGTCTACGGCCACGACCCCTACTTCGAGGCCGACCACCTCCGCGCGCTCGGCTTCGAGCCGTGGAGCTTCGAGGCACCCACGGAGGTGCGGGTGGCCATCGTGCAGGCGGGGCACGAGGCCTACCGATCGATGGATCCGGGCGCCATTCCCGGGCTACGGCTGCTGGTCGATGGCCGCAATGCGCTCGACGCCGCACCGTTCGAGGCCGCCGGGGTCGCGTATGCCGGCATCGGGCGCTGAGCCGCCGCTCCACGTCGGCCTGGCTGCCGGACGTGGCGTCTGCGTCGTCCTGCCCACCTACAACGAGCGGGAGAACCTGGAGCCGATGGCAGCTGCCGTCCTCGACGCGCTGCCCGAGGGGCAGCTGCTGATCGTCGACGACAGCTCACCGGACGGCACCGGCGTGCTGGCCGACACCATTGCCGCCGCACAGCCCCGGGTCCGGGTCCTGCATCGGCCCGGCAAGGACGGCCTGGGCGCCGCCTACCGCCAGGGCTTCCACGTCGCGCTCGATCAGCCGGCCACGCGCGCCGTGGTCCAGATGGACGCCGACTTCAGCCACGACCCGAAGGACCTGCCGCGCCTGCTGGAACCGCTGATGGCGGATGCGGACGTGGTCCTCGGCACGCGTTACATGCCGGGCGGCGGGACGGTCGGCTGGCCGCTGCACCGGCAGCTCATCAGCCGAGCAGGGACGCTCTTCGCCCGGATGGTGCTCCTGCTTCCGTACCGGGACCTGACCGGTGGCTTCAAGGCGTGGCGACGTGAGGCGCTGGAGGCGATCCGCCTGCGAGAGGCGAGCGCCAGCGGCTACGGCTTCCAGATCGAGACGACCTGGTGGGCGCACCGCCGCGGCGCGCGCATTCGCCAGGTCCCGATCGTCTTTCGTGAGCGCGTCGTCGGCCACTCGAAGATGAGCGGCAGCATCATCCGCGAGGCGCTGCTGCTCGTGGTCCGCCTGCGCCTCAACGCCATCAGGGAAGCGCTGCGGCGCGGCTGACGCTCAGCCGGTCCGCGGCTCCGCGGCTCCGCGGCGCCAGGTGCGACACGGAGTCGGGCACGACTACGGGCGGAGGCTGGCCGCTTGCCATCGCTGTGAGTGCGAGCCACCATGCGCCTCGGAGGGAGAGACGGCATGCCCTATTGGGTCGCAACGCTGGCGCTCGCTCCACGCCGGCGCGCAATCCGGGGTTGAAGCTGCGGATCCTGGTTAACGCGACCCAGGATCGCACCTGACAAGATCAGTGGGCCGGAGGGCGGGATCACAGCACCCCGCTGCGGCTCCGCGGCCCGCCGGCGCGAACGCCCAGGCTCCGCACCACCGGGCGCCGTAACCGGCATGCGCTGGTTGGCGGGCCAACGGTAGTTGGGCTAGGATTCAGCCTCGCCCAAAAGACGCACACCCTCTTCCGCCCTGCGGAGATTCCGCCGAGCAAGATGTCCTTCCGAAATCGACCGGTCCTCGACCGCAAGCATCGACCGCGCTGGCAGGACGAGCTGCGCACCCAGCAGCTCACCGTCGCTGGCTTCGCGCTGGCCATCTCCGTGGCCATCGGCATCTTCGCCGCCGTCGCCTGGAGCTCGTTCTACGACGCGAACCTGCGACAGGTGGCGCTGGTCCACGGCCGGTCGATCGATCGCGCCGAGCTGACCAAGCGAGCAGACCTGATCGCCGCCCAGCTGTCGGCCAGCTACCTCGACCTCAGCGCGCAGCAGGGCGGTATGCGCGACCAGGTGATCCAGCAGCAGCTGCAGACGCTGCAGCAGGCGATCAACTCCGTCGACCAGATCGCCTCCAGCTCGATCGTGACCGGCATCATCTTCACCGAGCGCGCACCCGGCTTCGGCATCACGGTCAGTGACGCGGAGCTGGACGCCGAAGTGGAGCAGCGCCGCACGCTCCCCGAGCGCGCCAAGCTCTCGCTCATCCTCGTGAAGCCGCAGCTCGACGAGGGGGCGGATCCCGGATCAGAACCGAGCGAGCAGAACTGGGCCGATGCCAAGGCCAAGATCGACGACCTCAAGTCGCAGCTGGACGGCGGCGCCGACTTTGCGCAGCTGGCCACCGACAACAGCGACGACGCCAGCGCCGCCGGCGGCGGCCTGCTGGGCTGGGTGACGGCCGATGATCCGACCTACGGCGACTACTTCGCCGCTGCCGAAGGGGCCGAGGTTGGCGATCTCGTCGGGCCGATCAAGAGCGACACCGGCTGGTACCTGCTCGAGGTGGATGACCGGCAGGCCGGGCGGGACGACGAGCAGCTCGCCAAGTTCCTCGATGCGTCGGGCATCTCCGACGACGACTACCGCGAGTTCGTGCGCGAGGACATGCTGCAGAGCCGGTTCCGCGACTACTTCGCCGAAACGGTCATCGGTCACTACGCGAAGCAGCGCGAGGTCTCGCAGATCCTGATCAAGCCGGACGCCGATCCGACCGCGCCCGCCCCGAAGATCCAGATCCGGCACCTGCTGGCCAAGCCGCTGCCCGACGCCCAGGACCAGTCGGCTGCGACCGACGAGCAGTGGGCCGCGGCGCTCGCGCGGGCCCAGCAGTGGCGCGAGGAGCTGACCCAGCGGGATGCGGACTGGTACGAGCTGGCCCAGGAGAGCGACGATGCCGGCTCGCGCACGCTCGGTGGGAACTTGGGCTGGTATGACAGCGGCTCGCTGGACACGTCGTTCGTGGCCGGCTTCGCCGAGGCGGCGGCCCAGCTCGACGTTGGCGAGATCAGCGAGCCAGTGAAATCCGAGTTCGGCTACCACATCATCGAGGTCACCGACCGGCGCGTGAACGCGCTGGAGCTGGCGGAGCGGCTGGTCGAGAACCTGCGCGACGAGCCCGACACGTTCGCGCAGACGGCCCGCGACTACAGCGAGGACTCGGTCACCGCCAAGGGGGGCGGCGACCTCGGCTGGGTGCTTCCCTACCAGTACGACCAGCAGCGCGAGGACGCGATCTTCGGGCTGACCGAGATCGGGCAGGTCTCCGACCCGCTCGTGACTGACACCGGGATCTACATCTTCAAGCTGACCGGCAGCAGCCCGTCGCGCTGGGTCCCGCAGAGCAAGCGCGACCAGGTCACCGGCAGCGGCTTCAGCCGCTGGTTGAGGGAGCTGCAGGATCAGGCGGGCGTCTGGACCGATCCGGCGATCTGGCCCCGGCGACCACCACCGGCACCGGTTCGGCAGCACCGGCCTCACGCCCTGAGAGCCGGCGTGCCGGCAGTCAGCATCGACGCGCTCCTGGCCGCGGCCGGCGTCGACCCGGCCGAGGCGTCCAGCTGGTGGCGGCCGACCGCCTGGCAGGCGTGCCGTTCGATCCCGGGCCTGCCGCTGATCATCCTGCCATCTGCGCACGCAGGCGACGGCGCGCACGGGGATGGCACGCGATGCTCCCTGGCCGCCATGCCCGTGCCGGCCTGCGCGACGTGCTGCTGGCGCTCTATCCGCACGGGCACCGCCTGACGGTCCTCCCCCATGGCGGCGACCGCGCCCTGGAAGCGCTGTCCGACGAAGAGCTGGTTGGCGGAGCGTGGCTGGTGTCCGCCGCTGCCGCTCCTCGACAACCTCGCCTCGCCGCACGGCATGGCGGCGATCTCGGCCCGCCTGCGCGCGCCCGACGGCTGCCCCTGGGACCGCAAGCAGACGCACGCCACGCCTGCGCCCGTTCGTCCTGGAGGAGGCGTACGAGACGGTCGACGCCATCGAGCACGGCGGCGCCGCCGACCTGGCGGAGGAGCTGGGCGACCTCTTCCTGCAGATCATCCTGCACGCGCAGCTGGCCGCGGAGGAGGGCGACTTCGACCTGACCGATGTCTACCGCACCCTCGGCGCCAAGATCGTCCGCCGCCACCCGCACGTCTTCGGCGACGTGGAGGTGGCCGATGCCGCCGAGGTGCTGCGCAACTGGGAGTCGATCAAGGCCGACGAGCGGAGCGATGCCGGCGCTGAGCCTCGCCCTTCGCCGGCATCGCGCGCGCCCTGCCGGCCCTGCCGGCCAGCCGCGAGATCCAGGAGCGCGCCAGCTCGCTCGGCTGGGACTGGCCGTCGATCGACGGCGTGTGGGAGAAGGTGTCGGAGGAGCTGGACGAGCTGCACGAGGCCGGCAGGCGGCTGGCGACGGCGGCGCGCGACGCGCGCCTCCACGAGCTGGGCGACGTGCTGTTCGCCACCGTCAACCTGGCGCGCTGGATGAAGCTCGATCCCGAGGAGGCGCTGCGCGACCGCCAACCGGCGCTGGATCGAGCGCTACGAGCGGGTGGAGGCGCTGGCGACTGCGCGCGGGCAGGTGCTGGCCGACCTCTCGCCCGAGGAGAAGGATGCGCTCTGGGACGAGGTGAAGCGGCGATGAGCCGGATCGCCATGGTCGTGCACGCCGTCGTACCCGGGCGATCCGCGTATCCGCCGCCAGTCGGACGCCCTGATGGAGGCGGGGCACGAGGTCGACCTGTTCTGCCTGCGCGGACCGGGCGAGGCAGCGCGAGGAGGCGAGCGGCGCGATGCGCATCGTGCGCCTGCCGGTGAACCGCGCTTTACCGGCTTTGCCGGCCACATGGCCGAGTACCTCGCCTTCGCCGGGCTGGCCGCGGTGCGGCTGACCCGTGAGCATCGGCGGCGGCGCTACGCGCTGGTCGCAGGTGGCCACCGTGCCCGACTTCCTGGCCTTCTCCGCCTTCCCCATCAAGCTGACCGGCGTGCCGCTGCTGCTGGACCTGCACGAGGACATGCCGGAGTTCTTCCGCGACCGATTCGCCCATCCCCTGCTGCGCCCGCTCATGCCGCTGGTCACCGGCTCCGCCCGTGCCGCTGCGGCAGCCTCGACCGAGCTGATCACCGTCCACGAGCCGCTGCGCCAGCTGTCGATCGCGCGCGGCGTGCCGCCGGAGAAGATCCACGTGGTCATGAACTCCGCCGATACGCGCCTCTTCGACCCCGCGCGCCATCCGCGCCGCGAGTTCATGGAGGACGGCGAGCTGCGGCTGATCCACCACTCGAACCTCCAGCGCATCTACGGCCTGGACGTGGCGATCGAGGCGCTGGCGCTCATCGACCCGGAGAGCTGCCGCATCGGCTCGACGTCTACGGCGACGGGCCCTACCGCCCGGAGATCGAGGCCGCCATCACGCGCACCGATACGGCTGCCCGCGTGCACCTCAACGGCCGCGTGCCGATCGACGACCTGCCCGGCCTGCTGGCGGGCTCGGACATCGGCCTGGTGCCCTCGCTGCCGGAGCCCTACCTCCAGTACTCGCTCTCGACCAAGCTGCTGGAGTACGCCGCCATGGGCGTGCCGATCATCGCCAGCGACCTGGCCACGTTCCGCGCCCACTTCAGCGATGAGGCTATCCGCTTCGTGCCCGGCGGCGACCCGCCGCGTTGGCCGCCGCCATCCGCGAGCTGGCCGCGGACCCGGCCGCCGCGGCACGGCTCGGCGCCGAGGCGCAACGCCAGTCGGCCGGCTACGCCTGGCAGGCGCAGGCGCGGACCTACCTCGACATCGTCGAGCGGCTCATGGGCGAGCCAGCCACGGAGGCCTCGTGAAGCCGCTGCTCACGGTCTTGCTGGCGGCGCTGATCGTCGGCTGCAGCGGGCCAGGGGATCCCAAGATGTTCACGACCGGCGATATCAGCGTCGTTGACGCATCGGGGCTGGTGACCGCGATCGATCCGGCCCAGCCTCCACCCGTCGAGCAGCTCTCCGAGCCGATGGCGACGAAGGGCGACAGCCTGACCCAAGTGATCGTGGCGTGGGCCGGCAGCAGCTGCATCCAGGGCTGGACGATTCGGCTGGCCGGCAACGCGCTGGTCCTCACCATCGAGCCGGGCACCGCGATCTCGGGCTGCGAGGGCGTGATCGCCGCGAACGCCGTCCGGCTCGACCTGAACCGGGTGGTCGAGGCCGCGGACATCGACGTCAGCCTGGCCGGCGGCTAGCCGAGGAGCGAGCGCCAGCCACCTCCGTACCGATCGCGCGGCACGCCCGGGCCGACGACTGCCGTCGCGGCCAGGACGGCGGCACCCAGCCAGGCGAGGGCCAGGCCCACGGCGGTCATGCCGACCAGCGGGGAGCCGATCGCCAGCGCAGCGGCCGCCAGCACGTTCAGGCGCCGCATCCCGCGGAGCACCTCGGAGATCGACACGAATCCGAGGGCAGCGGCGATGGGCCCCACCACGTGCAGCAGATCGGCCGCCGGTCTCGGGGAGCCGAGTACGGCCGGCAGGGCCATGAGCGCCACGCCGGCGACGAATGCAAGCGCCCCGGGAATCATCGCGCGGCCTCCGCATCGGCTTCATTCATCCCCCAGAAGGCGCGCCAGGCAGAGTTCCCCCGACGCTGGACGGCGCGCAGATGCTGCAGGCTGGCCAGCACCTCGTCCATGGCAGGGCCGATCATGGAGAGGCTGATCAGCGCCGAAACCAGGCAGAGCGTGCACCAGGCGTCGAAGGCGACCGGCTGCAGGATGACCAGCGTGATGCTCACCGCGCCGAGCGGGCCGACAGCCAACCCGAAGAGGATCACCAGCCAGGGCCACCGGCGCCATCTGTCCGTGCCACCGATCGCACCCGTCACCGCGTCCAAGAGGTAGGAGAAGGCGCCCAGCGCAGCGTCCGGTACTGGGAGGATGCGCGAGACGCCCGACTCGAGCACACGGCGACTGCCGTCGCCGAAGAACGGCTCCCAGACGTTGGGGATGAGGTCGAGCTGGTAGGCAGCCAGGTAGCCGGCCACCAGCACGCCAACGAGTGCGAGGGCCACGATGACCAGGCGTTCGCCCCACGCCGACGGGTTGTAGGCCCAGCCGGGCGGGGTGTGCCGGTCGCCGCTCACGAACGGCGGACGGCCAATCCTGCCAGCGCACCGACCAGCGCGATGCCGCCGGCACCTGCCGCGACGACGCCGCGGTGGGTGTTGGCCCAGAGCTGCCAGCTGAAGGACTTCGCCCGGTCGTCGAACGAGCCGTGCGCTCCGTGGTCGGCCTGCTGGTCGACTGGCTCCCACAGGTTGTTGGGACGGTCTTCGGGCTCTGGCTCGCCGGTCTGCTGCGACGCGAAGCCGGTATCGGCCAGGACGTGGTCGGCGTAGGACGGGACGAGCTTGTTGCCCCAGATCGCCTTGACCGCCGGGAAGCCGATGTTCAGCTCACGGGTCGCGTCCGGGTGATCGGCCGCCCACATGATGCCGTCCGCGACCACCTCCGGCTGGTAGATAGGCGGCACCGGCTGTGCCTGGTGCGGCAGGCGGCTCTTGACCCAGCCGAACTGCGGGGTGTTGACGGCGGGCAGCTGCACCATGGTCACCTTCACGTTGCTGCCATCGTGCTGCAGCTCGGTGCGAAGCGAGTCATGGAAGCCCTGCATGGCGTGCTTTGCCCCGCAGTAGGCTGCCTGCAGTGGAATGCCACGGTAGGCGAGCGCCGAGCCGACGAGGACGATCGTCCCTCGATCGCGCGGAAGCATCCGCTTGAGCGCCGCCAGGGTGCCGTTGACGGCGCCGAGGTAGGTGACTTCGGTGACCCGACGGAACTCCTCGGCCGTCATCTCCCGGACGGGCGAGAAGACCGATGTCATGGCGTTGTTGATCCAGGTGTCGATGGGTCCTGCCTGCGACTCGACGAGGTCGGCCGCCGCCTCGAGCGCGGCGGCGTCGGCGACGTCGGCCTGGATCACGATGGGCGTCCCGCCGAGCGCCTCGACGTCTCTGCGCGCGCCGTCGAGGCCCGCCTGTCCGCGCGCGATGAGACCGATGACCGCACCTCGCCTCGCGTAGGCGCAGGCCAGCGCACGGCCCACGCCGGCCGATGCTCCGGTGATGACGACAACCTGGTGGTGTGCATGCGTAGTGTTCACGACGGTACTGATCTGCACGGTCGGTGCCATCACCGATGAGGGCTCGTCGCTGCCACGCCGCGGCTCGCAAGGCGATGGCCAGTGCTATCGTGCGGCGGTCGGGGCGTAGCGCAGCCTGGTAGCGCACCTGCTTTGGGAGCAGGGGGTCGCCGGTTCGAATCCGGCCGCCCCGACCATCACTGGAGGACCGATGACTGACGGCGCGGTGAGATGCTGATCCCGTCCGCGGCCTTCTTCACGGCCCTCCTGCTGGGACTCTGGCTCACACCCGTCGTCCGTGACGCCGCGCACGGGGCGGGCCTCCTCGATGAGCCCGAGGAGCGCAAGGTTCACGTCACTCCGATCCCGCGCCTCGGGGGCGTCGCGATCGGCGCGGCCTTCTACGTCGGAGTCGCCGCCGCGCTCGTCACCGCACGCCTGATCGGCGATCCGCTCAACCTCGAGACGGGGCACCTGACCGGCATCCTGGTGGGGGTGGCCCTCATCGGCGGCATCGGCCTGCTCGACGACCTGCAGGGGACCAGGGCGCGCGTGAAGCTGATGGCCCAGGTGGTCGTGGCGTTCGTGGCCTTCGGGCTGGGGCTCTCGATCGACCGATTGGACGGGCCGTGGGGCAGCATCGATCTCGGCGGCTGGTCGCTCATCCTCACCGTGGTCTGGATCGTGGCGGTCATCAACGCGGTGAACCTGATCGACGGCCTCGACGGACTTGCATCGGGCGTGGCGCTGACGGCCATGATCGCCTTCTTCGGCATGAGCGCCGGCCTGGTGGAACAGCCCTCGATCAGCATGGTCCTCGCGGCCGGCGCCGGCGGCGTGCTCGGTTTCCTCCGTTTCAACCTGCAGCCGGCGTCGATCATCATGGGCGACACCGGCTCCATGCTGCTGGGGTTCCTGCTGGCCTCGGTGGGCATCGGCCTCACCCAGTCGCCTGGCGGAGGCGTTGCTCCCTGGGCGCCGCTCCTGGCAGTGGGCCTGCCACTGGCCGACATGGCATGGGCCGTCATGCGGCGGCTGGCGGCGGGGGAGCCGGTCTTCACTGCCGACAAGCGGCACATCCACCACCAGCTCATCGGAGCCGGCTTCTCGATGCAGGCCGCGGTCAACGTGCTCTGGGCGGTCTCGGCCGGCCTCGGCCTGGTCGCGCTGCTGCTCGCCTAGCCCTCCGGCGGCGACTCGCCGTTGAGATACCAACCCTGCAGCTCGTTGGCGCCGCCGAACAGCTCCGCCATCTTGTCGCGGACGGCCTCTCGTTTCGGGGTGAGGACGTAGTTGACGAGCGGCTGCTCGGGCGGGTTGACGTAGTCCGGCAGGCCCAGCACGACGCGCTGGATGTCGGGGCCGGTGACCAGCGGCAGCAGCGAGGCCAGGTCCCCCGCCTTGTCGCGTGGGAAGTCGGTCGTCACGGTGCGGCCGATGGCATCGAGCAGCCCGGGCAGCTCGAAGATGAGGTCAGCCTGCGCAACCTCCTTCCGCAGCTCGAGCACCACTCGTTGCTGGCGATCCGACCGCTTGAAGTCGTTCTGCTGCTCTCGCGTGCCGTCGGGCATCTCGATGTAGCCCTTCCTGCTGCGTGCGTAGGCCAGGGCATGGGCGCCGTCGTACTCCTCGCAACCGGCCGGCAGCATGAGCCCCCTGCCCTCGATGCCGGGACCCGTGTACTGGTCATCCACCATCCGCCCGGGCAGGCAGAGGGTCACCCCGCCGACCGCGTCGATCAGCTCGGCGAAGCCGCGCAGGTCGACCGACGCGTAGTACTGGATCGGGATACCGAGGTAGAGCCCGACGGTTCGCTGGAGGCTCCTGACCCCGCACGGCGCCGATGCGGACGCCGGCAGGTCGGGACACCAGGCGTCGGCGTGCTCGCGGGCCTCGGTGGTGAGCTGGTTGATCTTCATCGGGTAGAGGCCGCCGGGGTAGATGCTCGTGTCGGGTAGCGGGAGGAGCGCGGTGTCGCGCGGGACGGAGACCATCACCGCCGTCTCCGCGACCGGGTCGATGCTGACGACCAGGATCGTGTCGGTCAGCGCCTCGTCGCGCCCCGGTCCCGAGTCGATCCCGAGCAGGAGGAAGTTGATGCGCTCAGTGCCGTCCCAGGAGTAATCGGGCTCGTTCAGCGGCGCGTCGGGCTCGCCGTTCTCCTGGCCGGCCTGTTCCACCGATCCGCCCCCGGAGAAGACGTCGTCGAGCGTATTGTCGAGGTGGCTGATGACGATGCCGGCCCACGCGTGCATGCCCACCGTCATGGCCAGCAGGACCACGACGAAGCCGATCCGGCCCTGCCTGCTCGACGGCATCACGGCTCGAACCCCCGAGAGCACGCTACCGGCAGCCCGGGCGGCGTTCGGCGCAACCTGCGGGACGCTGAAGCCGGCGTGCGCGATGGCGAGCAGCCGCCAACCCATGAGGGCCACGTCGACGACCAGCAGCGCGGTCAGCGCGGTGGCGGAGAGGAGCAGGTTGGCGAGGCCGCGGTCCGCAAGCAGCACCGCGCCGAGCGCGGCGGCCACCAGCGCCACGACCGGCAGCGCCAGGATCGCGGCGAGATGCCGCTGCCCCTCGTATGCCTGCCCGAGTCCCGGGAAGACGAACGAGAGCAGCGCCGCGAGGGCCGCGTGACGGTGCGGATGTGGTTCGCTCATGGCACCTGAAAGACAGCGGAGTCCGCCGTTGGGTTCCCGGGGCGGCGAATTCTACCACCCGATCCGCAGCCGTCCGGCAGCCGCTGCCATGCGATAAGTGGTGACGACAGGCATCGGCCGTGGGTGATACAGGTGGGTTAGGTGGACTAGTACCTTTGCGTCATGCCGAACCGGGACCCTAGACTTACGGCCGGTCGTGAAGTGGCGAGTGCCATGCCCCGTCGACCGGCACCTCGAGGTCGCCCTTGGCCACGGATCAGATCTTCATCATCGTCAGCGGAATCGGCGCCGCGCTCCTCGGCGCGGGTGCGCTGCTTGCCGTGCTTCGGTCGCGTGCCCGGCAGCCGGACGAACCCGGGACGGCGGTGATCCGGGCAGAGGACGGGGGCGACAAGTACGAGGCCAACCCGGACGGTGAAGCGGCGCTCGGTGGTTCCTCGTACCGCACTGCCGTCCGCGTGCTGTGGTGGGTGTATATCGTCTCAGTCCTGATCGGGGTCGGCGTCGCCGATGCCTTCCCCTCTTCGCAGGCGGCCATCTACGCCCTCGGCGGGGTGGCAGTTGGGGTAGTGGTCCTCGTGCACGACCTGCTGCCGCAGCGGTTCCGCACCATGCCGGTTGCAGCCATCGAGGTGCTCGCCGCGCTCGGGCTCATCGCCGCGCTCCTCGCGCTGACGGGCTACGCCGACTCGCCGTTTATCTACTCATTCCACCTGGTGGCCGTCGCCGTGGCCCTCGCGGCTGGTGGCGCGGTGGCGCTGACCGTCGCAGCCCTGGCGACGATCGTCTTCCTGGCCACCCTGTGGGTTGATCCGGCGCGGGACAGCTACCAGGGCCTCGACATGCTGCGGTTCGGCCTCGGTATCGGCTCCGTCTGGCTCCTCGCGTACCTCGCCGGAGTGTTCGCCTCGGCCGAGCGCCGCGTACGGCTGGCGGTCCTGAGAATGTCGCGCATCGATCCACTCACCGGACTCTTCAACCGCAGCCAGCTCTTTCTGATGCTCGAGCAGGAGGTGCAGCGGACGCGCCGAAGCGAACGCGGCTTCTGCCTGCTCATGATCGACCTGGATGGGCTGAAGCCGGTCAATGACACGCTTGGGCACCATCGCGGCGATGAGGTGCTCCGCCTGCTCGGCGGTGTGATCCGGCGCTCGATCCGAACCCTCGACAATGCCTACCGGCTAGGAGGCGACGAGTTTCTCGTCCTGCTTCCCGAAACCGATTTCGTGGGTGCCTTCGTGGTGGCCGAGAAGATCCGATCGGGTGCCGAAGAGATCGGCCTCACGGTTGGCGGCGGCGAGCTGCTGACGAGCGTGAGCATCGGGCTCGTCTCCTGCCCCGAGGACGGCCGCAGCGGTGAGGAGCTCATGATCGCGGCGGACCGTGCCATGTACCAGGCAAAGTCGCTCGGCAAGAACCAGGTCTCGGGCAATCCCCGGCCACGCCGGCTGATGCATCGCCCGTCGCCGGGCGAGGATGCGCGGGTCCAGGTGGCGCCGGTGGTCGTGGCTGCTCTGCCGGTGGTGGACGAGCTTCCGCCGGCCGTGAGCGTCGCTCCGCCCCCCGCGCCACTCGCCTCGGACCAGCCGCCGGAAACGCTGGCATCGGCGCCGTCGCCGGCCGCGACTGCGCGCGGCGCCGTCGAGGGCGACTCGGAGGGCGCAGAGGACGACGAGCCCGATCCTGGCGAGTTCCGGCGGCACATCGCTGCCGCTCAGCGCAACTTGGACCCCGACTACCAGATCCGGCGCGCCATGGACGCCTTTCTGTCTCCGACCCACTCGAACGGGGAGCGCGACTAGGGCGTCTCGATCACCCGTGTCGTGAGCGGCACGATCTCCCACCAGACAACGCCGGGCGGCAGGATGACCTGCTCGCCGGTGCTGGCATAGCTCCACGTCGTGCCCGCGGCGGCGGTCGGCCGCGACCAGTCCAGGTCGATGGCCTGGCCCCTGACGTAGAGCGTGGCGCGTCCGGTGCCGACGAGGTGGTGCACACGGCGGGGGCTGCCGCCAGGGTCCAGCGAACCGTAGAAGGCGTCTTCCGCGACGAGCTGGACGATCACGCTGGTGGCGGACAGCACCTCGCCAGTGCCGGCATCCACGTTCGGCGTGCCGGCCTCGTCACGCTCCCAGCGCTCATTGGCGGCGTTCCAGGTCCATCCGAAGTGCCAGTAGCTGTTCGTCCAGATGTCGACGTGCTGCGCCACGCGTCCGGCGGGCTGCTCCGCATCGGGCTCGAAGGAGAACGGGGGTCGCAGTTCACCAACTCTGTCAGCCAGTGCGCGGAGGGCGGAGTTCGTGGAAAACGCCGCGCGCGCTGCCTCGAGGTCGCTGTAGAGATTGTGCGGAGCGGCGGCCGGTCCCCAGCGCTCGAACCACGGCCACGTTCCGGAGATGCCGTTGACGAACGGTGCCCCAGCCGCCTGGTAGCGACCGATCGCCTCGTATCCGGCTCCGAAGAAGTAGGGCAGTACATGGAGGTCCTGCCACAGGTCGATGCCGTAGTAGCGTCCCGATCGCACCGGACCGGTCATCCCCTCGGTGCTTCTGCACAGGAAGATCCCGGTGTACCGGGTGATGTCGCCCTCCACGGTCGCCTCGACCACCATGTCGGCAAGCCCGAGGTTGCGCACGGGTCGGGCGGCAGGGTGGTTCTCGATCTGGACCGCCAGTGCCGGATGGTCGAGATATGCCGGATCCTCGACCTCCAGGCCATTGAGCGGGCATGCGAGCTCAGGCTTGGGTGTCGGGCTGGGGCTGGGGCTCGGGCTCGGCGAGGGGCTCGGGCTTGGCGAGGCGCTCGGCTCGGGGCTCGCGGTCGGCGACGCTGCATGCTGGGATGGTTCCGGCTGCCCGTTCATGGCGCGCAGGCCCAGCCAGCCGCCGCCTGCCAGCGCCACCGCGGCGACGAGGCCGACCGCGACCATCTGCCGGGTCGGGGGCCACGAGAGGCGGAGCCACGTGGGCAGCGTCATGCAACAGATCCTAGCGATTCACCGTCCGGCGCTCTGTGGCACCATTGCGCGCGATGTTGAGGCTGACGTGAATTCCGCGGCGCGGACGCTCGTTCGGCGCGGAGCGGATCCGCGCTCAGCCCTTGCGGCCTTCCTGTCGTTCCTCTTCCCGGGACTGGGCCAGGCCTACAACGGGCAGCGACGGCTGGCGGGGATGCTGGCGCTGCCCATGCTCGTGCTGCTGGCGACCGGCCTGCTGGCCGCCTTCGCAGCGCGAACCGGCGTCATCTCGCGGCTGCTGGACAGCGGCTTCCTGGTCGGCCTCATCGTCCTGGACCTGGCCCTCCTGGGCTGGCGGCTGCTGGCCATCATCCAGGCACACGGCGAGCGAGCGCCGATCACGGCTCACGAGTGGACCGGCTGGGTCACCGGGCTGCTGGTGGTGGTGACCATCGGCATGCACGTGCTGCCCGCGTTTTACGCCATCAAGGCGATCGACACGCTCAACGCCATCGCGCAGGAGGGTTCGGGTGTCTCGCGCGGAGGCGTCGGCGGACTGCCAGGGGCGAGTCCGCTGCCGATACCGTCGGACCAGCCGCACGTCTCGCGCGGTGAGCGCGTAAACGTCCTCCTCGTGGGCATCGACTCCGGGCCGGGACGCGACCATAGCCTCACCGACACCATGCTGGTGGTCTCGCTGGACCCGCGCGGCAGGAGATCGGCGATGGTCTCCATCCCGCGCGACCTCTACGGTGTACCGCTCCCCGACGGCCGCGTCTACAACGCCAAGCTGAATTCGCTGATGAGCTTCGCGGCGGCACGACCGGGCGACTTCCCGCTTGGCGGGGTGGGGACGCTCAAGGCTGCCATCGGCGAGCTGCTGGGAGTCCGGATCCACTACTTCGGAGCCATCAACCTGCTCGGCTTCAAGGATGCGGTGGATGCCATCGGCGGAGTGGACATCACGGTGAAGCGGGCCATCAACGACCCGACCTACAGCGACGAGTTCGGAAACCGGCAGGGCCTATTCCTGCAGCCCGGTGCGTACCACATGGACGGGCACATGGCGCTTGCCTTCGTCCGCTCGCGCAAGGGCGTGGGCGACTCGGACTTCACGCGGGCCGACCGCCAGCAGCAGTTGCTGACCGCGGTTCGCGAGCAGCTGACCGCGGGCAACCTCGTCCTGGCGCTGCCCGGGCTTCTGGACGCGGTCAAGACCGCCATATCCACAGATGTGCCGAGCGATCGGCTCTCGGAGCTGGCGCAGGCCGTCCAGGATGCCGACATGTCTGAGCTGCAGCGCATCGTCCTGCAGCCGCCGACCTACATGACCGCCGATCCGAACTCTTCGGCAGGCTACATCCTCGTTCCGAACCTGGAGGCCATCCGCGCAATCGGGGAGCAGCTGCTGGCAAGCCCCGACGCGCAGGCCACGTCCAGCGAAGAGCCCGCCTCCTAGGCCGTCGCGACCCCCTGCTAGACTCCGGCGGTCATGCCGGGCTTTTCGACACGGGCCATCCAGGTGGCCAGCCGCGTTCCCGAGGCCCCACAGCCGCCCGTCAACGTGCCGATCTACCAGACGAGCACCTTCGAGGTGGCCGATGCCGAGGAGCTCGCCGAGCTGCTGGAGTTCACCCGACCCGGCCACTCCTACAGCCGCTACTCGAACCCGACGCATGCGGCGCTCGAGAGCGCGCTTGCCGAGCTGGAAGGGGCCGAGGCCGGCCTGGTGACGGCTTCCGGAATGGCCGCCATCCACGGCGTGGTCCTGTCTGTCGCCCGCAGCGGAGACGCGGTGATCATCCCGCGCGCGGTCTACGGCGGCGTCATCGGCCTCGCCAGGGCGATCCTGGACCGTTCCGGTATCGAGACGCGGGCCGTCGACACCAGCGACCTCGAGGCGGTCAGGTCGGCGCTGGCCGACGACGTTCGGTTGGTGTGGCTGGAGACGATCAGCAACCCGACCACCGCGCTGGCCGACATCGGTGCCATCGCCACGGCCGCCCACGAGCGCGGCATCCAGGTTGCCGTCGACAACACCTTCGCCTCGCCCTACCTCGCGACCCCGATTGCCACGGGCGCGGACTATGTCGTGCACTCGACCACCAAGTACATCGGAGGACACTCGGACATCATCGGGGGCGCGGTGCTGTCGAGCGGTGACCGGATCGCGGCCGTGCGCCACGTGGTGATCAACGCCGGCGGCAACGCCGCTCCCTTCGAGGCATTCCTGGCGCTGCGCGGCCTCAAGACGCTGGCCCTTCGCATGGAACGCCACTCGGCCAACGCCCTGGCCGTTGCGACGGCGCTCGAGGGAACGCCGGGCATGACCCGCGTCCTGTATCCCGGACTCGCTTCGCACCCCCAGCACGAGCTTGCCATGCGGACGCTGCGCGGCGGGATGGCAGGAGGGATGCTGAGCATCGACCTGGCGGGCGGCCGTGCGGCGGGGGAACGGTTCCTGGACCGGATTCGCGTCGCGGTCCACGCCACCAGCCTGGGCAGCGTGGAGACCCTCTGCAGCCACCCGGCCTCGTCGTCCCATCGACAGCTGCCCGATGACGAGCTGCGTGACGCCGGGCTCACCCCCGGCATGGTCCGCGTCTCGGTGGGGCTGGAGGACGTGGAGGATCTCGTCGCGGACCTGACGGCCGCCGTCAGGGGCTGAGGCGCCGCGCGCGTGCCCAGCGTCCTGGACCTGTGGCGCGCGGTTGATCCGCGCGCGCGGCTGCTTGCGGGAGACGACGCCGCGTTGCGCCGTCCCACGCTGGGGATCGAGCGGACGAGGGCCGCTCCACCCCATCTCCCCGCGCTCCCGGAGGGCTACCTCCTCCTCACTGACTCCACGCTGCTGCGATCCACCTCGCTTGACGCGCTGCTGGCAGGGATCGTGGCCGCAGATCTGGAACCTGCCGCGATCCTTCTGGCGGAGACCGCCGGCTCCGCGCTCGAGAAGGTCGATTTCGCCCTGCCCGTCCTGGCCAGCGCCGATGCCGCCGCCGCGCTGCGAGCGCGAGCCGAGCTCTACCTGCGCGATGAAGCCGCTGCGCTCTCGGCCGCCAGGCTGGAGCTGCGGCTCGCCTTCGCAGAAGCTGCCTTGGCCGAGCCCGACCCGGCCGCGCCCGCCGGCCTCGCCGCCACGCGCCTGCACCGTGGCGCGGCGGTGGTGATAGGCGGCACCCTGCGCGCGCTGCACGCTCGCGCCGCCGGCCGAGCGCTTGCCGTGCAGTTCAGCGCCGTGCAGCGGCGGCTGCTCTCCCCGGCCCGCAGCGGCTCCCGCCGACCGATCGAGCGACGCTTGGACGGGCTCTGGGTACTGGAGGGTCAGATCGGAGACGACGCCTCTGCCTGGCTCTTCGACGACGTACCCATGGCTGCCATGGACCACGCTGCGCTGGATGCCCTGACGATCACGCTGCGCGCCCTGCTGCGGCGGCCGGGGGTGCCCGTGTCGCGACCGCAGCGCCGTGCAACGCCGCTCGCGTCGCACGAGCCGCTCTCCGGCAGCGCCGCGCTGGACGCCACCCTGCTCGCCGTCGCCCGCTTCAACGGCCGTGTTGCGCCGGCCGCGCGCGCGCTGGGCGTCCACCGCAACACGGTGCTGTATCGGCTGAAGCGCGGGTTCTCGCAGACCGGGCTGGATCCGAGGCGCCCGGAGGACGCGCTGGCGATCATGCAGCGCGGGCGGGCGGGGGATGCGCGCGATGACTTCTGAGTGCCGCCGACCGCACACTCGCTCGCCATGGACAGCGGTGGAAGTGGCTGATCAAATCCCCCGGGCGCTCCACCGCTTCCGGGAGTGATTGTGCAAGCTGCACAACATCTGGGCGCCGTCGCGCGCCAACATGCGCTCCCAATCCGCGGCTCTGCTCGCTAGCCTCGACATGTCAATCCTCCCTCCCCAACAGGAGCCGTCCACCCATGCCGTCCAAGGAGCTCAACGCCGCCCTGAAGCTGGCCGAGGAGCGCAACCTGCGCTACGTCAGCCTGCAGTTCACCGACATCGTGGGCCAGGTCAAGTCGGTCCAGGTGCCGATGCACCAGCTGGAGGAGGCGGTCGAGCACGGCAAGTGGTTCGACGGCAGCAGCATCGAGGGCTTCGCGCGCATCGCGGAGTCGGACATGTTCCTGGTGCCCGACCTGTCGACCTTCGCCGAGATCCCCTGGGAGCCCGGCATCCTGCCCGATGGCAGCCAGTCTCCGACCGGGTCGGCGCGCGTCATCTGCGACGTCTTCACCCCGAACGGCGACCCCTTCCCCGGCGATCCGCGCTGGGTCCTGCGCCGCCAGATCGAGCGCGCGCAGAAGCTGGGCTACGTCTTCAACACCGGCCCGGAGCTCGAGTTCTTCCTGCTGCGCCGCAGCGAGGGAGACGTGGAGACGCTGCCGCACGATGCGGCCGGGTACTTCGACCTCTCGGAGGACCAGGGGACCGAGGTCCGCAAGGAGATGATGAACGACCTCGAGGCCTTCGGGATCAAGGTCGAGACGGCGCACCACGAGGTCGCCACCGGGCAGCACGAGATCGACTTCGAGTACGCCGATGCCCTGCGCACCGCCGACAACGCCGTCACCTTCAAGACCACCCTCAAGGCGGTGGCGGCGCGACAGGGCCTGTACGCGACCTTCATGCCCAAGCCTTTCTTCGGGATGAACGGCAACGGCATGCACACCCACATGAGCCTGTGGGACATCAAGAAGAACCGCAACGCCTTCGCCGACGAGAAGGACCGCTACGGGCTGTCCGAGACCGCGCGCAGCTACATCGCCGGGATCCTGGAACATGCGCGCGGGATGATCGCCGTGCTGGCCCCGCTGGTGAACAGCTACAAGCGGCTGGTGCCCGGCTACGAGGCGCCGGTCTACATCGGCTGGGCGCGGATCAACCGATCCGCGCTGGTCCGCATCCCGCAGATCAGCAAGGGGCAGATGAACTCGACGCGCATCGAGCTGCGCTGCCCCGATCCCGTCGTCGAACCCGTACCTCGCCTTCGCCGCCATGCTCGCCGCGGGGTTGGACGGCATCGAGCGCAAGCTGACGCCGCCCGACCCGGTGGAGGAGAACCTCTACCACCTCGACGCCGCGAAGCTCGCCAGCCGCAAGATCAGGCAGCTGCCGGGCACCCTGCGCGAGGCGCTGGACGAGCTCGAGGCCGACAAGGTCATCGCCGAGGCGCTGGGGGAGCACGTCTTCGAGCGGTTCGTGGAGGCCAAGTCCGAGGAGTGGGACGACTACCGGATGCAGGTCACCCCTGGGAGGTCGAGCGCTACCTGGAGGCGTTCTGAGTCGGAGGTCCCCAATGGGGCCATGACCATCTGGTCCTGTCCGCGCATTTGACGGCCCCGTATACTTCGGCAAGGTCGCGAGGGCACCGCGAGCAGGATTCCGCGTGCCCAACGCGCCCGACGGAACAGGGAGGCCGTCTTGGAGCAGACCACGACACCGCGAGCAGCCACAGCCGCGCGAACCGTCACGTTCGCCCAACTCGTCTACTGGTTCTGCAAGCGCCTTGTCGACATCGTCGGTGTCGGCGCGTCCTGCTGGTCCTCCTGTCACCCTTCTTCCTCGCCATCGCCCTCGCCATCTGGCTCGACTCGACGGGCTGCCGGTCCTCTACCGATGCCAGCGCATCGGCCGATACGGACGAGCCGATCACCGTCCTCAAGTTCCGCACCATGCGAGGACGGGAGCCACCATCACCTGGAGGAGATGCTCACCGCTGACGAGGAGCGTCGCCTGGAGTACGGCACCCATCGCAAGCTGCGACACGACCCGCGCGTCACGCGAGTGGGCAACTTCCTGCGCCGCACGTCGCTTGACGAGCTGCCGCAGCTGCTCAGCGTGCTCACCGGACGAGATGAGCCTGGTCGGGCCGCGGCCGTACCTTCCCGGGGAGCTGAACGGACGAGCCGAGGCGACCGGATCCTGAGCGTCCGGCCCGGGCTCACCGGGCTGTGGCAGGTCAACGGGCGCTCCGACCGCACCTTCGAAGAGCGGCTGGCACTTCGATGTCGAGATACGTCGCGCGACGGGGGTTCGGCATGGACCTTGGCATCGCCGCTCGTACCGTGGGCGCCGTGCATCGGGGGACGCGGAGCCTACTGATCCGCGCCGAGCGCTCGCTCGCGCTCGGACCACCACGCCTCCAGCGAGCGCAGGTCGGTGACCCAGACATCGCTCGCGTCCGCGAGTCGCTGCAGGGTGGCTTGGTAGCACTGGGCCCATGCGCGGTATTCGCGGTTGCCCGGGTACGAAGCGCGGACGTGCCAGTCCAGCACACCCAGCCCGCCAACGGTGCGCACCTCCTCGATGGCGGACCACAGCCGTTCGGCGGCGGCGGCGGCGTCTGCGGTGGTGGCGCCTGCGAAGACGGCGCTGTCCATGGCGAGCACCGGCAGCTGCAGGACACGCAGCGGCCGGCCGAGGTCCGCGTCCCACGGGTCGGTAGGGCATGGCAATGCCGCGACGGAAACCCGGGCCGTCGTTGAAGGCCAGCGACGAGTCGTAGGCAAAGCCGGCCGACTTCGTGGCCGCGCAGCGCGGCGGCGACGTCAGGCCCCGTGTGCCAGTAGTGATGGCGCAGGCCGCGCACCTCCGTGCCGGAGCGGGCCTCCAGCCGATCTCCGCTCGCGGCAAACCGCTCCGCATGCCGGTACGCGTTGTAGCTGGCGTGCAGCCCAATCTCCACGTTGCGCTCGCGGAGCGCCGAGAAGAGCGAATCGAAGCGCTCCCACCCGATGTCGTAGTGGACATCGTGGCGTGACCCGTATCGGCCCTGGCTGGGCATGGCCGCGAACAGGAAGGCGGAGGAGAAGCCGAGGGCCATCTCGCTCTCGATCACTTCGTCGAACAGCCAGAAATCATTCGGTGCCGGATCCCGCAAGCGGCGCAGCAGGTCGCGAGCGCCACGCGCCACCAGGTCTGGCCGGCGCCCCCACAGCGCCGGGTTACCGCGCAACGCGCGCAGGACGGCGTACTTATCGGGCCGGTCGACGTCGTGCGAGAGGCCGATGGCGGAGCGCTTGCCGTCAGGCCAGCGAGGCAGTGGCTCGACGGAGGCCGGCGGCTCGAAGGCAGCTCCTCGAGCACCGCCGCGTAGCGGTTGACGATGGCGACGCTCGCGTAGCCGTGGCGGCCGTGGAAGCTGGACTCGATGCGGCACGCGCGCGTGGCGGTCGCGCAGCGCCGGTCGACGACGGCGCCGCTTGTCGGTCACGAACGCCGCCGTCGCGGCGAACACGTCGAACGGAATGCGGCCGTGCGAGCGCCCCGACGTCGACCGGCCGTCCAGGAGCTCCTTCCAGAGCCGGTCGTCCGCGCTGCGCGGCACGTGGACGCAGTCGCGAGGCGGCCTCGCCGGCGCGATGCCGTAGTGGAGGCAGGCGGCGCGGGGCCGCGGCGCGCTCCGGCTCGAATCGGGCGACCTGGCGCCTATCGACGTCGAGCAGCAGCCGGACGGCGTGCCGGATGACCGGCGGGGCATCGGGCGAGACGACCTGGACGACCGGTGCCGTCATGATGCCGAGAGCCGTCGTCGTACCTCGCGCAGGCGCGCCTCGTCCATTCGCCGGTGCACCGGGTAGCGCTCCTCGGTGGCGTGCGCCTCGATCCCGCGGCTGGCGACCGGCGTCGGCCACCACATCGGCCATGAGGTCGTGCGCACGCGGTCTCCGCACGCGCGCTTGACCTCCTCCAGCGTGTCGCCGCGGTGAATTGGCAGCTCCCGCGTGCGGCAGATGCGCCCGGTGTCGATACCCGCGTCCACCAGGTGCACGCTGACGCCGACCGGGTCGCCGTTGAGGACGGCCCACGCGACGACGTCCACGCCGCGGTAGCGTGGAAGCAGGCCGGGATGGGCGTTGAGGGTGCCCAGGGTGGGCATCTCGAGCATGGCCGCGGGCAGGATGGGCGTTCCGCCGAGGATGGCGATGTCCGGCGCAAGGCCACGCAGCTCGTCCGCGGCGGCACGACCGTCCAGTGCCGGCACGGTGACCACCCGAGGGGCGGCGGCCCTCCAGTCGAACGATTCGATCGAGCCCGCGGGCGCGCAGCCGGCCTCTGCGCGCGGCGCGCCACGGCCCGGAGCAGCGAACGGACGCCATAGCGACGGAGGCGGCCGCGGCGCGGCGACGCAGAGCGCTGCGGTCGGGCCGTTCCAGGAGGACGGCGGTGATGGGCAGGTCCCGCGCTGCGAGCGCCCGCGCGATCGCCTGGCCATGGGTCGAGCCGTTGGTCAGCAGCACGATCCGCGGCACTGTCCTCTCGTTCTGTCGTCGTCCGGCACGCCGGCGATGATACCCTCCCCCTGGCGTCTCCCCGGCGGGGCGACCGCGTCGGCATACTTGCGCGATGCACAGCCCTTGCGCGTCGTCCACCTGAACGATCTGGCCAACACTGGCACCGTGCTCGTCGCGGCGCTGCGCGAGGCCGGAGTTGACGCGAGGCTGATCGACCCCGCCCGCCACGGCCGATGGATGCGTTACCCGTGGAAGCTTGGGGCGTTGCCGCTTCGCGCGGCCGCCCTGGTCCAGGCAGCGCTGCGCGCCCGGCGCGCGCACGCGGACCTCGTGCACGTCCACTACGCGCGGCAGGGCTGGATGGGCCCGGTTTCGCGTGCCCCGTTCCTGGTGCACTGCCACGGAACCGACGTCCGCGGTATCCGGCCGCAGAGCGCCTGGGGTAGGGCCGTCCAGCCGTGGCTGCGGCGCGCGCGTCGCGTCGTCTACGCGACGCCGGACCTGGAGCCATGGGTCAAGGCGTTCCGTACGGACGCCGTGTTCGTCCCCAACCCAATTGCGGTTCACCCGCAGCCAGAGCCGGACGGCCCCATGGTCGACCTGTTCGTGGGCGTGCGTTTCGACCACGTTAAGGGGGCCGATGCGGTGATCGCCACCCTGCAGCACCTGCGGCGCATTCGCCCCGAGACGAGCATGACGGTGGTCGAGCAGGGGACGGAGCGGGTGCGGGCGTTGGAGGCCATTGGAGACGGCGTGCGAGGTGATCAACTTCGCGCCGCACCGACAGATGCCGCAGCTCTTCGCCCGCCACCGGATGGCAATGGGCCAGATGGCGGTTGGGGCGCTGGGCAACTACGAGCTGGAGGCCATGGCGGCTGGCGTGCCCGACGGCCGCTGCCTGGCGCTTCCCGGATGCCTATGACACGCCGCCGCCGCTGGTGGTGGCGGATGAGCCCGCGGCCACAGCCGAGCGGATCGCGGCCATGCTCCAGGACGAGGCGGCGCGCGTCGGCCTGGGGCGCGGGCCCGGCGCTGGATCGGGGAGCAGCACGGCACCTCCGCTGTGGCCGAGCGGGTGATCGGGCTCTACCGCGAGGTGCTGGGTGACTGAGATAGCGGTAAGCTCCGCATCGCCTACCTTGCCGACCCGAACAGCATCCACGTCCGGCGCTGGGCGGCCTTCTTCGCGGAGCGAGGCCACGCCGTTCACCTCCTGGTACCCGACGACGTCGCGATCGCCGGAGGCGCTGAATCCCGATGCAGCGTCAGCGTTTCCGGCGACTGCCGTCACCCATAACCCCGGCCGCCGTCATGCGGACGCGCAGCGACCTGCGGCATATCGTTGGCGAGGTGCGGCCGGACGTCGTCCACGCGCACTTCGCGCGGCGGCTCGGCTGGTACGCGTGGCTCTCCGGAGCCCGGCCCTACTTCGTCACGGTGTGGGGCTCCGACGTGCTCGTGACAGGTCGCATGACCCGCTTCGGGCGGCTGGCGACGCGGCTGGCGCTTCGCCGCGCTGCGGTCGTCACCGCCGCCTCGGACGCCCTGGCCGAGGCCGCCGTCCGCATGGGCGCCGGGCCAGGTTCCGTGCGGCGCGTCCAGTTCGGCGTGGACCTGGGGCGTTTCGGCCCGCAAGCCCCCGCGGACGAGGACGCGCGCGCAGGCCTGGGCTTGTCGAGCGGCCGGATCATCCTCTCGCCACGGGCGTTGCGCCGCTCTACCGGCATGAGTCGTGGTCGAGGCATTCGCCGGCCTGCCGCCGGACACCACCTTGGTCATGCTCGCCATGAACGAGGACGCCGCCTACCGCTCGCGGATCGAGGCCCTCGTGTCGGAGCTTGGCATCGGCTCCCGCGTGCGGATCCTGCCGGAGGCGGGGGAGGAGATCGCTGCGCTGTATCGCGCCGCGGAGGTCGTGGTGTCCGTGCCGGAGAGCGACGGCGTGCCGGTCACGGTGCTGGAGGCGATGGCATCGGAGCGCCCGGTCGTGGCGGTGAACCTGCCGGGCGTCCGCGACTGGCTGGGAGAGGTCGAACCGGAGCTGCTGGTGCCGGTCGGCGACGTGGGCGCCACCCGCGAAGCGCTGCAGCGCGTGCTCGACATGCCGGAGGCGGAGCGGACGACGCTGGCGCATCGGCTGCGGCAGGTGGTGGCCGAGCGAGCGTCCCGGCAGCGAAACATGGAGATGGTGGAGGCGTGGTACCGCCAGGTGGCGAGGGGAGGCAGGCCGTGACCGCGGTGGCACCTTTCGCACGGCGCGTGGCCGGCGTCTTCGCAACGAGAGTGCTGCAGTTCGGATCCACCATCACCGTCGCCTTCCTGCTGGCCCGCCTGCTGGGTCCCGACGGCCGCGGCGCGTACTCGCTGCTCCTGCTGCTGCCCTCCACGCTCTTCGCGCTGGCCCAGTTTGGCCTCCCCTCGGCCGTGACCTACTACGCGGGAAGCGGCCGGTCGCTGGCCTCCCTGATGCGCGTGGCGACCGGTGCCACCCTGGTGCTGACCGCCATCCTGGTGCCGGCCACCCTGCTTGCGCTGCCGCTGCTGGAGGGCAGCGTCTTCCAGGCGGCGCCGCCGGACCTGCTGCGTCTGGCCCTCATCGCCCTGCCGATCCAGCTGGGGGCCTCCCTGTTCGGCTCCATGCTCTGGGGCCGCCAGCTGGTGAAGCGCTACAGCCTGATCCTTGCCGCCCAGTCCATCGGTTCGCTGCTGATGGTGGTCCTGCTGGTGGGCGTGGCGGACATGGGGGTCGGCGGCGCCCTGCTGGGGTACCTGCTGGTCACGGGTGCGGCGGCGGTCGCCGTGGCATGGACGGTCTTCGGCCAGGCCGCACGCGAGTCCTCGGCGAGCGTTGAACGCGCCGCCACGTCGCCACGAGAGCTGCTGGGCTACGGCATCCGCCTCTATCCCGCCAGCATCTCCACCTTCCTGAGCTACCGCTCGGACCTGTTCCTGCTGGGCCTGCTCGTGGGGGACGCAGCGCAGATCGGCCTCTACACGCTGGCGGTCAGCCTGGCCGAGATCGTCTTCCACGTGCCGGACGCCATCTCAACGATCCTCTACCCGCGAGTGGCCGGCTCCCAGAGAGAGGAGGCTGACCGCATCGCCCCCTCCATGAGTCGCTTCTCGCTGCTGGTGACCATGCTGGCCGCCGTTGCGCTGATTCCCACCGCCATCGTGGCCGTGCTGGTCATCCTGCCCAACTTCGAGGGGAGCATCCAGCCGTTCCTGGTACTCGTACCCGGCACCATCGCGCTCAGCGTCTCCAAGGTTGTCTCGGGCTACGTCTCCGGCCTCGGGCGGCCCCTGCCGGTGGGCATGATCGCGGTGGTCGCGCTGGTCGCGAACGTTCTGCTGAACCTGGTCCTCATTCCCCGCTACGGGATCACCGGCGCGGCGCTCAGTTCGTTGATCTCGTACAGCGCGCACGCCCTGATGATGTCGTGGGTGGCCAGCCGCCTGGCCGGCACGCGGATGCGTGCCTTCCTCCTCCCCGGCGGTGCGGAGGTGAGCCGGCTCTTCCAGCGCCTGCGCGACGTTCTGCGGAGGGCTCAGTCGGCGGCCTGACGCCGGAGGGAGGGAAGCACGAACTCGCGGGGATAGGTCCGCAGCGACAGTCCCAGCCCCACCAGGACGGCCACGATCACCACGTCCGAGCCCATGGTCCGGAAGGGCCGATACAGGTCGTTGCCGAACAGCGTCGCGACCAGCAAGAAGCAGGTGAGTGAGATAGAGACCATCACTGCAGCAACCCGGCGCGTGGGGTCTGGATCGAGTAGCGCCAGTAGTCCGGGCAGCATGGCCACCGCCAGCCCGAAGGCGACGATCAGCGCCAGGGGGACGCCATATTCCACCGCGAGATTGGCCAGGAAGTTGTGCGCGGAGGAGAGGTGAGGAACACTCGCGTCCGGCCGTATGCTGCTGAACTCCGTGCCGTAGCGGGCTGGACCCACGCCGAGCAGAGGGTGCTCCGCGATGAGATCCGCGGACGCGCCGATGGCCAACCAGCGGATGCCAACAGATCCGGAGCCCTCCTTCGTCTCGGGATCCCACGACTCAACCCGCTGCTCGCTCTGCAGTGAGACGACGAAGGCGCGGTAGTCCGCCGCCAGGTCCGGCGCGATACGCTCGAGGACCGGCTGGGGGTAAGGGACCACGACGGCCAGCAGCGCGTAGGTCGCTGCCAGGAGCAGCGCCTTTCGACCCCAGCCGCGGACCAGCAGCATGATGACCAGCGTCGCGCCCAGGGCGGCCGTCAGCCAGGCGCTCTTGGTGTAGGTGAAGAACAGGGCCAGCAGCACCGTCGCGATGGCTGCCCAGGTCACCGGCGTCACCCACCGCGGCCACCCCATCCGCTCCCGGATCAGGAGCGGGATCGCCAGCAGGGGCAGGCCGAGGACCAGCATCTCGCCGAAGATCCCCACGTTGAAGTAGGTGAGCCGAGCAAAGAACATGCGCCGCTCGTAGAAGTAGACGTCGGACAGCCCATACGCAAGCCAGGTCAGGTTCAGCAGGGAGGCGACGGCTACACCACCAGCCAGCGCGGTCACCGCCTGCAACGCTCGTCTGGCGTCCGGCCTGAGGGCGAGGACACAACCGAGCATCGCGAGCGGCACCAGCGCCCCGTGAATCGTGACGTTGACGCCGTCCACCGAGAGCGGAGAGGCGAGGGTCGAGGCGATGGCCAGGAGGGCAGCGCCGCCCAGCAGGCCCCACGTCGCACTGCCTACGCCGTGTGCATCGGCCGGCTGGGTTCGTGAACGCCACAGGCCCCAGCCGGCGCCGATGAGCAGCGCGATCACAACCGGCGTGGCGGCGATGACCTGGACCCAGCCGATCCAGACCTGCGCCCGGGCGAGGTTGATGACCGGGTGCAGCGCGAGGTACGCGAGAAGCCCCCACCACGGCGAGACGACGGCGAGGTACGAGACCCACATGGCGACAGCGGCGGACATGAGCGCCACCGTCACGCCCAGCAGCATGCTCTGCTCCACCGGCCGGTACTGGCCGATGATGATGACGAGCGCGGCGAGCACGGCCATGCCGATCCCCACCAGCGAGCGGGCATCAAGCCGTCTCATGCGGCCCTCTCCCTCATCACGGCCGACAGCAGCGTGGTCGCCCGGGCGTCCCAGCTCATCTCCGGCGACTCGGCGAGCGCGCGTGCCCGGCGCGCCAGGTCTCGAGCCAGTTCGTCGTCGGTCAGGATGCGGAGCAGCCCGTCGGCGATGGCGCGCGGCGAGTCGGCGACCACCAGCGCGGCACCGTGCGGCTCCACCGCCAGCCTCGTCTCGCGCGTCGCGGTGGTCAGGATCGGCTTGCCAAAGGCGAGGTAGTCGGTCAGCTTCACGGGGCTGGCGAGGTCCGAGTAGGGATTGATGGGTCGCGGGATGACGCAGACGCGGACTGGCGCCAGCAGGGCGGGGAGCTGGTCGCGCGTCGCGGAGCGCACCGATACGTACGAGGGCAGTTGCGGGCCAGGGGACGGAGCGGGACCCACGGCCAGCAGCCGCACGTCGGGCACTGACGCACGCACCAGCTCTACGGCATGCAGGAGGCGGTCGAAGCCGTCGGCGGGGTTGAGCGCGCCGACGTAGCCGACGACCGGCCCATCGCCCACGCCGAGATCCGGCGCGGATGGATCGGTCCCGGGTGGAAGGAGCACGGCATCGCGCAGGTGCAGGACCGAGGCAAGGCCCCGCGTCGGTGCGAACCTGACAGTGGCCAGACGCCGCAGCAGCGCGTTCGACAGCCGCCAGGCGGCGTCGGAGAGGCGCGAGCGCCAGCCGCGGAGGGGGTAGAGGTCACGAAAGAGCTGGTAGGCGTCCCGGAAGTAGATGCCCACCGGCTTGCCCTGCAGGCGGGCAGCGACGAGGAAGATGAGGTCCCAGGGCATGGCCGACGTGGTGATCGTCTCGACGTAGACGCCGTCGGCGGAGCGCAGGTCGCGACCGAAGGCCGCCTTCAGCGCCGCACCCAGCCGGGCGAAGCGCGACCCTGAGACGACCCGCAGCTCGACCTGCCTGGCGAGCGCGCTCGACAGCATCTGCACGCGAACGCGGGGCGCGTTGCTCGCAACCGAGGCGTCGAACATGACGTACATGAGCAGTCGCGGCCGCGGAAGCTGGGCACCCATGGGCTAGCGCCAGGTCCCCGACTCCGCCTCGCTGCGCTCCGCTGCCGTCGCGTCCATCGCCCGCTGGATGATCCGCCACGCATCGTCCACCCCGAGCCAGCCGGAGACATCGGTCTCGCGTCCTTCGAGGGCCTTGTAGGTCTCGAAGAAGTTCTCTATCTCCCGGAGCCGATGCGGCGACACATCCTCCAGGGCATCGGCCTCGTCCCAGCGCGGGTCGTCGTGGGCGACCGCCAGGATCTTGTAGTCGTGGCCCTTGTCGTCCTTCATGTCCAGCACGCCGATGGGCCGGGCACGCACCACGCAGCCCGGAAAGGTGGGCTCGCTGATCACCACCAGGACGTCCAGCGGGTCGCCGTCATCGGCCAGGCTGCCCTCGATGAAGCCGTAGTCGCACGGGTAGTGGACGCTCGAGTACAGCACGCGATCCAGGACGAAGCGCCGGCGCTCGTGGTCGTACTCGTACTTGTTGCGGCTGCCCGAGGGGATCTCCACCGTGACCTCGATCAGCGCCGGGGATCCCTGGTCCTTGACCACCATGCCGGGAGTATGCGGCAATTCGTGAGCGCGGTCGCGCGGGCGCATCCGCCCGGCTTGCCGCAGAATGCGCGGATGGTACACGTGCTGGTCACCGGTGGGGCCGGATTCATCGGCTCGCACATCGGGCGCGCCCTCCTGGAGCGCGGCGACGCCGTGACGGTGCTGGATGACCTGTCGCAGGGCACGGATGATGGCGTGCCCGCCGGCGCGCGACTGGTCCGCGCCGACATCAGCTCGCCCGATACCGTGGCGGCCATTGGCGACGCCCACCCCGACGCGGTGATCCACGCGGCCGCGCAGGTCAGCGTGGTCGCCTCCATGGCCGATCCCGCCCATGACCGGGCGATCAACGTCGTTGGGACGCAGCACGTCCTGGCCGGCGCCCGCGAGGCGGGGGTGCAGCGTTTCGTCTTCCTGTCGTCAGGCGGCGCGGTCTACGGCGAGTCGGACGGCGCGGACGAAGCAACTGCGCCACGGCCGGCCTCCTACTACGCGATCCACAAGCTGGCGGCGGAGGGTTACGTGGCCGTCAGTGGCCTTTCCCATGCCAACGCGCGGCTGGCGAACGTCTACGGGCCGGGGCAGCGCACGGGCCTGGAGGGGGGCGTGGTGGCCATCTTCGCGGAGCGGCTGCGGGCCGGAGGGGCGCTCACGATCTTCGGCGACGGGGAGCAGCGCCGCGACTTCCTGCACGTCCACGACGTGGTCAGGGCCATCCTCGCGATGCTGGACAGCGACCGCGACGGCACGTGGAACGTGGGCACCGGCGTCGCCACATCGGTCAACCGACTGGTGGAGCTCATGCTCGAGGAGTCGGGAGGAGCGGCTCCGGTCGAGCACGCGCCCGAGCGAGCCGGCGAGCTGCACAGCTCGCGGCTGGCCATCGGGAAGATCGCGGCGGACCTGCGGTGGGCGCCGCAATTGGACCTGCGCTCCGGGCTCGCCTCGATCGTCTGATTCTTGTCGCCTACTGCGGCGCCCGCGAGACGGTCTCCGATTCCGGGAGGAAGAACCCGGCCCAGAGTCCTTCGCTGATGAACAGGTACGGCTGACCGCCGAAGACGGCCCGGAACGTGGACGGCGCCGACGAGCCATGGCCCAGCGGCGCCTCCTTCTGTTGCGTCACGTTGCCGTCGGCGTCCAACTGCACTCCGGTGTGGCTCCCCGCCGCGATCAGCACCTGCTGCGCGCCGCCCACGAAGTAGTCGACCGACTCGGGCTCACTCACCTCCACCTGGAACGCCGCGTACCCGATCTGGTCGCCGGTGGGGAACTTCACGTCGAGCAGGTAGGTTCCGGGGCCTGCGCCATCCAGCACCGCGCTGGCCGGCATGGTGCCGTTGATGGCCAGGGCGTTGGGGTCAACCGGGAATGGTTGCGCATCCCCCGTTGGTGCGAAGCCGGACGGATCGAGCCGCAGCAGCGCGACCTGTACCTCCTCCACGTCTGCCGGCTGACCGAGCCACGCCGAGAAGGCGACGGTGTCGCCTCGCTCGAAGTGGAACTGGGCCTCCTCGACCTGGTCGCTCACCGCCACGGCGGTACCCACGGCAAGCTCCTGCGGGAGTTCTGCCGGGGTGGGCACGGCCGTCGGCGAGGAGGCAGCTGCGGCGCTCTCCGCCGCGGCCTGCGACGCGGTCTCGAAGTTGCCGAAGGCCCACCATGCGCCGATCACGGCCAGGATGAACATCACGGCCACCGCGTAGCCCGCTCGCGATTCGCTGTCTCCCTGTGCCCAGTATCTCCCGTCGGCAGTTGGGACGAATGTCATGACGAGGGAGCCTTCCCCGGGGAGAGCCCTCCGCCAAGGGCCTGCAGGAGGCGATCCACGATCCGCTCGGCAGCGTGCCCATCGCCGTAGACGGAGCGGCCGCAGTTTGCCATCTCCTTCCGCACGCCGGGGTCATCGAGCACGCGCAGCGCCTCGTCAACGATCCGCTCGCGGTCCGTGCCCACCAGCACCACGGCCCCCGCATCCACGCCTTCGGGACGTTCGGTGACTTCGCGCGTCACCAGGACGGGGATGCCCAGCGTGGGTCCCTCCTCCTGGATGCCCCCGGAGTCGCTGATGGCGAGCGCCGCACCCTGCAGGAGGTTCAGGAAGGTCGCGTAGTCGACGGCATCCACCACCTGGACCCGCGGCCGGCCGCCGAGGACCGCGTTCACCGGCGTTCTCGCGGCGGGGTTCGGGTGCGCCGCGAACACCAGCGAAAGATCGGGACGGCGATCCAGGATGTCGCGCATGGCCAGGGCGATGCGCTCAATCGGCTCTCCCCACGACTCTCGGCGGTGGGCCGTGGCAAGGATGTAGGGGGCCGTCGCGACGACCGGGCCATCGGCGGGGGACGCGTGGGCCAGGATGTGCTGCACGGCGTCCACCACCGTGTTGCCCGTGACTTCGATGCCGCTTGTCACGCCCTCCGATCGCAGGTTCTCGGCCGCTCCCTTGGTCGGGGCGAAGTGCCAACGCGCCACCACGCTCACCACGCGCCGGTTCATCTCCTCGGGGAAGGGCAGCTCCATGCTGCCGGAGCGCAGCCCGGCCTCGACGTGGGCGACCGGGATGCCGGCGTGGAAGGCGGCAAGGGCCGCGGCCAACGTGCTGGTGGTGTCGCCCTGGACCACCAGCGCACTCGGCTTGAGCCTGCGCAGAAGATCGCCGACCCCGGTCAGCGCCTGACCCAGGATGTGATCCAGCCCCGCGCCGTGGCGCATGAGGCGCAGGTCATGGTCGGGGCTGATGCCGAACAGCCGCGTGACCTGGGGGATCATCTCCCGGTGCTGGCCGGTGGTGATGACGGTCGTCGCCACGCCCCGCGCCTTGAGCTCCAGGATGACCGGCGCCAGCTTGATCGCCTCCGGCCGGGTCCCGAACAGGACGCCGATGCTCGGTCGCTTCGTCATCCAGCCGCCGCGCCTCGCCCCACGGCCTCGCGGGGTGGGATCGCGGCTGCCGGCAGCGCGCCGCAGAAGTCGAGCACCGGGGTGCCGGTCAGCTCGAGCGCGGCGAACTCGCGGTGCGCCACCAGGAGCGCGACGAGATCGGCCCGCTCGACGGCGGTTCGCGGATCCAGCAACTCGAACTCCGGATGGCTCGTGACGTTCGGCTCGCAGGCGAGGACCTGCATGCCCGCCGCGGCCAGCCGCCGCGCCACGTCCAGGGCCGGCGACTCGCGCAGGTCATCGATGTTGGGCTTGTACGCCAGCCCCAGGCATGCCACCCGTGCGGGTCGGTCGAGTCCCAGCTCGTCGGCTGCCCGCATGACCTGCTCCACGACCCAGTCCGTCTTCGCGACGTTCACCTCTCGCGCGGTGCGGATGAGGCGCGCCAGCTCGGGGCGATCGGCCACGATGAACCACGGATCCACGGCGATGCAGTGGCCACCCACCCCCGGCCCCGGCTGCAGGATGTTCACCCGCGGATGGCGATTGGCGAGGCGAATGAGCTCCCACGCATCGATCCCATCCTCGGAGCACAGCATCGACACCTCGTTGGCGAAGGCGATGTTCACGTCGCGGAAGCTGTTCTCCACCAGCTTCACCATCTCCGCAGTTCGGCTGTCTGTGGTCAGGATGGCGCCCTCCACGAAGCTGGCGTAGAAGCGCTCGGCGGCGTCGGAGGAGGCGACGTCCACGCCGCCGACCACGCGGTCGTTGGTGATCAGCTCGGCGAGGATTCGGCCCGGGAGGACGCGCTCGGGGCAATACGCCACGCTGATCTCGCCGACCGGCGCGCCGGCGGCCCGCAGCTCGTCCCTGATGAGCTCGGTGGTGCCCACCGGGCAGGTTGACTCGATCACCACCAGGTTCCCGGGCGCCAGCACCCCCGCGATCGCCAGCGCCGCCGCCCGGACGTACTCCACGTTCGGCTGCGGTGGCTCGGTGTCTGGATGGAAGGGAGTGGGCACGCAGATCATGTGCACGTCGGCCGGCACGGGTGCAGTGTGGGCCTGGAATCGGCCGGACTCGACCGCCGAGCGGACCATGGCGTCAAGGTCGGGCTCCGAGATGTGCACCTCGCCCTGGTTGACGGTCTCGACCACGTCCGGGTTGACGTCCACGCCCTCGACCTGCCAGCCCCGGTGTGCGAGGACGGCCGCGGTCGGCAGGCCGATGTAGCCCAGCCCGATGACGGCAACCGTGGGTCCGTCATTCATCGGATGCGTCCCAGGGCCAACAGCGCGCCGAACTTCAGGTAGGCCGGCAGCCGACGCAGTCTGCGCGGCTCGCGCACGAACTGGTACGCCCACTCCAGCCCGATCGCTTGCACGGCTCTCGGCGCGCGCGGCTTGCGGCCAACGAACACGTCGAAGCTCCCTCCCAGCCCCATGTAGAGCGCCGGATGGGCCGCGAAGAGCTTGTCCATCAGGATCTCCTGGCGCGGCGATCCCATTCCGACCAGCACGATCTCCGGCCGGAACGACGCGAACTCATCGTACAGCCGCTCCACGTCCCCCGGCTGCAGATAGCCGTCACGCTGCCGCAGGTCCAGGCCTGGGTGCTGCTCGCGAAGGCGCGTCGCAACCTGGTTGATCACCTCGGGAGCGGCGCCCATGAGGTAGAAGCGCCGCTTCCCGGCGTAGGTGGCCACGATCCCTTTCCACAGGTCGGCGCCGGCGATGCGGGGCGCTTTGACGCCGAGCCGACGGAGCGCCAGGACTGCGCCCATCCCGTCGGGGTAGGCGAGGTTGCGGTTCGCGATATCCTTAAGGCGCGCGTCCGCGCGCGCGAACTTCTCCGCATTGACCGCCACCAGTAGCCCGTCCGCCGATCCGGCCAGCTCCACCAACGCCGGTTCGCTCGGCGGCGCGAAGGTCCTGAAGCCTCGCACGGTTCGCGACGCGAACCGCTCGACCGCCGTCTGGTGGAGTGGAGTGGACGCGGGGAGGTCGCGGTTCATCGGTCCCAGAGTAGCCGTGGCGGCGTCCCCCGTTAGCGCCACGGCGCGAAGCGGCGGCTTGTTACCCTAGGCCGACCGACCGAGCCGAAGCAGACAGGACGAAGGTGCGGATTCTCGTCATCAGCAACCTGTTCCCCGATCGGAAGCAGCCGACCTTCGGCACCTTCATGCGCTCCCACGTGGATGCGCTGCGATACGCAGGCGCCGACGTGGAGCTGGTCGCCATCCGCGGCGTTGGCGTCCACACGCGGATCGGACGGAAGTACCTCCGCCTCTTCGCCGAGGCCGTGCGCGCGGTTCTCTGGTCGGTGCTCCGCCGTCGACCGCCCCAGGTCGTGGAGGCGCACATCGCCTATCCGACGGGCGTCATTGCCTGGCCGCTGGCGCGGCTCGTTCGCGCAAAGCTCGTGCTCTATGTCCATGGTGCCGATGTCCACGAGGTAGGGAGGCGCACGCGCGCGCATCACCGCCTGGCCCGGTTCGTGTTCGCTCGCGCCGACCTCATCGCTGTCAACAGCCGCTACAGCGAGCAGAGCCTGCTCGCTGGCTACGGAGCGGCGCCGGGAAAGGTCGTCGTTTGGAGCCCGGGGATCGACATCGCCGCCTTCCGTCCGATTCCTGACGCGGTTCGCGACTCCCGACAGGTCATGTTCGTCGGTCGCCTCGACCCCCAGAAGGGCGTGGACGTCCTCCTCGAGGCGGTGTCGCAGCTCGACGGGCCCGTGTCGTTGCGCATCATCGGCGATGGCCCGGATCGTGCGTCGCTGGAAGCAGAGGCGGGTCGGCTGGGACTCGACGTGCGATTTGACGGCGGTGTCGAGCATTACGAGGTCGCTCGCGCGATGGCATCAACGGCGGCGGTGGTGGTGCCATCAGCGTTCGGGGAGGCACTCGGCTTGGTCGCGTTGGAGGCAATGGCGGCGGGCGCGGTGGTAATCGCGTCCGCCACCGGCGGTCTCGCCGAGACGGTTGATGACGGTGTAAATGGATTCCTGGTGGCTCCCGGAAACCCCGCCGCTCTGACGACGCGCATCGCGTATGTGCTCGAGCTCCTCCGCGCTGACGGCGAGGAGTTGACGCGTATCCGAGAAGCAGCGCGGCAGAGAGCCGAGGCACACGATATCGATGCCGTCGCTATTGCCAGGCTTGAGAGATACCGAGCCCTCGTAGGCCGCCCTTCGATCGGCTCCAGCGGAATGCGCGAGTGACCGATCTCGTTCTGCGTCTGCTCCTGGCTGCCGGCATCGTGGCCGCAGGCTGGCTCGTCAGCCACCTCGTGTCGCGCTGGCGCGGCTGGGCCGCCGCCGGCCCGCTAGCGTTGCTGGTCGCGGCACCGCTCGTCCCCCACCTGGAGGTGATCAGCAGGCTGTCGACAGACGACCTGCTGCCGCTGCTGGGACTGGCGTTGCTGCTGCCCACGGTGCCAAGGCCGAGAATCAGTAGCAGCTGGCTCTGGCGCGCTGGTCTCGTCGCGGTAGCCATTGCCATCGCCATGCGAGCTGCATCAACCATCGTGCACGAGCCGACGGTACTGGGTGCGCTGACGACCATGGCTGCGGCCGTCCTGCGCCCCCTGTTCCTTGTTGCGGTCGTCGTGTACGTCGCGCAGGCAGTCGGCGAGGCCGCTCGCCGCGCGTGGTTGGGCAAGGCCTTTTCCGCGATCGGCACCTTCGAGGGCCTCTTCAGCCTGGCGATGTTCGTAATAGGGGTTCCCGGTGTCGGAATTCGCGAGGGAAAGTGGTACGAGAGCCTCGCGGGTTGCGACCTTCGTGTTACCGGGACGCTGGGCCTTTCCGCCAACCACATCGGCGCGGTTTTCATCGTCTCGATTCCGGTGACCCTCGGCGTCGCGATCGCCGCGACTGGCCGGGCGCGCTACGCCTGGGCTGCCGCCGCGGCCGTCCAAGGCGCCGCTCTCGTCTTTACGTTCACGCGGGCGTCGATACTCCTGGGGCTTCTGGCGGGCAGCCTGCTGCTTCTCTACTACCTGAGATTCCGGGTCGCAGCAGTCGCAGCCGGGGTTCTGATTCTGGTTCTCACCGTGGTTTCAGCCTACGCGTGCGCGCCCATCGGAACCCCCACGCCGAGCCCGAATGCATCGGTCGTTGGCTCACCAGCTCCGGGAGAGTCCCCGCTCACGCCATCGCCCACGCCCACCGCCACGCCAGGTGAAGGGGGCGGAATCATCGACCGCTTCGGGGATCCGAGCGACCGCTTGGCACTGTGGTACGCGGCGTTCCAGATCACTGTGGACCACCCATTCCTCGGCGTCGGCATCGGCCATATGGTCGACGTGATGAGAAGCGACCCGGAGCGTTACGTGTACACGCCGTACGGGAAGGCGACGGAGTCGGCGCACAACACCATCCTCCTTGCAGGAGCGGAGACGGGAGTGGTTGGCGCGCTTAGCACATTGGCCATCAACGTTGTAATTGCGCTCGCGGCATTGCACGCGTTCTTCCTGCGCCGCCGCTACCCACTGATTGCTGCCGCGGGCCTCGCCAGCCTGGCCTTCCTTGCCCAGGGCATGGTTAACAACCTGTTTACCGTCCCGGCAACGGGGACGCTCCTCGCCGTGCTCGTCGGGATTGTGGCCGCCGCGAATAGCGCGACGCGTCCCAAAGAACCCGAACGGCCAGAGAGCTAGGCCGCCGGCAGGGAACCCGAGCGACGCTTTCCCGGGGAGAACCGGGATCGCAGCCGCTGCCTGACGCCTGTCGGTACGAGCCAGCGCGTGAAGAACAGGAAGAAGTCCACGGGCGCAGGCTTCCCGTGTAGAGCCGCCTCGCGCAGCATCATCCACGCGCCAGGCACGTCATGGGATGCCGATGTTGCGGTTCCGCCCCTGACGAGCAGAAATGCGGCATACGCGCGGGGCGTGACAAGGGCTCGTCGCTGGCGTATCCAGCCGTAGAGGAGCCGCCAGTCACGATGGCGGGCCGCGGTGATGCTTGGGCGCTCCTCTTCGACGTGCCAGACCGTGAGCGGCTCCGGACAAAAGAAGAGCGCTGCTCCCTGAGCGACCACGCGCAGAAGCCAGTCGGTGTCCTGCAGCCTGCGGAGAGTCTCGTCGAATGGGTGACGTTCGAACAGGTCGCGCGGCGCCAAGATGGTAGATGTCTGAATGCCGCCCTCTCCGGCGAAAAGCGACCGGCGCACGAAGAGGTACTCGCTGATGTGCTCGCCGACGCCGGGCGAACGCCTCGGCCACACATAGTCTCCGTGCGGTGCACGCGCGATCAATCGCGTGAAGCTGACGCCGTCAGAGGCCGGCAGCGACTCGAGCTGGGCGGCGAGCTTGTCGGGTAGCCACGTATCGTCGTCATCAAGCAGCGCAACCAGCTCACCCCTGCCAAGGCGCACGCCTTCGTTCCTTGCCGCCCCGCCTCCCCGAGGTGCAGGGTTGACATGCACGCGCAGCCGCGTGTCGTCTTCCGACGCCAGCATTGCTTCTGTCTCGGCGTCCGGGCCGTCTACCACCACGACGAGTTCCAGGTCGGTGAATGACTGTGTGAGCACGCTGTCTATTGCCCGCCGTAGCAGTGTCGGCCGCCCACGAGTCGGGATCACCACCGTCACCCGCGGTTGATGATCGGGCGGGGGCAGTTGGTGCTCAATCGCGCCTGCTGTCACGATGAGGAGCGGCCAACCCGGATCACTCGCCAGCCCGCGTCCGCTACACGATCTCGGTCCAGGGCGTTACGGCCGTCGAAAACGACAGGTCGGCGCACACTGCCGGCCAAGACCTGCCAGTCGAGTTCTGCGTACTCCGGCCACTCGGTGCCGATCACAACCAGGTCTGCGCCAGCAACGGCCGAATGCGCATCGGCCACCCTCGTCAGCACCTCGATGGCGGCCGTGGCTTCGGAGGGCACCGCCGGGTCGTGAGCGACAACGCTCGCCCCGCGATCGTGAAGGACTGCCGCGATCGCCAGTGAAGGCGAGTACCTGAGGTCGTCCGTTCCCGGCTTGAACGACAGCCCAAGAAGTGCGACCCGGCACCCGCTGACCTCACCAACGAGCGCCTCGATGCGATCCACGGCTCGCGTTGCCCGCGCCTCGTTCGTCTCGCCGGCTCCGGCGAGCAGCGGAGTGGCGACGCCGCGCTGCCGCCCGAGGCGGACCATGTTTGCCAGCTCTTTCGGAAGGCAGGACCCGCCGAAGCCGATTCCCGGGTTCAGGTAGCTCCGCCCGATTCGTGGGTCAAAGCCGATGCCCTCCACCACCGCGGCGACGTCGGCGTCGTATGCCTCGCACAGGTCCGCGATCTCGTTCACGAAGCTCAGCTTCGTTGCGAGGAACGCATTCGCCGCATTCTTGATCATCTCCGCGGAGTTGAAGTCGGTCACGAGCACGGGCGCATCGATGGATGCGTAGAGCGCGAAGAGGCGTTCCGCTGCCGGCGTGGTCGAGCCGTCGGGCGTCCCCACAACGATCCTGGTCGGGTTGAGGAAGTCGTGGACGGCCGCTCCCTGTCGCAGAAACTCCGGGTTGGTGATTATCGTGTCCGCCGCTGGCCGTTTCAGCCAGACGGCAACCTGGCTGGTCTCGCCGAGCGGCAAGGTACTTCGCACGACGACATCGGCATCCGGCGCGTGCTGGGCGACAGAGGCGCACGCGCTCTGGACCTGGGTGAGATCGGCCTTGCCATCGGGGTGGAGCGGCGTGCCGACGCAGACGAGCACCA
>CAWEUD010000037.1:0-32426 GCA_963812115.1 uncultured Chloroflexia bacterium
TTCCACCTTCACCGTGCGCCTGCCACTCTGACCTCGCCGGCACGGCATACGCGGATAATTGAACGCGGACCGCCCGCCCCCTGGCGGCCGGAGCATTGCAGCGAGACCGACCCACATGACCGACCCCGAGGATCGTCCCTCCGCCTCGCCCACGCCGTCGCCCGATGATCTGCGCCGATGGCGCGAGAACCTGCAGGGCGAGGTGGACGGCGTGGCCATCTACCGGGCCATGGCCGAGGGCGCGAACGACGAGCGGCTGGCGGAGCTGTACCAGCGCATGGCTGCCGCCGAGGAGCGCCATGGTGCCATCTGGCGCGAGCGGCTCGAGTCCGCCGGACAGCAGGTGCGGTCGCGTCCGACGTGGCGCGCACGCGTCCTGGTGGCGCTCGCCCGCCGGCTGGGCCCGGGTCTCGTCGTGAGCACCATCGCCGGCCAGGAGCGCGCCGGGCGCGGCATGTACGACAACCAGCCCGAGGCCAGCGGGACCTCGCTGCCCGCCGACGAGCGATCCCACGCGCGGCTCCTTCGCCAGGTGACGGCGGGCGTGGAGGGCGGCACGCTGGCGCGCTTCGAGGGGAAGCACCGCGCCGTGGGCGGCAACGCGCTGCGTGCGGCCGTCCTCGGCGCCAACGACGGCCTGGTCAGCAACTTCAGCCTGGTGATGGGCGTTGCCGGCGCTGATCCCACCGGTCGCGCGGCGCTGATTGCCGGCCTCGCCGGTCTGCTGGCCGGCGCCCTCTCCATGGCGCTCGGCGAGTGGCTGAGCGTCCAGAGCGCGCGTGAGCTGTACGCCAACCAGATCGCGGTCGAGGCGGAGGAGCTGGAGGCATTCCCGCAGGAGGAACAGGAGGAGCTGCGCCTGATCTACGAGGCGAAGGGACTCCCCGCCGACCAGGCCGCGCAGATGGCCGAGCGGCTGGTGGGCGGGGACCGCTCGGTCGCGCTCGACACGCTGGCGCGCGAGGAGCTGGGCATCGATCCGGAGGAGCTGGGCGGTTCCCCCTGGGTCGCGGCCGGCACGTCCTTCGCGCTGTTCGCGGCCGGCGCCATCGTGCCGGTCGTTCCCTTCTTCTTCGGCTCGGGCGTGACCGTGATCGTCATCTCGGCAGCGCTCGCCGGGTCGGCCCTCTTCCTCGTCGGTGCCGGCATCACGATTGTCACCGGCCAGGGTGCCCTCCTGTCGGGCGCCCGGCAGCTGGGCTTCGGGCTCGCCGCGGCGGCCATCACCTTCGCCATCGGGACCCTGCTCGGGACGGCCATCACCTGACGCCCGGCGCAGGTGCCGGCCATCGGCGGCCGGGTGGCGCAAAGGATGCGGGACAATACCGGCATGACGCAGACTGCAGCGACCAGCGCGACCGCCAAGGGCCCGCTCGACGCCGATGAGCTCCAACGCCTGGATGCCTGGTGGCGCGCCGCCAACTACCTCTCGGTTGGGCAGATCTACCTGCTCGACAACCCGCTCCTGCGAGAGCCGCTGCGTGCGGAGCACGTCAAGCCGCGCCTCCTCGGCCACTTCGGCACGGTGCCCGGCCTCACGATCCTCTACGCGCACCTCAACCGCCAGATCGAGCGGCGCGACCTCGACGTGATCTACATCACCGGCCCCGGTCATGGCGGCCCGGGGCTGGTGGCCGCCGCCTACCTGGATGGCACCTACACGGAGGTCTACCCCGCCATCACGCGGGACGAGGAAGGGATGCGGGCGCTCTTCCGCCAGTTCAGCTTCCCGGGCGGCATCCCGTCGCACGTCGCGCCTGAGACGCCCGGCTCGATCCACGAGGGCGGCGAGCTCGGCTACTCGCTCTCGCACGCCTACGGTGCGGCCCTCGACAACCCGGGGCTGGTGGTGGCCTGCGTCATCGGCGACGGCGAGGCGGAAACCGGCCCCCTGGCGGCCAGCTGGCATTCGAACAAGTTCGTGGACCCGGCCTCGGACGGGGCGGTGCTCCCGATCCTCCACCTGAACGGCTACAAGATCGCCAACCCCACCGTGCTGGCTCGCATCCCCGAGGCGGAGCTGCTCTCGCTGATGGAGGGCTACGGGCATCGGCCCATCCTGGTTTCGGGCGACGACCCGGCCGATATCCATCAGCAGCTGGCGGCGGCGCTGGACGACGCGCTCGACGAGATCGCATCCATCCAGGACGTCGCGCGGAACGGCGGAGGGAGTGGCGAGCGCCCGCGCTGGCCGATGATCATCCTCCGCACGCCCAAGGGATGGACCGGACCCGACAAGGTGGACGGGCTGCAGGTGGAGGGGACGTGGCGCGCGCACCAGGTTCCCATGACCGACGTGCGCACCAGCCCCGAGCACCTGGAGATCCTCGAGTCCTGGATGCGCTCCTACCGTCCCGATGAGCTGTTCGACGAGGCCGGCGCGCCCATCCCCACCATCACTTCGCTGTCTCCCGCGGGCGAGCGGCGCATGAGCGCCAATCCGCACGCCAACGGGGGCCTGCTCCTCAAGGACCTGCTCCTCCCGGACTTCCGCGACTACGCGGTCGACGTCCCCAAGCCGGGCACGACCAGTGCCGAGGCGACCCGCGTCCTCGGCGGCTTCCTGCGCGACGTCATCAAGCGCAACCGGGATCGCTTCCGGATCGTGGGCCCGGACGAGACGGAGTCGAACCGCCTGGGAACGGTCTACGAGTCGACCGTCAAGCAGTGGGACGCCGAAGTGCTGCCGGTCGACGTGCACCTGGGCGTCGAGGGCCAGGTCATGGAGATCCTGAGCGAGCACACGTGCCAGGGATGGCTGGAGGGCTACCTGCTCACCGGCCGGCACGGGCTGTTCGACTGCTACGAGGCCTTCATTCATATCGTCGATTCCATGTTCAACCAGCACGCGAAGTGGCTGAAGGTGACGCGCGACATCCCGTGGCGGCGGCCCATCGCGTCGCTCAACTACCTGCTCTCCAGCCACGTCTGGCGCCAGGACCACAACGGATTCAGCCACCAGGATCCCGGCTTTATCGATCACGTCGTGAACAAGAAGGCGGAGGTGATCCGGGTCTACCTGCCGCCGGATGCCAACACGCTGCTCTCGGTGGCGGACCACTGCATCCGCAGCCGGAACTACGTCAACGTCATCGTGGCCGGCAAGCAGCCCGCGCTGACCTACCTGTCGATGGAGCAGGCGGTCCTGCACGCGACCCGCGGCATCGGCATCTGGGACTGGGCCAGCAACGACCAGGGCGGAGAGCCGGACGTCGTGATGGCCTGCGCCGGCGACATCCCGACCCTCGAGACGCTGGCTGCGGTCGACCTCCTGCGCAGCCAGATCCCAGACCTGAAGATCCGCGTGGTCAACGTGGTCGACCTGATGCGGATCCAGGACGAGAGCCAGCACCCGCACGGGCTCTCGAACAAGGAGTGGGAGTCGCTCTTCACCAGCGACAGGCCGATCATCTTCGCCTACCACGGCTATCCCTGGCTGATCCATCGGCTCGCATACCGCCGGCCGAACCACGACAGCCTGCACGTGCGTGGCTACAAGGAGGAGGGCACCACCACCACCCCGTTCGACATGGTGATGCTGAACGACCTGGACCGATTCCACCTGGTGATCGACGTGATCGACCGCGTGCCCGGTCTTGCCGATCGCGCCGGTCACGTGCGCCAGGCGATGGTCGACCGCCGGATCGCGGCTCGCGCCTACACGCGCGACCACGGCGAGGACGACCCGGCGATCCGCGACTGGACCTGGCCGGGCTAGGCCGATGCGCGTCCTCGTCCTCAACGCCGGCTCCAGCTCGCTGAAGACGAGCCTGGTGGGAGAGCCGGGCGACGTGACCGTCTCGCGCGACGAGCTGCAGCGTCCCGCGCAGAGCGGCTGGAGCGGCGCCCTCGCCGAGGCGCTGGGTGGTGGCGATCGGATCGACGCCATCGGCCACCGGGTCGTGCATGGTGGCGTCGGACACGCCGGTCCCATGCTCATCTCCGACACGGTCGTCGACGAGCTGGATGAGCTGCGGGACCTCGCTCCGCTGCACAACGGTCCGGCCCTGGAGGTGATCGCGGCGGCCCGCGAGGCGTTTCCGGACCTGCCACAGGTCGCGTGCTTCGACACCGCCTTCCACGCCACCCTGCCGCCGCCGGAGGTCGTCTACCCGCTGCCGTACGAGTGGTACGAGCGGTGGGGGGTTCGGCGCTTCGGGTTCCATGGCCTCTCCGTCGCCTGGTCGGTGGAGCGCGCCGCGAAGCTGCTGGAACGCCCCATCGGCGAGCTGCGCCTGGTCGTGGCGCACCTCGGCAGCGGCTGCTCGGTCACCGCGGTGGACGGCGGCCGCTCGGTGGCGACCTCCATGGGCATGACCCCGCTCGAGGGGCTGATGATGGCGACCCGCTCCGGTTCGGTGGACCCCGGCCTCCTGCTGGAGCTGCTGGACGACAGTCGCCTGACGCTGGACGAGCTGCGCCGGGCGCTGCAACAGGAGTCGGGGCTCGTGGGCCTCTCCGGGATCAGCGCCGACCTGCGCGAGGTGCAGCGGGCGGCCGCCGCGGGCGAGGAGCGGGCGGCGCTTGCGATCGAGGTGTTCGTGCGGCGCGCCGCGGCCGGGATCGCCGCCGTCGCCGTCGCCCTGCCGGCCGTCGACGCCCTCGTCTTCACGGCGGGCATCGGCGAGCACGCCGGTGACGTGCGCGCTGCGATCTGCAGCAGGCTGGCCGTGCTGGGACTGCCCGCCGTCCTCAACCACGGATCGGACGAGGACGAGATCCTCAGCCTCCCCGGCTCGCGGGTGCGGGTGCTGCGCGTCGAGGCGCGGGAGGACCTGGTCATCGGTCGAGAGGTGGCGCGCCTGCTCGACTGAGCAGGCCTACGGCCACGCGCGATCCTCCGGCACCCCAAGACCTGACGCTTGGCACTGGCGTCATCGCGGCAGCTGCTGTCCTCTAGCGTGAGGAACTAGCGATGCATGGGGACCGTGTCGTGAAGGCATACGTGGTGTACGAATCGTTGTGGGGCAACACGCGGGCGATCGCGGAGGCCGTGGCCGAGGGTATCGGTCCGGGAGCGAAAGCCGTCGCGACCGATGGCGTCACGGCCGACGAGCTCGCGGCGGCGGATCTGCTCGTTGCCGGCGCTCCGGTCATCGCCTTCAGCCTGGCGAGCGACAAGGCGCGTAAGGACATCGCGCGCAGCGAAACGGCGGCGCCGAATCCGCCCGACGTGGAGCACCCGTCGATGCGGGCGTGGCTTGAGAAGTTGCCGCATGCCGGTGCCCAGGCGGCAGCCTTCGAGACGCGCATCTGGTGGACGCCTCGAGGCGCCACCGGCGACATCGAGAAGCGGCTGCGGGGCGCCGGATACCGAGTCGTTGCGAAGGCCGGCAAGTTCATGGTGGAGGGTAAGTACGGTCCGCTGCGCGACGGCGAGGTCGAGCGCGCGCGGGCCTGGGGAAGGACGCTGGTGGCGTCGGAGTAGCCCACGACGACGGCACCGTGCCAGTCGCGCGAGCTCGGCTCAGCCGACCTCAGCCCGGGGCGCATAGCGGACGCGCGCGAAGGGCCACGCAGTGGCCAGCCAGTCCCTGACCACCCGGTACAGGTCGGCATCTCGGTCGGCGTGGGCCGCGCTGACCCAGGACCGGACTTCGACGTCCGCTCCATCCGTGCCTGGCTCGTCCGGGGGATAGATGTACACGCAGCCGATGACCTTGCCCGCGTCGTCCAGGACGGTGTAGGTGAAGCCGGCGCGTGCCGCGAAGTCCGCGGCGTGCCGCTCCAGGTCGCCGCGGTTCTGCTCCAGGCTCATCGGCCGCGGCCAGTCGCGTCCCGCGAAGCCGGGCGTGGCGCGAATGTGGCCGATGCTCGACGTCCAGGCCAGGTGATCGGCCTCGTTGTGCTCTGTGCCAAGCGGCACCAGGTGGAATCCATCGGCGTAGAGCTCGCGCGGCACCTCGAATTGGTCCGGTACCAACGGGTGGGCGTCGGCGGCTGGCATCCGGCCATGCTAGGCGTGGCGCCGCGACACCCACCCCCGGGCCGCGGCGCTGTGCCCCGCACGGAGCCACGATCGGCAGGAAGTTGGGGAAGGAAAGGGAGGAAAAGTAAGAGGGAATATCCGCACGCGACGTTGCGGCGGCGGGGCCGCGCGCTCCGGTCCAAATGTCCCCGCGGACGGGCCGATGTGCCTGCCGGACCACGCCACTCGGCACTGATGCGCATCTGCGCATATGTCCGATGCTCGTGCCATGGAACCGATCTACGAGCTCCAGGCCGAGGTCCTCAAGACGCTCGCGCACGCGCGACGCCTCGAGATCGTCCATGAGCTAGCGCGCGGTCCCCGCACGGTCGGCCGCCTGGCCGACGAGCTGGGGCTCGCGCAACCCAACGTCTCCCAGCACCTGGCGCTGATGCGTGCCAGCGGCGTGGTGGAGGCCGAGCGGGACGGTCGCGAAATCCGCTACCGGCTCACCGACCCCGACATCATCGCCGCCTGCGGGCTGATGCGTCAGGCGCTGCAGCGGCGTCTGGCCCGGCTCGCCGAGCTGTCTCGGCGCGCTCCCGGCGCCCCAGCCCCGGTCGCCAGCGGCGGCCGCCAGTAGGAATCAAACGATGGACCAGACACTCTCGCTCGTCCTCTTTTCCGGGACCGACGACAAGCTGCAGTCCGCGGCGGTGATGGCCGCCGGGGCAGCGGCTGTCGGAAAGCCCGTCCACATCTTTCTGCAGTACTGGGCGCTTGACGCCTTTCGGTCGGACCGGATCGAGCAGGACCATGGGCTCTCGGCGGAGGCCGGCCCGGTGGGTCATGCCGCGATCGAGGCGCTGCGCGCTGCCGGCCAGGAGTCCTGGCACGAGACGCTGCGCCAGGCCAAGGAGATCGGCGACGTCGACATCGAGGCGTGCTCGCTCTCGATGGATCTTTTCGAAATCAAGCAGGACGACCTGGACCCACTGGTCGACGGCGTGGAGGGCGTGGCCGCCTTCTTCATGGCCGCCGGTGACGGCCAGATCGTCTTCATCTGACCACATGAACGCGGAGGCACCAGCCGACATGAACGCAACCGCAATCGCCCAGCGCGTCGACGCGCGAGGGCTCTCCTGCCCGCTCCCGATCGTTCGCACCGCCATCGCCATCAAGGCGCTCAACGCGGGTGACCTGATCGAGGTGCTGGCCACCGACCCGGGGTCGACCAAGGACTTCACTGCCTGGGCCAAGACCACCGGCCATGAGCTGCTCGAGCAGTCGGTCGACGACGGCGTCTTCCGGTTCGTGCTGAAGCGGAAGTGAGGCGACCGCAATGACGACGACCATCACCAAGCCAGAAACCTACCTTCCACCAGAGCTGATGGACGGGTTGGACGACCCGATCCCGCTCGAGGAGCTTGAGACCGTGCAAGACGGCGCGAACAAGAGCGGCGAGCTGCTCATCATCTGCGAGAGCGGCGACCTGGAGCGGACGTGGGCGACCACCATCCTCGCGTCCTCCGCTGCGGCCAGTGGCCAGCAGGTCAGCATCTTCTTCACCTTCTGGGGCTTCTTCCCGCTGGTCAAGCCGGGCAAGCGCATCACCGGCGAGAACTGGATGCAGAAGATGCTCTCGTTCATGAACCGGCCGGGCATCGACCACGCCAAGACGAGCAAGCTCAACTTCCTCGGCATGGGCCCGTGGATGATGAAGAAGCTGGCCAAGCGGTACGGCGTGGCCGAGCCGCGCGAGCTGCTGGAGATGGCCCAGGCGCTGGGCGTCCGCCTCATCCCGTGCCAGATGAGCATGGACATGATGGGCTTCAAGCGGGAAGACCTGATCGACGGGCTCGACGAGCCGGCCGGCGCGGCCACCGTGCTCCAGATGATCGCCGACGGGGCGACCCCACTCTTCATCTGATCGAAAGGAATGAGCGCCATGAACGTGGTGGAAGTACCAATCGACCGCACCGTCGACGCTCGCGGCAGCTACTGCCCGGGGCCGCTGATGGAGCTGATCCGCGCGATTCGAGAGGGGCAGGTCGGCGAGGTGATCGCCATCTGGTCCACCGACTCGGGCTCGCGCCTGGACATCCCGAAGTGGATCGAGAAGGCCGGGCATCGCCTGGTCGGCGTCGAGACACGCGACGGCTACGACGAGATCATCGTCGAGAAGCTGCGCTAGGAGACACGAAGGAGCAGAGCACCGATGCAACGCATCGTGGTCCTCGGCGGGGGAGTCGGCGGCACGCTCGTCGCGAACCTCCTCGTCAGGAAGCTGAAGTCAGAGATCGACCGCGGCGATGCCTCGGTGACCGTGGTGGACGAGACGGGCGAGCACACCTACCAGCCCGGCTTCATGTACATCGCCATGGGCAACGAGAGGCCGGAGCGCCTGAAGCGCTCCGAGCGCTCGCTGCTCGACAGCCGTGTGCAGCTGGAGGTCGGGCGGGCGGTGGCGATCGACGTGGACGGGAAGCGGGTCACCCTGGAGGGCGACCGCACGCTCGACTACGAGCAGCTCATCCTGGCCACCGGCTCGCGGATCGTTCCCGAGGAGATCGAGCACTTCGATACGGAGGCTCATCACTTCTATGGAGCCGATGCCGCCGCCCGCCTGCGGAGGGCGCTGGATGCCTTCGCCGGCGGCAAGATCGTGATCGGCATCGCGGGCATGCCCTACAAGTGCCCGCCGGCGCCGCTGGAGGTTGCCTTCCTGATCGAGCACGAGCTGCGGCAGCGCAAGCTGCGCGAGAAGACGGAGATGCACTACTGCAGCCCCATAGGCCGTGCCTTCACCATCGAGAGCGTGTCCGAGATGGCCACGCCAATCCTCGAGGAGAAGGGAATCGAGCTGCACACCTTCTTCAACGTCGAGACCATCGATCCACAGAAGAAGACGATCGGCAGCCTCGAGGGCGAGGAGCTGCCCTACGACCTGCTGGTCCTGGTGCCGCCGCACAGGGGCGCCCAGGTGGTCGTGGACGCCGGCCTGGCGCCGCCATCGGGCTGGCTCCCGACCGACCACCACACGCTCGAGGTGAAGGGGCACCCGGAGATCCACGCGCTGGGGGACGCCACCGACCTGCCGCTCTCGAAGGCCGGCTCGACCGCGCACTTCGAGGCGCCGGTCGTGGCCGAGCGAGTGGCGGCCCTCGTGAAGGGCAAGGAGCCGAAGGGGAAGCACGCCTCCTACGAGGGCAAGGTCATGTGCTTCTTCGAGGTCGGCGACGGCAAGGGCACGCTGCTGCAGTTCGACTACGAGCATCCGCCGCAGCCGCCGAAGCCGAACCGGCTCTGGCACCTGGGCAAGATCGTCTTCAACAAGACCTACTGGCACACGGTGCCGCGAGGACGGATCTAGGCCGGCACGGCGCCCTTGTCAGGCGTGCTGGCGGTACCGGCGTCTTGCGCCCGCTCGTGGATCGCGATGTTGGCGAGAGCCCTAGCCGCTTCTTCGCGTTTCGGGCCGGTGGCTCCGTAGCCACGCCGGTCCGGACGCAGGCGCGCCGGCCGATAGAGCCGGTGACCGCGTGGAACGTGCGGGCGCGGCGACCGCGTCAGGTAGGGATAGCGGTGGCGCTCCGCCAGCACAGCCTCCACCTCCCGGAGGCTGATGCCACGCGTGGCCAGGACGACCAGCAGGTGGTAGAGGAGGTCGGCGGCCTCGCCACGCAGCTCGTCGTCGGTGCCGGCCAGGGCTGCGCCTGCCACCTCGCCTGCCTCCTCCGTCACCTTCTCCGCCGGCCGCCGTGCGCCGCCGGCCAGCAGCCGAGCCGTGTACGAGGCGGCGGGGTCTGCGCCGCGACGCGAGGCGATGACGCGCTCCAGCACGGCGAGGTCGAAGGGAGCATCGGCGCCGGACCTGCCCCCCGCCTCGGTGAAGCAGGTGGGCGCGCCCGTGTGGCACGCCGGCCCCGCCGGATGGACGCGGTAGAGGATCGCGTCGGCGTCGCAGTCGCTGGCCAGGTCGACCACGTGCATCAGGTTGCCGCTGGTGGCGCCCTTCCGCCATAGCTCGTCGCGGGAGCGCGACCAGAAGTGCGCCTCGCCGCTCCGCTCCGTCGCGGCGAGCGCTTCGGCGTTGGCCCACGCCAGCATCAGCACCTCGTTCGTGGCAGCGTCCTGCACCACCACGGGAAGGAGGCCGCCTGCGAAGTCGGGACGGCGCGGCGTCAGCCAAGCCATGCGGCCACCTCTCTCGGCGTGGCGGCAGCAGCGATCGGACGCATGGCAAGTCCCCGCCGGGACAGGTCGCCCTTCAGCTCGGGGATGGTGACCAGGCCGCGGTGCAGGAGGGAGGCGAGGAGCGCAGCGGATGCGCCACCTTCCGTCAGCACCTCGGCGATGTCGCTCGGCCCGCCGGCGCCGCCACTGGCGATGATGGGCACCGGCACCGAGTCCGCGACCGCACGGGTGAGCTCCAGGTCGTAGCCCGAACGCGTCCCGTCACGGTCGATGCTGGTCAGCAGCACCTCGCCCGCGCCGCGTTCCACCGCCTCGCCGGCCCACGTCACCGCGTCGCGGCCCGTCTCCGACGTGCCGGAGACGCCGCGCACGGTCCAGCCGCGCCCCGCACGTGCGGCATCGATCGACACCACGAGGGACTGCGAGCCGAGGCGCGTGGCGATGCGGTCGAGCAGCACCGGATCGCGCAGGGCGGCGGTGTTGACCGAGATCTTGTCCGCTCCGGCGTCGAGGTAGGCAGCCGCGTCCTCCAGCGAGGCGACGCCACCACCCACCGCCAGCGGGACGTCGAGCACCGTCGCCGCGCGCGAGATGAGGTCCAGCAGCGCGGGCCGGCGGTCGCGCGTCGCCCCGATGTCCAGGATCACGATCTCGTCCGCTCCCTGCTCGGCATAGCGCGCCGCGAGCTCCACCGCGTCGCCGGCATCCTCGAGGTCCACGAAGCGCGTGCCCTTCACGACGCGTCCGGCGGTCACGTCGAGGCATGCGATCAGCCGCTTGCGAAGCGTCATCCCGCCACCGGGGGGCGCGCCAGCTGGTCCAGCGCTTCTGGAAGGGCCACCGCGCCGGTCAGCAGCGCCAGGCCGACGACCGCTCCGTCCAGGCCGATGCGCCGCAGCGCGAGCAGGTCCTCGAGCGACCCCACGCCGCCCGCACCGGCCAGCCACGCATCCGGGAATGCCTGCCGGAAGCCGCTGAGCAGCTCCAGGTTCGGACCGGCCAGCGTCCCGTCCCGCCGCGTATCGGTGATCAGCAGGCCTGCGGCTCCCGCCCCCAGCAGGCGGCCGGCGATCGTCAGCGAGTCGCCACGGCCCTCGCGCAGCCAGCCGTCAAGCGCCGGGACGCCGTCGCGCAGGTCCAGCGAGACGAGGATGCGGCCCGGCCAGCGGGCGGCGCAGGCTGCCAGGAAGCCGGGGCGCTCGAGCGCCGCCGTGCCCAGGATCGCGAAGTCGATGCCTGCTTGGAGCAGCGCCTCAACCGACGCTTCTGAGCGAAGCCCGCCACCCGCTTCGACGGCGACGCCGGGGACGGCCTCGGCGATCTGGATGAGTCGTGCCAGCTGCCGCGGCTCGCCGGCGCGCGCGCCATCCAGGTCGATGAGGTGGAGCCGGCGCACTCCCGCCGCCGCCCACTGCCGGGCGAGGCCGGCGGGATCATCGGCCCCGGGGATGGGACGCTCGTAGTCACCCTGCGCCAGGCGCACGCTGCGGCCGCCGATCAGGTCGATCGCTGCGATCAGCTCCACGTTGCCGCCTGCACCGTGGAGCGGTCGAGCATGCCGCCGACCCACGCGGCGAGCAGTGCCCTCCCGGTGCCGCCGCTCTTTTCGGGGTGGAACTGCGTCCCGATCAGCGAGCCGGAGCGGATGAGCGACGGGAAGCGGAACCCGTCGACATCGGTCCAGCCGGCGACAACCGCGGGGTCGGCCGGGTCGAGCCAGTAGCCATGCACGAAGTACGCATCGAAGGCGCCGGCCGGTAGCTCCACCCGGTTCCAGCCGATGTGCGGGACGAGCCGAGGTCCGCCGTCCACGACGGGCGGGAAGCGACGGCAGGCGCCGGTGATCAGCCCGAGCCCGGGCGTCGCGTCCTCCTCTGACATGTCGAGCATGAGCTGCGCTCCCAGGCATATGCCCAGGAAGGGGCGCCCCTCGGCGGCCCAGCGCTGCATCGGCTCGACCATGCACTGCGCAGCCAGCGTCTCAACTGCCGAGCCCGCTGCGCCAACACCGGGCAGGACCAGCCGTTCTGCGCCGGCCAACCCGTCGGGCGTGCGGACCAGGCGGGCGTCGGCGCCCACGGCGGTGAGCGCGCGCAGGACCGAGCGCGTGTTGCCGGCCCCGAAGTCGACGACCGCGATCACCGCAGCGTCCCCTTGCTGCTGGGGCTCCCGCCCGCGAGTCGAGGGTCCGCCTCGGACGCCTGGCGCAGCGCCCGCGCGAACGCTTTGATGCCACCCTCGACGAGGTGGTGGGTGCTGCGTGCCTTGCGCACCTCCAGGTGGACGGCCAGGCGACCCTCGCGCGCCACCGTCTCGAGGAAGTGCGGCCAGAGCTCCAGCCACACGTTGATGCCGGTCAGCGGGTCGGGGCGCGGCTCCACGTCGGCATGGCCGCGACCGCCGAGGTCGAGCGCGCACAGTGCCAGCGCCTCGTCCATCGGCAGCCGCACGTCGCCGTAGCGGCGAATCCCGGCGCGTTCGCCGAGCGCCTCGTCGAGCGCGCGACCCAGCACCAGCCCCGTGTCCTCGACGGTGTGGTGCTCGTCCACGTGGAGGTCGCCGGTGGCCCGCACCTCCAGGTCCACCAGGGCGTGGCGCGCGAGCAGGGTGAGGAGGTGGTCGAAGAAGCCGATGCCGGTCTCGACGTTCGCGCTCCCGGTCCCGTCCAGGTCCAGCCTGACCTGGACCGATGTCTCCGCGGTCGTCCGCTCGACGCTGCCCGTGCGGCTCACGACAGCAGCTCCCGCAGCGCGTCGATCAGCTCCTGCGTCTGGTCGCGATCGCGGGCGTTGGCCCTGAGCCAGCCGGCCATGGGGCCGCTGTCGTACTCGCGGACCAGGAGGCCCCGCGAAGCCAGTGCCTCGGCCAGGGCGTGCGCATCCGGCGGCCGGAAGGCGACGAAGTTGGTGACCGATGGGAGCGTCCGCACGCCCATCTCCGCCAGCGCGGCGGCCAGCCGCCGCTGCTCGGCAACGAGCAGGCGCCGCCGTTCGGCCGCGGCGGGCTCATCCGCGAGGAGCCCGAGCGCAACCGCCTCGCTCGGTTCGGCCAGCGCCAGCGGCAGCCGGATGGCGTCGAAGCGGCCGGCGAGTCCCTCGGCCAGCACCAGGTAGCCGACGCGTGCGGCGGCGGCGCCGTAGGCCTTCGACAGCGAGCGCAGGACGACGACGTTCGGCAGCTCCGCCTGCAGCAGGACCGCCGACTGCGAGTTGGGCGCTTCGCCGGTGGCCGCCTCGGCGAATTCCTGGTAGACCTCGTCGACGAGGACGAGCGCCGGCAGCCCTTCGGCCAGCTCGCGGATCTCCTCGAGCGTGTAGCGGTCACCGGTGGGATTGTTCGGCGTGCAGAGCCAGACGAGCCGTGCGGCCTCGCGTTCGGCGGCTTCGCGCAGCTCGGCGGGTGACTGGCGCTCTTCGAGCTCGCGCCTCGGCACGGCCACCACCCGGGCGCCGGCCAGTGCCGATTCCACGAAGAACATCCCGAACGACGGCGTGGGGACGATCGTCGCATCGCCCTCCGCCAGCGTGGCGGTGGCGACCAGCCGGATCAGCTCGTCCGCGCCGGCCCCGGGCAAGATGCGGTCGCCGGGGACGTCCAGCTTGGCGCCGAGCGCCGCGCGGAGCCGCCGGTAGGCCATGTCGCCGTACTCGGTCAGGTGCGCGCCGTCGTAGCCGCGGAGGCCCTCGCGGGCACCCGGCAGCGGGCCACCGCCGAGCGTGTTCAGGTCGTAGCGCCGCAGCCGGTCCAAAGGCAGGCCGAGCGAGTCAGCGAGGTCGGCGTCAGACGGCTCGGCGGGGTAGGCCTCCACCGGCCGGGGGCGCCGCAGCAACCCGACCGGATCGTCCGTCTCTGCAATCCCGTCCGCGCGTTCTGCCCGGAGTGCCACCGAGGCGGCGTGCGCCGGCAGACCCTCCGCGCCGGCGATCACCTCGACCACCGGAGCCAGCCTGCGCGCCCCAGCCGGCGTGACCCGCTGGACCTCGGTCCAACGGCCGAACGACTCCACGCTGGCGCCGCCGTAGGCTCGCGCGGCGCCGCCCGTCGGCAGGACGTGGTTCGTGCCGGTTGCGTAGTCGCCCGCTGCGACGGCCGACCATGGGCCGATGAAGATCGCGCCGGCATTCCGCACGCGCTCGCTGACCGCCACCGCGTCGCGGCACTGGAGGGATGCATGCTCCGGCGCGATGGCATCGACCACGTCCAGGCCAGCGTCCACGTCGGCCACCAGCACCGTGCGTCCCCAAGCGCGCAGCGTCGCCAGCGCCCGTTCCCCGGTCGCCAGGCGCGCGGCGTGGTCGGGCAGCTGCTGCTCGACGGCACCGGCCAGCTCGGGGGCGTCGGTGACCAGGATGGCCAGGGAGTCGGGGCCGTGCTCGGCCTGCGCCAGAAGGTCGGCAGCCACGAAGGCCGGATCTGCGGAGTCATCGGCCAGGACGACGCACTCGGATGGTCCCGCGGGCAGGTCGATCGCCACGTCGGCGGAGACGAGGCGCTTGGCCGCGGTCACCCAGGCATTGCCGGCCCCCAGGATGCGGTCGACGCGGGGAACGCTCTGCGTGCCGTAGGCGAGCGCAGCGATCGCCTGCGCACCGCCAACGCGCAGCACGCGCGCGACTCCCACCAGCGAGGCGGCGTACAGGACGCTCGGATCGACGCTGCCATCGGGTCCGGGAGGCGTGGCGATGATGAGCTCCTCGACGCCGGCGAGGGCCGCCGGCACGCCCAGCATGATCACCGAGCTGGGGTACCGCGCGCGGCCGCCGGGAACGTAGCCGCCCGCACGTGCCAGCGGCGTCCATCGGCGCCAGGCGGTCACGCCCGGGCCTGTCCGGACGCGCCGCTCCTGCGAGAGCATGGCCCGCTGGTCGGCGTGGTAGCGACGCACGGCACGGACGCTCTCCTGCAGCGCCTCGCGCAGGTCGCCGGCCACTGCATCCGCGGCGGCCTCCATCTCGGCATCCGGCACGAACAGCGACGCGAGCTCCACGCCGTCCAGCTCGCGCGTGAGCTGCAGGAGTGCGGTGTCGCCATCGGCCCGGACGCGGGCCACGATGGCGGCGACATCCGCATCCGGAGTGGGTGCGCGCAGCGCTGCCAGCCAATCGGTGCGGGCCGAGCTGTCCATGGTGGACCAGTCGTCCCGGCGCAGGATCGCGCGCGAGACGGCCATCAGCGGACCACCTTCTCGATGGGCACCACCAAGATGTCGCGCGCGCCGACCGACTTCAGCGCCGGGATCAGGCGCCACAGGGTCGAGCGTTCGACCACCGAGTGCACGGCGATCATGGCCGGGTCGGCGAGCGGCATGACCGTCGGGCCGGAGAGTCCCGGAATCAGCTCGCGGATGCGCTCCAGCGCGGTCGCCGGCGCGTTCATCATCATGTACTCCTTGCCGCGCGCGTCGATCACGCTGGAGACCATCGCCACCAGGGGCTGCCAGCGCTCATCCGTCTGCTCGGCGCGGGCCACCAGCACGGCCTGGGACTCGAGCAGGTTGGCGATCGGCCGGAGGCCGTTGAGGCGCATGGTGCTGCCGGTCGCGACCAGGTCGACCACGGCATCGGCCACCCCCAGCTGGGGCGTGACCTCCACCGCGCCGCGCACCTCGATCACCTGGCAGTCGACGGCCCGCTGCTCGAAGTACTCGCGCGTCACTCTCGGGAAGGAAGTGGCAACACGGCATCCGCGGAGCTCTTCGGGCGCCTGGACCGATGCAGATCGCGGCACCGCCAGCGTCAGGCTGCAGCCTCCGAAGCCCAGCTCCAGCACCGCGTTGAGCTCGGGGGAACGCTCCTGCACCAGGTCGACGCCGGTGATCCCCGCGTCGACCAGCCCATCCGCGACGTACTCCGGCACGTCCTCCGCGCGGACGAAGAGGAGGTCCAGGTCGTAGTTGGAGGCTGATGCGGTGAGGCTGTGCGCCGACGTCTCGAACTCGAGCCCCGCGTCGCGGAGGAGCTGGAGCGCAGGATCAGCCAGGCGCCCCTTGTTGGGGAGGGCCAGGCGCAGCGTGTCGCCACCGTTGAGCGTCACTTCGCGCTGCCCCCGGCGCGAGCCTGCCGTGCGAGCACGAGCTCGTAGCCGCCGCGCCCGTAGCGGCGCCACTGGTTGACCCGGCTGATGGTGGCCGATGAGGCGCCGGTACGCTCGCTGATCTGGTGGTAGGGGACACCGTCGGCGAGCAGGCGTGCCACGTGCCAGCGCTGGCCGAACTCCTGCAGCTCGCGGATGGTGCACAGGTCGCGCAGGAAGCGCAGGGCCTCTTCTTCGCTCCGCAGCGCAGCGACAGCTCGGGCCAGGTCGGCCGTCTCGTCGTTCATCCAGTCTTCGGGTGGCTGATTCATCGCTTTAGCACGCTAATGCAGGAGGGTGCTGCATGGTATGACCAGGAGCCGTGGACGTCAACTTGCCGGCACCGAGTTCCTGCGCCCGGCCGACGGACGCCCTAACGTGGTTGGCGGCGCGTCGCCTTCACCAGCGACGACACGGCCGAGCGGACCGACGCCGACGCCTGCCCATCGGCTGCGTCGTTCACCAGGCCGACCAGCAGCGAGCCGACGATCAGTCCATCGGCAGCGTCTCGCAGCGCGACGACGTGCTGGGGCCGGGAGATGCCGAACCCGGCGGCCACCGGAGCCCGACCGGCCGCAGCGCGCCTGATCCGGCCGATCAACGCGGCCGCTCCGTCCGCGACGTTGTCACGCGACCCGGTCACGCCGTAGCGCGGCACCACGTAGACGAATCCGGTGGACGCCCCGATCACCGCCTCGACGCGCTCGTCCGCGGTGTTCGGCGCCACCAGAAAGGTGAGCGCCAGGCCAGCTCCGGCGGCGGCGCGCTCGAATGGCGGTTCCTCGCCCGCGGGCAGGTCGGGGACGATCAGGCCGTCGGCGCCGTCGGCGGCAAGCTCGGCGAGCACGCTCTCGCCCGCAACCCGCAGTGGGTTGCGGTAGGTCATCAGCAGCACGGGCTGCTCGTGGCTCGCGGAGCGCAGCCCTCGCACCAACTCGCGAGCGGTATGCAGGCCGGCGCCGGCGTGGACGGCGGCGCGCCCCGCCTCTGCGATGACCGGCCCGTCGGCCATCGGATCGCTGAACGGCACGCCGATCTCCAGCAGGTCCGCCCCGGCGGCCAACGTCGCCTCGGCGACGGCGAGTGACTCCCCGGCGGTTCGATGCCCGGCCAGCACGTACGCGATGAACGCCGTCCGGCCCTCCGCGGCCGCGCGGGCAAAGGCAGCCCTGATGCGCTCGGCCCCGTTCACGCGGGCGCCCGGGCGACCGTACCGAGCGCCGACTCCCGCGCCACGATGTCCAGGTCCTTGTCGCCGCGGCCCGAGAGATTGACCAGCACGTGCGTGTCGGCCGTCAGGTCGGGCAGCATGCGCAGGACCGCCGCCACCGCATGGGCCGACTCGAGCGCGGGGATGATGCCGCACGATCGCGACAGCCAGCGGAGCGCGTCGAGTGCCTCGTCATCGGTCGCACGCTGCACCTCCACGCGGCCGGCATCGGCAAGCGCCGCCAGCTGGGGCCCCACGCCGGGGTAGTCGAGGCCGGCCGAGACCGAGTGCGGCTCCACCACCTGGCCGTCATCGGTCTGGGTCAGCATGGTGAAGGCACCGTGCAGGACGCCCGGACGGCCCAAGCCGAGCGAGGCGGCGTTGTCACCCAGGCCATCGCCGCGACCGCCGGCCTCCACGCCGATCAGCCTGGCCGCGGTGTCGAGGAACGGCCGGAAGAGCCCGATGGCGTTGCTGCCGCCCCCCACGCAGGCGACCCCGATGTCCGGCAGACGCCCGGTGAGCGCGAGCATCTGCGCCCGAGCCTCGCGCCCGATCACCGACTGCAGCTCCGCCACCATGTCCGGGTAGGGATGCGGACCGGCGGCCGAGCCGAGCACGTAGAAGGTCGACTCCACGTTCGTGACCCAGTCGCGCAGCGCCTCGTTGAGCGCGTCGCGCAGCGTGCCGTTGCCGGTCGAGACCGGCCGGACCTCGGCGCCCAGCAGCTTCATGCGAGCCACGTTCGGGGCCTGGCGCTCGATGTCGGTGGTGCCCATGTAGACGACGCACTCCAGGCCGAGCAGCGCACAGGCCGTGGCGGTCGCCACGCCGTGCTGGCCCGCGCCCGTTTCGGCGATGACGCGCGGCTTGCCCATCCGCCTGGCGAGCAGCGACTGCCCCAGCGCGTTGTTGATCTTGTGCGCCCCGGTGTGCGCCAGGTCCTCGCGCTTGAGGAAGACGCGGGGCAGCGGCACGTTCGGATGCGAGCCGAAATGCCCGGCGAGCGCCGGCTCCGGGATCTCGAAGACCGGGGTGGCCCGGCCGATGAACTGGTCGCCGAGCAGCGCCAGCTGATCGAGATACGCCCGGTCTCTGCGTGCGGCGCTCCACGCTCGCTCCAGCTCGTCGACCGCCGGCATCAGCGTCTCCGGAACGTAGCGGCCGCCGTAGCGCGCGAAGCGGCCGCGGCCATCCACCGCATCCGCGCCGGTCGGATCGCGCCGCGCGTTCCGCACGAAGGCGGCCAGGCGGCTGGGGCTCGTGCCGCCGTTCAGCTCCAGGCCGCTCGAGGCATCCACGTAGGCCGGACGGACCGATGCCACGACAGCCGCGACGGTGCTCGGCCGCAGGCCCCCCGCCAACCCGACCGGTACGAGCCGGTTGAGCCGGCGGACGACATCCATGGACCTCCGATGCGCCGATCCGCCACCGCCTCCCTCCCCATCCGCCGCTCCCTCAACCAGCACGCGCGTCGCGCCGGCGCGGTACCACGTCTCGGCCTGCTCCAGGCTGGCGCGGACCCGTTCGGGCCGATGGATGACGCCGACCACCTCGTCCAGCCCCGGGGCGACCTCGGGCAGCCAGGCAGGTGGCGCGTTGAAGCCCGGCAGCTGCACGGAACGCACGCCCGCGGCGGCGACGGTTGCGGTGACCTCGTCGCGCTCCGGCCGGCGGAAGACCAGGATTGGCCGTGGCCCGCCGTTCAGGAGGCGGGCCAGCTCGCCGGCCGGCTGCGGCTCGACGGCGCGGCGCGTGCCGGGCGCCACCACGATCCCGGCGAAGTCGGCATCGGCGCGCACGGCGGCCGCCACGGCTCCGTGCGAGCGGAGTCCGCAGACCTTGACCTGGGCGCGCCGGGGGTGTGCCGGAGGCGCCGACGGTGGCGTGCGCACCGGGCTGGCCGCGACCAGCCGCGAGGCAGCCGCGGCCGGATCCTCGTCGCGGAGGAACGTCGTGCCGATCAGGACGCCGGCCGCGCCCACGCCGGCGACGCGCCGCAGGTCGTCGGCGGTGGCCAGTCCGGATTCCGCGACCAACGTGGCCCCGGAAGCGGCGGCGGTCCGCAGCAGCCCCGTGGCCCGCTCGGCGTCGGTGCGAAGCGTGGCGAGGTCGCGCGCGTTGACGCCGACCAGGGTGGCATCGGCTTCCAGTGCGCGCTCCAGCTCGGCCTCGTCGTGCACCTCGACGAGGGCATCCAGGCCCGCCTCGCCCGCCTCGTCGATGAGCCGCGCGAGCGCATCGCCGGGCAGGACGCGGGCGATGAGCAGGACGGCATCCGCTCCCAGCGCGCGCGCCTGCCAGAGCTGGTAGCGATCGACGGTGAAGTCCTTGCGCAGGACCGGCAGGCCCACCATCGCCGCCGCGCCGATGTCGGCATCGAAGCCCCCAAAGCGGGTGGGCTCGGTCAGGATGGAGACGCAGCGCGCGCCGGCCCGAGCGTAACCCTCCGCCAGGCGGGCGACGGCGTCGGCCCCGCCCCCGACGCTCTGGAAGCGACCCTCGGAGGGGGAGGATCGTTTCACCTCGGCGATCACGCCCAGGCGGTCGCCGTAGCGAAGGGCCGCCTCGAAGCGCCGCGCGGGCGGCATGCTGCGGACCGTCCGCCGCAGCTCCGCCAGCGATGTGCGACGGGCGTCACGCCGCACGCGAGCGCGCGACTCCGCCACGAGGTCGTCGAGCAGCCCGCTCACGCCTCGATCTCCGCCGCCGCCGTCACCACCTCCGCCGCGCGCCCGGAGTCGATGGTGTCGGCCGCCATGGCAATCCCTTCGCTGATCGTGTCGGCTGCGCCCGCCACGAACAGCGCGGCGCCGGCATTGAGCAGCACCACGTCGCGCGCCGGCCCCGGCTCCCCGCCCAGCAGGGAGATGGCAATCGCCGAGTTGAGCTGTGCGTCGCCGCCGGCCATCGCCTCGCGGCCCGCGCGGCGCAGTCCCAGCTCTGCCGGGTTGACGCGCACCTCGGAGATGCTGTGGCCGTCCACCAGCAGCGCCCGGTTGGGGCCGGCCAGCGAGAGCTCGTCCAGCCCATCGGCGCTGTGCACGACCATCGCGCGATCGACGTCGAGGTGCGCCAGCGCCCCAGCCACCAGGTCCACCAGGCCCAGGTCGCCCACGCCCAGCAGCTGCCGCCGCACGCCGGCCGGGGACGAGAGTGGACCGAGCAGGTTGAAGACGGTGCGGATGGGCAGCTCGCGACGGATCGGCATGGCGTGCTTCATGGCCGGGTGGTAGGCCGGAGCGAACATGAAGCCGAAGCCGGTCTCGCGGATGGAGCGGGCGACCGCCTCCGGCCCGGGATCCAGGGTGATGCCGAGCGCCTCGACCAGGTCGGCCGAGCCGCACTGCCCCGTGACGGCGCGGTTGCCGTGCTTGGCCACCGGCACGCCCGCCCCCGCCACCACGAACGAGGCGACGGTGCTGATGTTGAAGCTACCCGAGTGATCGGCGCCGGTCCCGCACAGGTCCACCGCCCCGTCCGGCGCCTCGACCTGAACGGCGCGAGAGCGCATGACCTGGGCGAAGGCCGCCAGCTCCTCCGCCGTCTCGCCGCGCAGGTGCAGCATCGCCAGCAGCGCCGCGACCTGGGTCGGCGGCGCAGCGCCGTCCATCAGCTCCTCCATGGCGGCCTCTGCCAGCGGCGCGGGCAGCGGTGATCCAGACGCGGCAAGCTCCACCGCGGCTGCGATGGCCGGTCGACCCACTCCATCGCTCACGCGGGAATCCTCGCGTGAGTGGCGAGGAAGGCCCCCACCAGCGCTGCCCCGTCGTCGGTCAGGATCGACTCGGGGTGGAACTGCAGCCCCACGATCGGATGCGATCGGTGGGCGATGCCCATGACCGTCCCCTCCGGTGCCCATGCGATGACCTCGAGCTCCGGCGGCAGTGAGGAGCGGTCGACCGCCAGCGAGTGGTAGCGCGCGGCGGCCAGCGGGTCGACCAGGCCGGAGAAGGGTCCCGCGCCCGCGTGGCGGATCGGCGAACGCTTGCCGTGGACCGGATCCACCCGGCTGACGCGAGCCCCGTAGGCGACGGCGATCGCCTGGTGGCCAAGGCACACGCCTAGCGTGGGCGTGGTGGGACCCAGCCGCCGGACCAGCTCGACGCTGATCCCAGCGCGTTCCGGGCGCGACGGCCCCGGGGAGATGACGATCGCGTCAGGCGAGGCTGCGGCGATCTCGTCGACCGTCACCTCGTCGTTGCGCGCGACGTCGACATCGGCGCCAAGGCCGTGCAGCAGGTGGACGAGGTTGTAGGTGAACGAGTCGTAGTTGTCGAGCATGAAGACCTTCACGCCGCACCACCCGCCGCCAGCGCGGCTCGCATGGCCGCCGCCTTGGCCGAGACCTCCGCCGATTCACGTTCCGGCACGGAGTCGGCGACGATCCCGGCCCCGGCGTGGACGTGCGCCACCGACGGGCCGATGACCGCCGAGCGGATGGTGATCGCCGCCTCCAGGTCGTCCGGTGAGAAGAAGCCGATGGCGCCGCCGTACGGCCCGCGTCGCTCGCCCTCGAGCTCCGCGATCGCCTGCATGGCGCGCACCTTCGGCGCGCCGCTGACCGTGCCGGCCGGGAACGCGGCGCGCAGCGCATCGAAGGCGTCCAGGTCGGCGCGGAGGCGGCCGTGGACCTCGGAGACGAGGTGCATGACGTGGGAGAAGCGCTCGACCGAGCGCAGGATCGGCACGGTCACGGAGCCTGGCTCCGCGACGCGCCCGACGTCGTTGCGGGCCAGGTCGACGAGCATCGCGTGCTCCGCCAGCTCCTTCTCGTCGTCGCGCAGCTCCGCCTCCTGGGCGAGGTCGCGCTGCGGATCCTCGTCCCGCGGCCGCGTGCCGGCGATGGGCCGCGTGACGACCTCGCCGTCGCGGACCCGGACCAGCAGCTCCGGCGAGGCACCCACTAGCGCCTGCGGCTCGTCGTCCGGCGCGCGCAGCTCGATGTGGAAGAGGTACGGCGACGGGTTGATGCGCCGCAGCGCTCGATAGATGGCGAACGCGTCGTAGCGTCCCCGGCAGGCTGAAGCGGCGCGCCAGCACGGCCTGCAGCATCTCGCCGTCGCGGATCTGCTCCACCAGGCTGGCGACGCCGGCCTCGTAACCGGGGTCGGGGGGTGGGCGGCGTGCCGGGGAGCGGGCGGACGGGCGACCGTCGGCCGTTCGGCGGTGACCGGCGAGGCCAGGCGGCGGGCGATCTCCTCCAGCCGCACCAGCGCCTCGGCACGGCTCCCGGTCTGCAGCGTGGCGACCCGCGCCACCTGCTCCAGGTGGTCGAAGACGATGAGCGCATCGGGCAGGTGGAAGACGGCCTGCGGCAGGCCCAGCGGATCCGCATCCGGGACTGGCAGGCGCTCCCAGCGGGCGGCCGCCTCGTAGGCGATGTAGCCGATCCCCGAGGAGATGGGCACCGGCAGCCGCGAGTCGGGCGGCGCCTGGGGCAGCACGCGGCGAAGCGCCTCCAGCGGGTCCCGGGCCTCGAAGCTCTCGAGCAGGGCGCCGGCTCCGTCGCGCAGCTCCGCGCGATCGTCGACCACGCTCAGCATCCGTCCGCGCACGCCCAGCAGCGAGTGGCGGCCGTATCGCACGCCGCCCTCGACGCTCTCCAGCAGGAAGGCCAGGCGCTCGCCGAGGCGCAGCGCGGCGCCGACGGGCGTGAGGGTATCGGCGTTGAGCTCGAGATCCACGATCTCGAGCGCGGTGCCCGCGGGTTCGGCTGCGGCAGTGGTCATCGGTCCAGTTCTTGAGCAAACAACAACGCCTCCATCCATGAGGGACGGAGGCGTCTTCCGTGGTGCCACCCTGCGTTCGAGCCGGACAGGCTCGCACTCGTCGCACACGGGCTCGCGTTCGAGCCGATGTGCCAGGCCGCGGTAACGGGGCCAACCGTCGCCGCCTACTTCCGCCGGCGCAATGCCGCATCGCGCGGGTTCGGAGCGAGGCTCGCGGGGCCATTCGCCCGTCGTGTCACGCCGGCTTGCACCATCTCCGGCTCGCTGTGGTGACCGATGGCGGGGTACTCGTCCCGGTCGTCGCCGTCTTGAGTTGAGGCCGCATGCTAGGCGGGCCGGTCTCGTGGCGTCAAGGGTGTGCCATCCTTTCGGCCGTGGAAGGGCAGCGCACCGCCATCGTCACCGGCGCCGCATCGGGGATCGGCGCCGCCGTGGCCGCTCGTCTGCGGAGCTCCGGCTGGCGAGTCATCGGCCTGGACCGATCTCCCGGGGTCGACGTGGTCGGCGACGCCGCCGATGCATCGGTCCTGGCGGGAGGCGCTCTCGCATGCCGGCGATCGTCTGGATGGGCTCGTCTGCTCGGCAGGGCTGCCGCCGTCCGGCCCGTGGGATTCGCGGGAGCACTGGGACGAGCTGCTGCGCGTCAACCTGACCGCGCCGTACGAGGCGTTTCGCGCCTGCCATGCCGGCGCTTGCCGCCGCTCGGGGCGCGGCGGTCTTCGTCGGGAGCATCGTCGGCGCGGTCGAGGGGTCGCGGCGTTCGCCCGCCTATGCCGCCTCGCGCGCCGGGCTGGAGGGGATGGCGCGCTCGCTGGCGCTCATCGGCGCGGCCGACGGCGTGCGCGTCAACGTGGTCGCCGCCGGCGCGGTGGATACGCCGTTCGACACGTTCTTGGCCCCGCCCGACGACCGGCCGGACGTGCCGCTGGGCCGCATGGCGGCGGCGGACGAGGTGGCGGCGGTGGTGGAGTTCCTACTGGGCGAGGACGCGTCCTACGTCACGGGCGCGGTCTGGCGGGTGGACGGGGGCAGGACGGTGCAGCCGGGGATCGACCTCCGGCACAGCTGAAGGGAGCGAGGAATGCGGACGGTGTTTGCGCTGGGCGCAGCGCTCTGGTTCGTGGCATGGGCGGTCTTCACGCTGGACTGGTTTGTTATCGGCTTCGCGCTGGTTGCGCTGGCGTTGCTTGATGGCGCCGATGTCTCGCGCGGCCTCGATCGAATCAGCGGGCAGCGGGCGCAGGAGTAGCAGCGGTCGGTCAGTACGGAACCGCACGGCATTGATGGGCCGCCGAACCTCGGAAGTTTTCACCTGCGATTCACAGTCGCGTTAGGCGAGTCGGCGTCGCGGCAAGCAGTGCCCGTCGAGCTCAGCCGGGGCCGATGTGCGGCTCCAACGGCGCCTTGCAGCCGTCTAAGGTGACTACCAGTCGCACCTGACAGGATCCGTGCGTTCCGCGCGGACGGGACAGTGCGGACGGAACCGGGCTCGTGAAGGCCGACCTTGACAGCCGCCAACCGGCGCCGCTACAGTCCGCGCCCTCAGATGAACAACTACTGGTTTTACGCTTAGCGGGTACGAGGCAGGCGGGTGATCCCGTCAGCAGAGGCACTCGTGCCCGCAAACGCAGTGGTCCGCAAGGACGCTGCGTTTTTTGTTACCCCGGCTCGGCGGGGCCGCGGGACCGACGCCTCGGAAGCCTCCGAACGGAGAGGACCGAATCAATGATCGTGGTGATGTCTCCAGTGGCGACCAGGGAGGACGTGACGACCGTCCGCCGCCACATCGAGGAGCACGGGCTGCAGGCCTTCGTGAGCACCGGGCAGGAGCGGATCGTCATCGGCGTCGTGGGCCTGAACCTCGAGCGGCTCGCCAACATCGGCAGCCTCGACGGGGTCGACCAGGTGATCCGCGTCACGAACCCATACAAGCTGGCCAGCGTCGAGCACCACCCGCAGCGGACGCGTGTGATGGTGGGCGACGTTCCCATCGGCCTCGGGGACGACCTGGTGGTGGTTGCCGGCCCCTGCTCCGTCGAGAACCGCGAGATGCTGCTCGACACGGCTCGGTGGGTCGGGCACGAAGGCGCCCGGATGCTGCGAGGCGGCGCCTTCAAGCCACGCACCTCTCCCTACAGCTTCCAGGGCCTCGGGGTGCCGGCGCTCGAGATGCTGGCCGAGGCGCGCGAGGAGACGGGCCTCCCCATCATCTCCGAGGTCACCGATGCAGCCGATGTCGAGCGATTCGACCGGTACGTCGACGTGCTGCAGGTCGGCAGCCGCAACATGCACAACTTCGTCCTGCTGCGCGCGGTGGGGCAGTCGACGCCACCCCGTTCTGCTCAAGCGTGGCTTCGGTTCGACGATCGAGGAATGGCTGATGGCCGCCGAGTACATCCTCTCGTCGGGCAACTCGAACGTGATCCTGTGCGAGCGCGGCATCCGCACCTTCGAGACCGCCACGCGCAACACGCTCGACCTCTCCGCCGTGCCGGTGCTGCGCGGCAAGACGCACCTGCCCATCGTCGTGGACCCCTCGCACGGGACCGGGCAGCGCGACCTGGTTGGGCCGATGGCGCTCGCCGGCGCGGCCGTCGGCGCCGATGCCCTGCTGATCGAGGTGCATCCCGATCCGCCGAAGGCGCTCTCCGACGGCGAGCAGTCGCTCAGCTTCCCGGAGTTCGGGGCGCTGATGGACGAGCTGCGCAGGATGCAGCTGCTGCAGGACGCGGGCCGCTGCTCGTCCTGCGCCTCGCCCGCTCGAGGCTCCCAGCGCGCCGATCGGTGAGCTGCGCGACCGGATCGACGAGATGGACGATCAGCTGGCCGCGCTCATCCAGGAGCGTGCCGCGCTGGCGCTCGACGTGCAGCGGGCACGCGGCCCGGCCGGTCACGGCCACGACGTGCGGCGCGAGCGCGAGCTCCTGGAGCGGGCGGCGGCCAATGGGTCGGGACCCCTGACGCCCGAGGAGATGACGATCATCTTCGGCACGCTGCTGCGTGCGTCGCGTGCCGTGCAGCGACGCGAGGCGCAGGCCGACCTGCTCGGGCAGCGCGGCGCGTGAGCGCGTGAGCACGTGAGCATCGCGGCCCTGCGGCCCGTTCGGCGGCCGGCGCGGCTGCGGGGCGTCCTTCGCCTGCCATCCGACAAGTCGGTCGCGCATCGGGCGCTGATCGCCAATGCACTCGCCGGCGGGCCTGCCATCGTCGGCGTCCACGCCCCCGGAGACGACGTGCGCAGCACGGTGCGCTGCCTCCGCGAGCTGGGCGTGACAGTTGATGAGCGGCACGTGCGTGGCGGGGTGGAGCTGGCGCTGGTCGGTCGGGTGACGCAGCCGTCGGCGGCGCTCGACTGCGGCAACTCGGGCACGACCATGCGCCTGCTCGCCGGCGCGCTGGCCGGCCTGCCGCTCGAAGCGACCCTGGACGGCGATGCCTCCCTGCGGAGGCGCCCCATGGAACGCGTGGCCGCTCCGCTGCGGCAGATGGGGGCGGACGTCGAGACGACGAACGGCCTGCCGCCGCTTCGCATCCTGGGTCGGGATCGGCTGCGCGCGATAGAGCACCAGCTGGCCGTGGCCAGTGCTCAGCTGGTGGCGGCCATCAGCCTGGCGGCCCTCTCGGTCGAGGGCGAGACGCGAATCATGACGCCCGCGCCGACCCGCGATCACACCGAACGCCTGCTCGCCGCCATGGGCGCGGCGATCGAGCGGCGCCCTGACGGTGCGACGGTGCTGCGCGGTCCGGCCCGGCTTCGGCCGCTCTCGTTAACGGTGCCCGGTGACCCGTCGGGCGCCACGCCATGGATAGTGGCTGCCGCGCTCCACCCGGACGCCGACCTGCGCCTGGTCGACGTGGAGCTGAACCCGACGCGGATGGGTGCCGTGGAGGTGCTGCGCGAGATGGGGGCGCGGGTCGACGTTCGCCACCGGCGAGCGGAAGGCCCGGAGCCGATGGGCGAGATCCGCGTCCGCAGCGGCCGCCGCCTGCGCGCGGTCTCGCTGGCGGGCGAGCGCGTCGCGGCGCTGATCGACGAGCTGCCACTCCTGGCCGTGGCCATGGCCGCCGCCGACGGCGTCAGCGAGGTTCGTGATGCCGGCGAGCTGCGCGTCAAGGAGTCGGACCGGATCGCCACCGTGGCCGCGGGGCTGGAGGCCATCGGCGCCGAGGTCGAGGCCCTGCCGGACGGCTGGCGCGTGCGGCGGGGGAGCGCCCGCGATGCGTCCGTCGTGACGTACGGCGACCATCGGATCGCAATCGCCTTCGCCATCGCGGCGCTGGCGGGCGTGGCGGGCGAGGTGGAGGTCTACGATCCCGAGTGCGCATCGGTCTCGTACCCGACCTTCTGGGAAGACCTCGAGATGGTGAGCGGAGGCGAGGCATGAGGCGCCTGCGCCTGTTGACCGCGGGTGAGTCGCACGGCCCGGCCCTGAGCGGCATCCTCGAGGGACTGCCCGCGGGCCTTCGCGTTTCCACCGCGAAGGTGGACCTCGACCTGCGGCGGCGCCAGCACGGCTACGGCAGCGGCCGGCGGATGCAGATCGAGCGCGACCGCGTGACCTGGACGGCGGGCATCCGCTATGGGCGAACCCTGGGCTCGCCGGTCGGCTACACGGTTGAGAACCGGGACTGGGTGAACTGGACCGATCGGATGTCGGTCGAGCCGATCCCCGCCGCACGGCGTCCAAAGGCGATCACACGCGCGCGACCCGGCCACGTCGACCTCGCGGGAGCCATCAAGCACGACACCGCTGACATCCGCGACGTCCTGGAGCGTGCCTCGGCGCGAGCCACCGCGGCGCGGACGGTCGCCGGGTCGCTGTCGCGGCAGCTGCTCGCCGCCTGCGGCATCCGGGTCTGGAGCTTCGTGGACCAGGTTGGGCCGATTCGCGCCTTCGCCGACACCGACGAGCCGATGCGCCGCATCCCGGACGGCTGGTTCGAGCGCGACCTGCACGACCCGTCGCCGCTGCGTTGCCCGGATCCGGAGGCGGAGGCGGCGATGCTGAGGGAAATCGACGCCGTGCGCGACGCGGGTGACACCATCGGCGGGTCCTTCGTGGTCGTGGCGGAGGGCGCACCCATTGGCCTGGGATCGACGTCGGAGTGGGACACGCGCCTGGACGGACAGCTGGCCGGCGCGCTGATGGCGATCCCGGCGGCAAAGGCGGTCGAGATCGGGCTCGGCTTCGGGACCGTCCCGCTGCGAGGGAGCGCAGTCCACGACGTGGTCGACGGCGAGACCGATGGCTGGCGCCGGCTCACCAACCGTGCTGGCGGGATCGAGGGCGGCATCAGCAACGGCGAGCCAATCCTGGCGCGCGTCGCCATGAAGCCGATCTCCACCCTGCGCACTCCCCTGCCGAGCGTCGACATGGCCTCTGGCGAGGTTGGGCGGGCGCATATCGAGCGCTCAGACGTCACGATCCTGCCGCGCTCCGGCGTCGTCGGCGAGGCCATGGTGGCACTGGTCCTGGCCGATGCCCTCCTCACGTCGTTCGGGGGCGACTCGATGGGCGACCTGCTGACCGCCGTCCGGCGCCGTCGTCGGCGCTCGCGGGGTCCACGGGGATGACCTCCACGGTGGTCCTGCTCGGCAGCGGGATCGGCTACTCGGCATCGCCAGCCATGCACAACGCAGGGTTCGAGGTGCTCGGTCTTGACTGGCGCTACGCGCTGGCCGACGTCCCGGCGGACGCGCTGCCGGAGATGGTGCGGCAGCTGCGCCGGGGTGACCTTGCCGGAGCGAACGTGACGAAGCCACACAAGGCGGCGGTCATCTCGCTCCTCGACGCGGTCAGCGAGGCCGCCGACCGGGCGGGAGCCGTGAACACCATCGTCCGATCCGCCGAGGGCCGGCTGCTCGGCGACAACACCGACCTGCCGGCGCTGGCCAGCGAGCTTGCGCGTCTCGGGCGTTTCGAGCGGGCCGTGGTGCTGGGCCGAGGTGGTGCCGCCCGTACCGCGGCCGCCGCGTTGGCGGACGCGGGCGCATCGGTCCGGATGGTTGCGCGTGACGCATGGGCGCAGGTCCCCGCACTGCTGGAAGCCGCGGACCTGCTGGTGAACGCCACGCCCATCGGCACCGCCGAGGACGTTTCGCCCGTGCCGGCGGAGCTGCATCGGCCCGGCCTGTCCGTCCTCGACCTCGTCTACCGACCTTCGCCCAGCCGCCTGGTGCGCGAGGCGGCCGCCGCGGGTGCCGATGCGGTGACCGGCGCCGGCATGCTGCTGCGGCAGGCGGTTTGCAGCTTCGAGCTGTGGACCGAGCGCTCGGCCCCGTTCGAGGCGATGCGACGGGCACTGGCAGAGGACCTGGGAGCCGTGGTGCATGCCTGAGCCGGGAGCCGGCGTCGTGCTGGTGGGGCTGCCCGGGAGCGGCAAGTCCACCGTGGGCCGTCTGCTCGCCGCGAGATTGGGGCGTCCGTTCCACGACACCGACGAGCTGATCGAGCGGCGCTCGGGCATGCCCGCACACGAGTACCTCCGGCGCCACGGCGAGGTGCAGTTCCGCGCGGTTGAGCGCGACGCCCTGGACGAGGCGTGCGACGGGACAGGCGCCGTGGTGGCCACCGGCGGCGGCGCCCTCCTGGACCCGCTGAATCGCTGGCGCCTCTGGGAGCACGGCCGGACGATCTGGCTGCAGGCCGATGATGACGTCCTCCTCGCGCGTCTCGAGCGCGACGCCACGCCGCGGCCGCTGCTCGACGGGGACGCCGCCCGGAAGCTGTCGACGCTGGCCGAGGAACGGGCGCCGTTCTACCGCGCAGCCGACGATGCAACCTCGGCCACGGGCACGCCGGACCAGGTCGCCGATGCCGTCGCGGACGCCCTGGCTTGCCCGACGCCACCCGGCCGGCGCCTCTTCGATGCGCTGGAGCCTCGCAATCACGTCATCGGTCCGTCCCACGGCCGCGTGGTCCTCGGCCGTGGCCTGGTGCCGATCCTGCGGGCCATCCTCGACGCGCTGGGCGGAATCCCGTCGGTGATCGTCGATCGCCGGGCGATGGGCCACCTCCCGCCGATCGGTGGCCGCTGCCTGGCGGTCGCCGGCGGCGAGCGGGCGAAGCGGCTGCGGTCGCTGGAGCGGATCGTGGACTGGCTGGCGGCCGCGGGGGCGGAGCGGACCGACCCGCTGGTGGCAGTGGGCGGTGGAACCGTGGGCGACGTGGCCGGCTTCGCCGCCGCCACCTACGCCCGCGGCATGCCATACGTCGCGGTGCCGACGACGTGGCTCGCGCAGCTGGACGCCTCGATCGGCGGGAAGGTGGCGGTCGACCTGGCGGCCGGCAAGAACCTGGTGGGCGCCTTCTGGCCGGCGTGGGCGGTGCTGGCCGATGTCGACGCGCTGCGCACCCTGCCGCGTTCCCGGCTGCGCGATGGACTGGCCGAGGCGGCCAAGGCCGGGATCATCGGCGACCCAACATTGTGGCGCCTGATCGCCGAACGTGGGCGCGAGGCCCTGGGCGGAGACGACGCAGTGCGGCACGCCATCACCGAGCGCGCGGTCCGCGTGAAGCTCGCGGTCGTCCGCCGCGATCCGTTCGAGCGCGACGAGCGGCGCGTCCTGAACCTGGGCCACACCATGGGTCATGCGCTCGAGGCCGAGGCGGGCTATCGGCTCCCGCACGGCGACGCGGTGGCGCTGGGAATGCGTGCGGTGGCCGCCATCGCGGCGGTGCGCGGCGGCGATCCGGCACTGTCCGCCGAACTGGACGAGGTGCTGTCGGGTCTCGGCTTCCCGCTGACCCATCGGTTTGACCCGGTGGCCGTCCACGCGAAGCTGCGAACCGACAAGAAGCGCGTGGCGGGGCGGCAGCGCTGGCTGCTGCCGATGGCCATCGGCCGCGTGGAGGAGGTCGACGACGTGACCGATGACGAGGTGGCGCACGCGCTGGCCACCATCGGGCGGGAGTAGGAGCGTGCGCATCCTGCTGCTGAACGGCCCGAACCTGTCGACGCTGGGCCGCCGCCAGCCCGACGTCTACGGGACCACCACCCTGCCGGAGATCATCGACGTCTGCCGCGCGCGCGCCCTGGAGCGCGGCGCGTTGCTGGACGAGCTGCAGTCGAACCACGAGGGAGCGCTGATCGACCGCCTGGAGCAACTCGACTACGACGCCGTCGTGATCAACCCGGGCGCCCTGTCGCACACCAGCTACGCGCTTCACGACGCGCTGCTTGCCTGCGATCGCCCGGCGGTCGAGGTGCACATCTCGGACATCACGACCCGCGAGCCGTGGCGGCGGGTGAGCGTCACCGCTCCGGCAACGCGGCACCAGGTGGTGGGGAAGGGTTGGCGCGGCTACCTCGAGGCTGTCGACTGGCTGCTGGAGCATGCCGGCGACGCGTGACCGCGCCGGACTGGCCCACCGCGTGAGCTTGCGCCCCTGGAATCGGGTGTGGTGAGATTCCTGGGATGACAAGCGCAGGCGACGAGCGGGCGGTCCTCGGGAAACCGTGGGTCTGCGGCACCTGCGGAAACCACTATCCGGAGGGGGAGGAGCCGCCGGCGGTGTGCATCGTATGCGCCGATGAGCGTCAGTGGGTGCCACCAACCGGTCAGCGCTGGACGACGCTTCCCGAACTGGCCGCGGCGGGGCATATGGGCGACATCCGGGAAATGGAGCCCGGGCTGACAGGAATCGGCTTCGAGCCGCCGTTCGCGATCGGGCAACGGGCGCTGCTGGTAGAAACGGACGAAGGCAACGTGCTGTGGGACCCGCCCGGGTACATCGACGAGCTTGCCGTCCGAGCCGTTTTGTCACGCGGCCGTCTGCATGCGGTGACGGCCAGCCACCCGCACTTCTACGGCGCGATCGTCGAGTGGAGCCACGCGTTCGATGCATCGATCCTCGTGCCTGAAGCCGACGCTCACTGGCTGACGAGGCCCGATCCGGCCGTTCGAACCTGGCGCGGCTCGCTTCAGGTGCTCCCCGGCGTAACGCTGGTCCAGTGCGGTGGTCACTTTGCCGGGAGTGCGGTGCTCCATTGGTCGGCCGGTGCCGATGGGGCTGGCGTGCTCCTGACCGGCGACACGATCTTCGTCACGCCCGGTGAGGATCGAGTGACCTTCGTTCGCAGCGCCCCGAACCGCCTGCCGCTGCCGGAGCAGGCGGTCCGACAGGTGGTCGAGGCGGTGCTGCCCTACGAGTTCAACCGGATCTACGGTGGCTGGTGGAAGCCGACGATCCACCACGACGCACGCACGATCCTCGAGCAATCGGCCGGCCGGTACATCCAATGGCTGCGCGGCGAGGCCCCGACCGACTGAGGAGAGCTAGGTCGTGGAGATGCGAGCCGGGTG
>CAWEUD010000038.1:0-33653 GCA_963812115.1 uncultured Chloroflexia bacterium
GCCCTCACCTATTAAATGCCCGACGCGGACAGTGGCTCGTGCCATGACTCACCTCGTCATGGGGACAATGGATGGTCCTCGCGGCGCAGCCGCAGGCCGATGACGCGCGGCCGGGTGCTCCCGCGGCGCCGCAAGCACGTCCTCCAGCGAGGCGTGAATCCGGATCATGCGTTCCCTCCTCAGCCTTCCTCCACCGTCCGGCAGTTCACTTCGCGGAAGACCATCTCCGGCGGAGGTAGTTGTCCGCCGTGTTCGTCTCCTGCACTGGCGCCAGGCCCTCGCAGGCAAGGCGCTCCCAGCCGCCCGGACCCAGGGGATCACGTGTCCAGTCGAAGAAGATCTCGACCCGGCCGTCGGCATGGACGCGGTAGATCTGGGAGACCGGCGCACCCTCGATGGTTGTCGCATTCGAGATCAGCTCCGCCGCCTCGCCGGATGGAACGCGTCGAGCAGACAGCGACGCGCCTGCGTGTCGACGCCCTCGCCATGCCCCAGGTCCTCCACGCCGCAGGATGGCAGCGGCTCGCGATCGGTGACCCAGGCAGGCGGCTTCCCCGACAGACCGATCCAGTTGCAGCCGCTCGTCAGCACGGCCACCAGCATGACCAGCGCGATGATCCTCCCCATCTGCCCGGCCTCCGCCTTCCCTCCGATTATTCCCTCCCCGACGCTGAGCCGCCGCCGGTGTTGCGCCTGCCGGCATATCGGAAGAACGTCACCAGACGCGAGCTGCGGGCGACGGACTGCGGTTACATCGGGCAACCGTGAGCGTATGGGGCACCCAGGGGTGCTGTTCGTGCGAAGGGCTGCCCGATGGGAGCGGCAGAATGAAACCCCACATCGGCTTCCGGTGACGAATTGCCCGATCTATCGGGTAGCGGCGCGCGGTGTTGGCTGGGGCGGAAGGATTCGAACCTTCGATCTCCTGATCCAGAGTCAGGCGCCTTACCGCTTGGCCACACCCCAGCGCGTGCGGCCAGCATTCTACCAAAGGCCGTTCTTCACCCCAATTCACGCTGTAGCCGGCCACGGCGAGGTACGCCACTTGCATGGGGAGGGCAGCATGACAAGCATGGCCCCATCGAAGCGAGACTTCGTCCTGAGCACCCGCGCACCGTACGCACCCTTCGTGATGCTGATCGGCGCGGTGGTGGTCATCGGCGTGGTGATCCGACTCCTGAACAGCAGCCCGGTCGGCGAGCATCCGCTGAGCGGCGCACCGGTGGGGACCGGGAATGGCCCGGTGGTCATCACCGATCCAGCGACCAAGACAGCCAGCGGCACCCTCTCCCTGCTCCTCCCTCTCGAAGCTGCCGGCGAGTCGATGGCGGTTGGCCCTGCAGCCTTCCCGGCCGGCGCGCAGATCGCCCTGTCGGTCCAGCTTCCGACCGATCAGGCGACCACCGTCGAGATCGGGCTGGCGCAGCTGCAGCCGGACGGGACGCTGACGGCGGCTGAGCCGGTCGCGGTCGACGTCGAGCCGGACGTCAACGGCACGGCCAGCGTGCGCACCAGCGTCGCGGCGCTCACCGAAGAGCTCCCCAGGCATCTACCGCGTCGACCTTCGCTGGGATGGCGAGCGCATCGGCGGGACGGACGTCGCCCTGGGCCAGCTCCAGCCGGGGAACGTGGCCATCTTCGAGCCGCGCGCCGTCGTGTTCGCCGCCGGAACCTACACGGGCGTGCAGGTTGACGGCAACGGCGCTGTGACGGATGAGAAGCCATATGAGCTCACGAAGGCATCAGGCGCCTCCGCGGTCGCCTTCAGCATGCTCAACGGGACGCCGCACCTGCTCATCTCCAACGGCGTTTGGGCGGGACACTGGATACCCGTCAGCGAAGGAATGACGCTCCAGTAGTCCCTCGACCATTGGTACGCCCGCGAATAGCCCGGACGGCGCCTGTTCCACGCGTCCGAAGTCCGATAGCGTCGGGCCATGACACAAGGCGTCCAAGCGGGAGAGTGGCGGCGCTACGGATTCGGTGGACCCCCGGAGCCGTGGCCACACGGCGCCCAGCGTGACCTGGACCGGCTCGCCACCTCCTACTACCTGGAGATCCTGGAGCTGCGCTCCCAGCTCGCCAAGGCACCCCAGCCCAACGACGTGCTCTCGCGCGTGGAGGAGCTCTTCACGACCGCCACGCGGCACAAGCACGAGATCGACTACACGCTGCGCCACTGGGCGACGCCGGTCGAGCGCGCGCGCGTCGAGGACCGGCTTGGATCGCTGATGCGCATCAGCCGCCAGATGCGGGCAGCCACGGCTCCGGGCCCGAGGCGCCCGAAACCACAGCGGAGCCCGGACGCCGCCTGAGCCGGCGAGGTTGCGCGTCGGCGTAGGATTTGCGCCGTGATCGGATTGCTCGCCGCGCAGGGACTGCCCATCCATGAGGACCCGTTCGGCTTCGTGATCCTGCTCCTCTTCGTGGTGGCCCTGTTCAGCGGCCTCTTCCTCCTGGGCCGTCGGAGCTAGTGCCGCGCTATCCGCTCCTTGCGGACGTTGTCGCCGCTCGACACCGGCTGCACGGAATCGCGCTGCACACGCCGCTGGAAGCTTCGCCCCGCCTGGCCGATGAGGGCGGCGTTGCCGAGGTCCGCCTGAAGCTGGAGCTCCTGCAGCCGACCGGGGCTTTCAAGACGCGTGGCGCCCACAACAAGGTGGCACTCATCGCGGCCGAGGACCCCCAAGCGGCGCTCGTGACGGCCAGCAGCGGCAACCATGGCATCGCCGTCGCCACCGCAGCACGCCGCCACGGCATGCGGCTGACGGTGCTGGTCGGCGCCGGCATCTCCACCGCCAAGCTGGAGCGGCTGCGCGAGCTCGAGTCCGACCTCTGCACCGTCGAGGTCTTCGGACGCAGCAGCGACGATGCGGAGGACGAGGCGCGTCGACGCGAGGAGGCAGGCATCGCCATCTACGTCCATCCGTATAACGACCCCGACGTCATCGCCGGGCAGGGAACCATCGCCACCGAGATCCTGGACGACTGGCCGGAGTGCGATGCGATGGTGGTACCGATCGGCGGCGGGGGACTCATCTCGGGCATCGGCCTATGGGCCAAGGCGGTCAATCCGGGGCTGCGCCTGGTGGGCGTCCAGCCGTCAGCCTCTCCGCCGATGTACGCCCACCTCGAATCGGGCACGACCGCTCGCATGCCGATCGCACCCACCCTGGCCGATGGGGTGGCCGGCAACATCGAGCGGGGCAGCATCACCTGGAAGATGTGCCGCCAGCTGGTCGACGAGGTGGTCCTGGCGGACGAGGCGCAGATCGCCGATGCGATGCGCTGGGCGCTGGAGGTCCATCACCTCGCCCTGGAGGGAAGTGCCGCCATGCCGATCGCCGCGTTGCGGGCGCGGCTGGGCAACCTGGAGGGGCGCCGCGTGGCGGCGGTGCTGACCGGGCGCAACGTGAGCGGCGAAACCCTGCGGGCCGTCCTCGCCTGAAGAGTGGTAGCCATCTTGCACGCCTGAGGACCCTCTACACGAGCAACCTGTTGGAGGCACCCCATCCATGCTGCAAATGACTGACCGCGCGGCCGACCTGCTGCGCAACCTGCGTCGTGAGGCGCAGCTCCCCGACGAGGCCGGCATCCGCGTCTTCAGCGAGACCGCGGACTCCGGCCAGCCGACGCTCTCCCTGGGCTTCACGCCCGATCCGGCTCCCGGAGACCTGGTCGCCGACCACGAGGGTCTGCGGCTCTTCGTCTCGCAGGAGCTGGCTGATCCGCTCTCGGAGGCGGTCATGGACGTCGTGGCAGAAAATGGCGAATCGCAGCTGATCTTCCGCCCGGCAGATGGCGCGACGGGTGAGAACGGGACCGGAGAGCCTTCCCCTCAGCAGTAGCATTTCCCCATGACCGAGCAACCTTCCGAGGGCGCCGCCCAGCCAACGGGCGGACGGCGGTTCGGGATCTCCGGCACTGCGGTGATCGGAGCGATCCTGATCGCGGTTGGGATCATCTTCTTCGTCGGCCAGCAGTTCGAGATCGACTGGGGCGTCGCGACGTGGCCCTTCTACGTCGTCGCTCCCGGCCTCGTGCTGCTGGCCTTCGGGCTCACGCAGCGCCACGGCTCCGGCCTGACCATCGCCGGCAGCATCGTGACGATCGTGGGGCTGATCCTCCTCTACCAGAACGTCACCCAACACTGGGAAAGCTGGGCTTACGCCTGGGCGCTGGTGGGTCCCGGCGGAAGCGGATTGGGAATGCTGCTGTACGGCACCCGCAGTGGCAACGCCAAGATGGCGCGTGGCGGGTTCTGGCAGATCGTGACCGCGCTGGCGCTGTTCGCAGTGGGTTTCGTCTTCTTCGAGGGCGTCCTTGGCCTGAGCGGAGACCGATGGAATCTCCCCGAGTGGGTGATGCCGGCCGTCATCATCGGCCTGGGCGTGGTCGTCCTGGTCAGGGCCGTCCTGCCCGGCCGCGGCCCGGAGAGCGACGAGGACGGCCTGCAGGGCTAGGCCCGGCCGGACCCTTGCCGTCAGGCCGCAGTGGCCGAAAGAGCGGCAGCCGCTCATACTTGACCTCGCCCTCGTCCTCGTGCCGGAGGACGAGGGTTCTTTCATGCCCCACCGCACCCGCGTAGATGCGGCGCCTCACGGGCGCTCTCCCGGCCTGCGGCTCCGCAGCAGCCTGCGCCGATGTGGACGTAGCGGCCGTCCTCGGTTCTGTCGGCCCATGCGGTCTCGCAGGCGATCCTCCGTGGCCATCAGGGCGTGGTGAAGGTGGTAGTCCAGCATCTCGACCATGATCATGTCCCTTGTCGTTGCCGCTTTGATCGTCACCACCCATATGCCTGTAGATGGTGACGCCAGTGTACGCGCACAGCACGTCACCTGTCAACGTACCTTGACTGGTGATGTAGGCTGTCGGTGAGATGACCATGACTTCGAAGGAGACGTCCGACGGTCTCCAGCTGCTCCAGGACTTCGTGAATACCAACGACCTTGAGGGCGGTCGCGACCGCCTGGGAAACCCGGACCTCCTGCACGCCTGGCTCTCCGAGCGGGGCCTCCTCGACGCCGATCTGCGTGTGAGTGCCGACGGGCACGCACGCGCCCTTGCGATCCGGGAGGGCATCCGCGCGCTCGCCAGGGCCAACAATGGAGAGGCAGTGGACGCGGCGCGCGTCGCAGCCATGAACGAGGCCGCGGCATCCGTCCCGCTGACCGCGGCCCTCCAGCCGCTGGCGGGCGAAGGCAGCTGGGAGCTGCGCCCCGCCGCCGCGGCGACGGACGCGTTCCTGGGCCGCATCATCGCAATCGCGGTGCGCGCCATGGCCGACGGCAGCTGGTCGCGGATCAAGGCCTGCCGCAACGACACCTGCCGCTGGCTCTTCTATGACCAGTCGCGCAACCGCTCCGGCACGTGGTGCACCATGGCGATCTGTGGCAGCCGCATGAAGGCGCGGGCGTACCGCGCGCGACAGCGCGAGGCCGCCTCCGCGTGACGCGTGAGCTCATCGTTCTGCCGCTCACCGACGAGCGGTGGGAGGACCTCGAGGCGCTCTTCGGGCCGAGCGGCGCCTATTCGAACTGCTGGTGCGCGTTCCAGCGCGTGCGCGGCCGCGAGTTCAGCGCGGGCTGCACGGACCGCGGTGCCGGCAACCGTGCGCTGCTTCGGAGCCTGGTCACGGAGGGCCGGCGGCCCGGGCTGCTCGCCTATCGTGACCGGCGTCCCGTCGGCTGGGTCAGCGCCGGCCCACGGCCCGAGTTCGGCCGCATCCTCCGCTCGCCCATCACTCGGCTTGATGCCACGGCGGCGGCCGACCAGAGCGTCTGGTCGATCGCCTGCTTCTTCATTCCGACCGAGCACCGGGGCCAGGGTGTGGCGTCGGCGCTGCTCAACGCGGCGGTCGCTCGAGCACGAGACGCATCGGCCGTCGCGATCGAGGGGTACCCGGTGGACACGCGCGGCGAGCGGCGGCAGAGTAGTTCGCTGTTCACCGGGACGCTGGACCTGTTCCTGCGATTAAGCTTCGCGAAGGTCGCGGAGCGGCGCCCCGGCCGGCCGGTGGTGAGGCGGGAGCTCAGCTACGAGGGCAACATGCCATTGCCTGACGACGTCGACGAGTACCTGGCCGCGGTTCCGCCCGGACCCCGCGCCGCCCTCCAGCACCTTCGCGAGACCGTCCGTGCCGTCGCTCCCCAAGCCAGCGAGACGATCAGCTACCAGATGCCGGCGTTCCGAGATGGGGATCGCCTGCTGGTCTCGTACGCGGCATTCAAGGACCACTGCAGCCTCTTCCCGATGAGCGGCGCCGTGATCGAGGCACTCGGGGACGAGCTGAAGCCCTACGCATCGGGCAAGGGGACCCTGCGCTTCGATTCGGCGGCACCGATGCCCGACGACCTCGTCGTCCGCATCGTGAAGGTTCGGCTGGAGGAGAACGCAGCCAGGCGACGCCGCCGCTGAGCATTCAGCGGCGGAGACCTGCGACCGCGGGGGGGGTGCGGGTGCCACGTCACGCCATCATGCCTATCCTTAGCGCTGATGGCAGCTGACTCCCAGGACGGACCGACCCGGATCGACCGCGCGCTCGACAGCGTCAACGCCGGCTACGTCGCCGAGCTCTACGAGCAGTACCGCCGCGACCCGGCATCGGTCGACCGCGAGTGGCGCACCCAGTTCGAGAGCGGCGCCGCCGGCTTTGCCCCGGCTCGCCCGGACGAGCAGGCCGAGGGCAACGGCCGCAGCAAGCCAGCCGGCGGCGAAGCGACCGCACAGCCGAAGGCGGCGGAGCAGCCGGAGGGGGCGGAGGCATCCGAACTCCCGACGGGCGCCAGCCCGATCAAGGGGCCGGCCGCGCGGCTGGTCCGCAACATGGTCGCCTCGCTGGAGGTACCGACTGCCACGAGCTTGCGCGACATCGAGGTCAGCATCCTCGAGACACGCCGGCGAGAACTGAACGCGGCCGTGGCACCGCGCAAGGTGAGCTTCACGCACCTCATCGGCTGGGCAATCGTGCGCGCGGCGTCCGAGCAACCGGGCATGACGCACTACTTCGCCGATCTCGACGGTGCCCCGCACCGCGTCGACCCGGGGGCGGTCAACCTGGGCCTCGCCGTGGACGTCGAACGGCGCGGCGGCGGCCGTTTCCTGGTGGTGCCGGTCATCAAGGGCGCCGACGGCATGGATTTCGGCGAGTTCCACGCGCGCTACGAGCAGCTGGTCGAGGGCGCGCGAAGCAACAAGCTGTCTCCCGATGACTTCGCCGGCGCCACCATCACGCTGACGAACCCCGGAACGCTGGGCACGACCGCCTCGGTGCCACGCCTGATGCCCGGCCAGGGCACCATCGTGGCCACCGGCGCCATCCGCGACGTCGGGCTGCAGCGGGTGATGACGATCACCTCGACGTACGACCACCGCGTCATCCAGGGCGCGGAGTCGGGCAGCTTCCTCCGCCGCATCGACGCCCTGCTGCGCGGCGACGACGGCTTCTTCGACGAGGTGTTCGGCGCACTGGACGCCGAACCGCAGCCACTGCCGGCCGTGGCGGAGCCGACGACGCCATCGGCAACGCCCGAGGGGGCGGAGCGCGAGGACCTGGAGGCCCTGGCGGCGGCGGTTGCGCTGGTGCGGGCGTATCGGTCCTTCGGTCACCTGGCGGCCCACCTTGATCCGCTCGGCGCCGAACCGACGGGCGATCCGGCGCTCGACCCGGAGTCACTGGGCCTCTCGCACGACGTCATGGCGGCCATCCCCGCCGACCTGCTGCGCATCGACTGCCCCGGCAACACGCTCGCCGACGCCCTGCCAAACCTCGTCGCCACCTACTGCGGCTCGATCGCCTACGAGGTGGAGCACATCGCGTCGCACGAGGAACGCGTCTGGCTGCGCAAGGTCATCGAATCCGGTGCGCACCGGCGGCAGCTCGACGCCGCGGAGCAGCGGGAGCTCCTGCAACGCCTGACCGTGGTCGAGGGCCTCGAGCGCTTCCTGCATCGGGCCTACCTGGGCCAGAAGCGCTTCAGCATCGAGGGCCTGGACGCCATGGTCCCGATGCTGGACAGCATCCTGGCCGATGCCGGAGCGTCCGGCAGCGGCGACGTCGTCATCGGCATGGCGCACCGGGGCCGGCTCAACGTCCTGGCGCACATCGTCGGGATCAGCTACGAGACCGTCCTGGCGGAGTTCGAGGCGGGCCGCGGAGCCGATGCGCTGACGCCGAAGGGCGGCCTCGACGACGTGAAGTACCACCTCGGGGCGGATGGCCGCTACGTCACCCCGGCAGGCCGCGAGCTGCACGTCACCGTATCACCGAATCCCAGCCACCTGGAGGCGGTGAACCCCGTGGTCGAGGGTCGCGTGCGGGCGCTGCAGACGGATCGTTCGCACCCGGCGGCCAGCATCGACCCGGATCGGACCCTGCCTGTCCTCATCCACGGCGATGCCGGCTTCGCCGCGCAGGGCGTGGTGGCCGAGACACTGAACCTTGCACGGCTGGCAGGCTATACGACCGGCGGCACCGTGCACCTCATCGCGAACAACCAGGTGGGGTTCACCACCGGACCCGCTGAGGCCCGCTCGACGGCGTACTCCTCCGACCTGGCCAAGGGTTACGACGTGCCGATCATCCACGTCAACGCCGATGATCCGGAGGCCTGTCTGGCCGCCGCCCGCCTGGCGATGATGTACCGCCAGCGCTTCCACGGAGATGTGGTGATCGACCTGGTCGGCTACCGCCGTTACGGCCACAACGAGGGCGACGAGCCGGCCTACACGCAGCCGCTGATGGCGAAGGCGATCGCGGAACATCCGAGCGTTCGCGAGCTCTACCAGCAACGGCTGGTCGGGGCAGGTGTGGTGACCGAGGAGGAGGCCGATGGCGCTGCCCGGGAGGTGGCACGCAACCTGGCGCAGCGGCAGGCCGCGGTGCGCAAGGGTCACGAGGAGCCGCAGCTGGACCGCGGTGCCGACGCCATCCAGCCCGAGGGCGCGGGAGAGCCCAACACGGCGGTTGAACGCAGGGTGCTCGGGGCCGTAAACGACCAGCTCTATCGCTGGCCCGAGTCGTTCCACGTCCATCCCAAGCTGGGCAAGCAGCTCGAGAAGCGGCGCCAGCTGCTCACCGCCGACGACGCCGAGATCGACTGGGCACAGGCAGAAGCCCTCGCCTTCGGCAGCCTGCTGCGCGACGGCTCGCCGATCCGGCTGACGGGGCAGGATACGGTGCGCGGGACCTTCAGCCAGCGCCACCAGGGATTGGTCGACGTGCGAACCGGAGAGAGCTACCTACCGATCCGTCACCTGGAGGGCGCCCAGGCGGCCTTCGAGCTCCACAACAGCCCGCTCTCGGAGTACGCGTGCCTCGGCTTCGAGTACGGCTACGCTGTCACCGCCCCCGATGCGCTGGTGGTGTGGGAGGCGCAGTACGGCGACTTCGCCAACGGCGCCGAGATCATCATCGACCAGTTCATCATCGCCGGGCTGGCCAAGTGGCGGCAGACCTCACGCCTGACGCTGCTCCTGCCACACGGCTACGAGGGTTCGGGCCCGGAACACTCGTCGGCCCGCCTGGAGCGGTTCCTGGCGCTTGGAGCCGAAGGCAACATCCGCGTCGTGTACCCCACCACGCCGGCGCAATACTTCCACCTGCTGCGGCGCCAGGCCCTCCACGACGACATGCGGCCCCTGGTCGTGATGACACCGAAGTCGCTCCTTCGCCTGCCAGCGGCGTCGTCGCCCGTTGCGGATCTCGCATCGGGCCGCTTCCAGCCAGTGCTCGACGATCCCGCGGTGCGCTCCGATGAGCAGGCCAACGGGATTCGTCACGTCATCCTGTGCAGCGGCAAGATCTACTACGACGTCATCGGGTCGGAGGAGCGCGCCGCCCGCCCGGATGTGGCCGTGGTGCGCGTGGAACGCCTCTACCCCTTCCCCACCGACGAGCTGGCGGAGGTGCTGCGTCGCTACGCAGACGTCCAGCGCGTCTCGTGGGTCCAGGAGGAGCCGCGCAACATGGGCGCTCGCAAGTTCGTGCTGCCCAAGATTCGCCACCTCGTCCCGTTCAAGATCCCGCTCGGTGACATCAGCCGGCCGGAACGCTCGCGCCCGGCGGAGGGCTACCCGGCGGCGCACCACGCCGAGCAGGCGCGGATCGTGCGGGAGGCACTCACTTCCTGAGGGTGGGCCACGGTACAGGCGCAACGACAACAAGCGGCGTTCCTATACTCCGACGGGTGAGCCCGCAGATGCCCGCGCTCCTCGAGCGCTATCGCGACCTCCTGGCGCAAGATGACGAGGCATTCCCCATCACCCTCGGCGAGGGCGGCACCCCGCTGATCCACGCCCGCCGGCTGGGCGAGGAGGTGGGCCTGGAGCGCCTCTTCCTCAAGTTCGAAGGGACGAATCCGTCGGGTAGCTTCAAGGATCGCGGCATGGTCCTGGCCGTCAACCGGGCGGTCGCCGGGGGCGCGCAGGCGCTGGTCTGCGCATCGACCGGCAACACCAGTGCCTCGGCCGCAGCCTACGCTGCCGCGGCTGGCATCCCCTGTTTCGTGGTGCTGCCGGCGGGGAAGGTCGCGCGCGGCAAGCTTGCCCAGGCGGTCGCCGCCGGTGCACGTCTCGTCATGGTCGACGGCAACTTCGACGAGGCGTTGGCCGCGGTCCGACGCCTCGGAGAGGAGGGCGTCGCGGCCGTGGTGAACTCGATCAACCCCGATCGCATCGCCGGGCAGCAGACCGTGGCCTGGGAGATCGTGGACGCGCTGGGCGAGTCTCCGGAGGCCGTGGCGCTGCCGGTCGGCAACGCCGGCAACATCACCGCCTCCTGGTCGGGCTTTCGACGCTACGCCGACGAGGGCCGCACGCCGGCCGGCCGCCGGCCGCGGATGCTCGGCTTCCAGGCGGCGGGGGCGGCGCCCATCGTACGGGGCAGCCCCGTCGAGCAGCCGGAGACGGCGGCGACGGCCATCCGCATCGGCAACCCCGCGTCGTGGGCTGGCGCCGTCGCGGCGCGCGACGAGTCTGGTGGCGTGATCGAGGCAATCCCGGACAGCGAGATCCTCGAGATGCAGCTGCGAATCCTGCGGCTCGAGGGCATCTTCTGCGAACCGGCGTCGGCGACCGGCGTGGCCGGCGTGGCGCGGCTGGCCCGGGAGGAGCGCCTGCATCGGTCCGAGGGTGTCGTCTGCATCCTGACCGGCCACGGGCTGAAGGACCCCGATATCGTGGCGGGCGAGGAGGGGTCGGTCACGCCCGTCGATGCGGACCTGGGATCAATCCGGGCAGCGATGGGAGTCTGACCCAGCCGGCGTCAGCGGCCGTATCGCACCATCACCTCGCGGAGCCGATGGTGCGGGATGGCGTGGAAGGTGATCCCGTCGCGGCCCGTCATCGTCTCAGCTGCCACCAGCGCATTCAGGATCGCCTCCTCGGTTGCCTCGATCGCCGCCCAGAACAGGTCGTCGATGTGGCGGTCGTTCAGCATCCGGACCTCCGCGTGCGGCGGAGCGCCGTCGTCCTCCTCCGGCCGCAGGCCACGGTTGCCGGTGGCGAACGCGATCGCGATGTCGCCACTGCTGTGCTCTCCGCCCCCGCCGCCGCGCGCGATGCCGAGCGACGCACGCTGCGCCAGCCGGCGGCACTGGTACGGCAGGAGGGGCGCATCCGTTGCCACCACCACGATGATCGAGCCGCCGTCCGGCTGGCGCAGCTCCGGCCCGGGAATCTCGTCGCCCGACACCTCACGCCCGACCGGGACGCCATCCACCGTGAGCCGTTCGCGCCGGCCATGGTTGGCCTGCACCAGCACGCCGACGGTGTGGCCACCGTGCGCCTCTCGCACGACGCGCGACGCCGTCCCGATTCCCGCCTTGAAGCCGAACGCCTTGGTTCCGGTCCCGGCGCCCACGTTTCCCTCCGCGACCGGACCCGCGCTCGCCGCCGCGAGGGCCACGAAGAGGTGCTCGGACTTGACGTGCTGGCCGTCGATGTCGTTGAGGTAGCCGTCCCAGGTCTCGCCCACCACCGGCAGGGCCCAGCGAGGGCGGCCGGGAGGGGCGCCACGGATCGACGCCGAGACCAGCGCGTCGCGCACCACGCCGACGCTGTGCGTGTTGGTGAGGCCGATGGGCGTCGTCAGCATCCCGGCCTCACGCACCCACTCCAGCCCTGTCAGCTCGCCGTTGCCGTTCAGCGTGTGCGCTCCGGCGAAGACCGGCTCCGAGCCGATGTCGCCAGCGTGCGGCAGGACCACCGTGACGCCGGTCCGGACCGGCCCCTCCCCCACGACCAAGGGGCCCTCGCCGACGATGAGCGTGGCGTGACCGACCGACACGCCGGCGACGTCGGTGATGGCGTTCAGCGCGCCGGGCGGCATCTGCCCGATGGTGATGCCCAGGTCACGTGCTCGCATCGGCATCCTCCGGCTGGTTGATGAGCCGCTCGTCAACGATCGCCTCCGCCAGTCTATGGCTGACCGGCTGACCAGTCACCGCCTCCATGAAGGCCGTGCGCTCGAGGCTCAACAGCTCGCTGCTCTGCAGCGCCCGGACCGTGGCCGTGCGCGGGACGTTGCGCAGCAATGCGATCTCCCGAACCAGGCGCCGTCACGGAGCCGCCGGATGGTGCGCCCGTCGATCACCACCTCCACCTCGCCTCGAACCACGATGAAGAAGTGATCGCCCGGCTCACCCTGGCGAACGATCTCGCGGCCGGCGTGGGCGTGCAGCGGCAACAGCTTCGCGACCAGCTGTTCGATCTCCACCATCCCGAGCGGGGCAAAGATCGGAATCGCGCGCAGCAGGGCCAGCTCGCGAGGCCGCGCCAACCCCACGTCGTCGATGCGGCGCAGCGAGCGCCACGCCACCAGCAGCGCCACGAGGACGATCGCGCCGCTCAACGTGAACGCTCCCCGCTCGCCGGCGAGGAGGATGAGCAGCGGCGCCGCAACGCTGCCGACCGCCAGCGCCGCCATGTGCAGGCCCTCCAGGACGCCGAAGGTGCGCGCGAGGCTGTGGTCGGGCGCCACCCGCTGGAGGAGCGTTCTGCCCGCGACGTCCATCACGACCCGGCCCAAACCCGCGGCGGCGATCAGGAGCAGAGCCGCGGGCACGCCAGGGACGAGGCCGATGAGCCCGATGGGGACCGCCCACATGCCGATGCCGGCGGCGAACGGCACCGCCAGCCGCGCGCGGCCGATGAGCAGGACGGCGAACCCGGCGCCGGCGAGACCGCCGACGCCGAGCGCCGCGTTGAGGTAGCCCACCCCCGTGTCGCCGATCAGCAGGAGGTCGACCGCGAGGACCACCAGGAGCACGTCGAGCGTGCCCCACAGCACTGCGGCGGCGCCCAGCAGGGCCAGCACCGATCGCGGCCGGGGCTCCGCCACCATCACGCGGAAGCCGCCGAGGGCCTCGGCCATCATGCCGCGCCAGCCGTCGCGGACCTGTCCGGCGGGAAGCGGGTCGCGGTGCGCGGAGCGAATGCCGGCCACCAGGAGCGCTCCCGCCACGAGGACCAGCGCGGCGCCCGCGAAGACGGCGCCAGGGCCGGCCGCCGCCAGCGTCAGGCCAGCGAGGATCGGTCCCACCACGATCGCCACCGCCTCGACGCTGCCATCGGCCACGTTCGCGGCCGTCAGCTCGGCCGGCGTGCGCGACAGCGACGGGAGGATCGCCGCCGTGGATCGGCCGGGTCAGCGTCACGCTCGTCGCCGCGACGGCCGCGGCGAGGTAGACAACCGGTGACGGTACGGCTGCCAGCAGTGCCGCGGCCGCGAGCGCCATGGCGGCTGCCTGGGCGAGGTAGGCGAGCAGGAGCGCACGCTCGCGGCGGAGGTGGTCGCCGGCCGAGGCGGCGATGGGCGCCACGACGGCCGACGGCGCCAGCTGGACGAGGACTGCCGAACCCGCTCTCCGCGGCACCCCCACGCTCAAACGCGTAGACGAGGATCGCGATCCAGCTCCCCCACTCGGCCATCGAGAAGCCGATGTGGGCCAGCAGGACGCGCCGCAGCGAACCATTACGAATGACGGCGAGGATCGCAGCCATGGGTGCCGGTAGGCGGGCCTGCACCGGCGGATCATGCCATGCGCGGCAAGCGGCGGCCCGCGGCGCTACGGTCAGCAGCCGCAGGCGGCGATGGTGGCCGAAACGAAGTCCTCTGGTTCCGCGGACTTCGAGACGTAGGCATGGGCCCGCGGCGCGTCAACGCGCTCGCCGCCGGGCCACCCCATGACCACGATCCGTGTCCCGGGCCAGCCCAGCGCCACGCTCGACATGAGCGACGCGCCCGCCTCGGGGTCGGGCAGGCGCAGATCCACCACCAGAACGCCGGGAAGCAGGTCCGCCATGAGCTCCATCGCGGAGCGTACGTCGCCGGCCATGCCGACGACGTTCAGGCCAGCAGCGCGGAGCACCTCGGCCACGGACTGCTGGACGCGGCGATCGGCGTCCACCACCAGCACGCCGTCGTTGCCAATTCTGTCCGCGTGATCGTTCGTATCCATCGGCCCCCATGATCTGCGCGGCAGCGCTCCCGGAGCATCGGGCGAACGGGGGAGTGCGCCTACGTCATTGCGCCGTTGCGGCCTCTGGCGTGCCGGCCATCGTCGCGAGCGGCAGCGTCACCCGCACCCGCGTTCCGCCCTCCGGCCGTCGCGAGATCTCCAGCTCGGCACCGATGCGTTCCGCCCGTTGACCCATGCCCACCAGGCCGAGGTGCCCGCGTGGGACGTCGCCCGGGTCGAAGCCGATGCCGTCGTCCTCCACGGTGAGGCGCAGGTCGCGGCCCGATCGCCGCAGGGCGATGCGCGCGTTCTCGGCGTTGGCGTGCTTCACCACGTTGTGCAGCGCCTCCTGCGCCACGCGGTAGAGGGCCTCCTCTACGTGGAGCGGAAGCCGCTCGTCCATCTCGATCTCCACGGCGACGGAGAGCCCGGTCCGGCCCTGCACCGCGGCACCGTGGTTGCGGAGCGCCTGGGCCAGGCCGTCGGTTTCGAGTCCCTGGGGTCGCAGCTCGAAGATGAGCGTCCGCATCTCGGCCAGGGCGTCTTTCTGCAGGTCGCGCAGCTCCGACAGCTTCTGGCGCGCGGCTTCCGGATCGCGATCCAGCAACAGCTCGAGGGCGCGAGCGGTGAGGCCCATGCTGAAGAGCGCCTGCGTCACCGAATCGTGGAGCTCGCGCGCCAGGTTGGCCCGCTCCTCGTTGGCGGCCAGGGCGGCCGCCTGGCTGCGCAGGTCACGATCAAGCCGCTCTCGCTCCCGGATGTCGCGGATGGAACCCTGCGCGCCGGCGAAGCGCCCGTCGACGGTGGTGGCCACCATGTTCACCTCGGCGGCCATGCCGCCCCCGCCCACCTGTCGCAGGACGACGCGCAGCTGCAGCTCCTCGTCCGGGCGTTGCTGGACGGTGGCCCAGGCACGCTGGGCATCATCCATCGACGTTGCAACGACCAGTTCGCCCCAGTGGCGGCCGACGAGCTCCTCGCGGCGGAATCCGGTCATACGCTCGAGCGCCTCGCCCAGGTAGGTGAAGATCCCATCCGCATCGACCGTCCAGACCAGGTCCGGCGAATGGTCGACCAGGTGTCGGTAGCGACGCTCCGAACCCTGCAGCTGCTCCAGGAGCCGTGCGTTGGTGATGGCCACCGCCGCCTGCGCCGCGAGCGCATCGAGCAGCTGCGCGTCGTCCTCGCTGAAGGCATCCAGGCGTGCCGCCTGCACGGTGAGCGTTCCGATCGGCTCGTCGCCTGCGACCAGCGGCGCGGACATGATCGAGACCATGCCGCGCCGTGCGATGTAGGCATCCAGCTCTGCGCTGTGCTCGAAGGCTGCATCCCTGAGGTAGTCGCCAGTGCGGACCACGCGGCGCTCCGCGAGGGCGGTCCCGGACACCCCGGAGCCCGGCGGCACGACCACGTCATCGAGCGGCTCATCCGCCGGGGAGAATGCCACCGCCCATTCGAGGCGATTGGTTCCGGTGTCGAGTGGGTTGATGATGGCCAGGTCGGCTCCGAGCAGCCGACGCGCCTCGTCCACGGTCCGCTGCAGGACGACCGAAGGGTCGCGGATAGAGCTGATCTGCGCCGCGATCGCGGAGAGCGAGCGCTGCGCCTCGACCAGGTGTGCCAGTGCCTCCGCCGCCTCCTGCGTCTCGGCGTAGAGCCGGGCGTTGGTCTGGACGACGGCGGCGTGGCCCGCCAGCGCGTCGAGCAGCTTGGCGTCCGCCTCGTCGAACGCGTCGGGTGCGGTCGCGTAGACGGTCAGGGCGCCGATTGGGCCGTCCTCCTGGGGCAGCGGCGCCGAGATCTGGGATCGATAGCCGTGGTCTCGCATCCAGGCATCGGCATCTTCGCCATGCACGAACGAATGATCCGCGAGGTAGTCGCCGGTCCACAGCACGCGTCCCTGGCCGATGGCGGTGCCCGCCAGCCCGACGCCGCTCGGAATGACACCGGTGTCGATCAGCGAATCGATCTCGTGCGTGGCCAGTTTCTGCGCGGCGCGAGGTTCCAGGTTGATCAGCGCGTGGTCGCCGACGAGCAGGCGCCGTGCCGCGGTGACCGTTCGGTGCAGGACGCCGGCGGGGTCGCGGATGGAGCTGATCTCGGCCGCGATCTCGGCCAGTTCGCGCTGGGCGTCGGCGGAACGCGCCAGCTCCTCTGCCTGCTGACGCAGGCTCGCCTCCAGCCGAGCCCGCTCGCTGATATCGCGCGTCGATCCGTGGATGCCAGCGAAGGCACCGTCGTCGTCGACCCGTCCCAGGGCCACGGTCTCGACCGGAACTCGAGAACCGTCGCGCCGCAGGAAGACGAATTCCGTCCGCTGCTCGACCTCCGGCTGCTCACGGAACCGAGCGAAGGTGGCGCCCAGCTCATCGCGCTGCTCGGGGACAACGACGTCGGCGAAGGGATGGCCGACCAGCTCGCCGGGATCCCGGCCCGTCAGCTGTTCGCTCGCTGACGAGAGGTAGGTGAGACGGCCGTCCGCATCGGTCTCGAAGACCTGGTCGGGCGAGTGGTCGACGAGGAGTCGATAGCGGCGTTCGCTGTCGCGCAGCTTCGCGTACAGGCCGGCATTGCGGGCAGCGATCGCGGCCTGCCCGGCCAGCTCTTCCAGCAGGGCGACGTCGCGGGCATCGACGGGACGAGGCTCGCGGTAGGTGATGGCGAGCGTGCCGATGACCTCGCCGCGTACCCCGCGCATCGGAGCCACCGCCGCTGCGCCCAGCTCCAGCCGGTCCGGCGAGTCGTCGTCGGGATCGTGAGGCAGGCGAGGATCGTGGCGGTAGTCGTCCGTCCAGGCCGGCGCCCCGGTCTGCGCGGCGAGCCCGTTGATGCCGCCGCCGATCGGGAAGCGCTGCCTGCGCAGCCAGGTCCGCGTGGCGGGATCCGTGTCGCCGGCCACGACCATCGGGACCAGGTTGGCGTCGGCCTCGTCCATCAGCGTCAGGTGCGCACCATCCGAGCCGAGCAGGCGCTTGGAGGCGTCCACCACCTGCTGGAGCGTCTCGGACGCGTCGTCCACCTCGGCGATCCGCCGCGCGATCTCTCCGAGCGTCCGCTGCACGTCCACCAGCCGGGCCAGCTCCTCAGCCTTGGCACGCAGGTCCTCCTCCAGCCGGGCGACATCGGTGACGTCGCGCAGCGACCCGTGGGCGCCGTTTCCGCGCTCGCCCAGCATGCGCTCGCGGCCGCGCATCTCCACGGTGACGGGATCCTGGTCGCGGCGCAGCACGCGGAATCGGGCGCGCCGCTCATCCCCGCGACGCAGCTTCGACTCTTCCCAGAGCCGGGTGAAGTCCTCGCGGTCCTCGGGCACGACCATCACCGACCAGTGCTGGCCGATGAGCTCGTCCGCGCGGTAGCCGGTCAGCTGCTCGACCGTCTCGGAGACGAAGGCCAGCCGGCCGCCGGCATCGGTCGACCAGACGACGTCGGGCGACCCTTCCACAAGGGTCCGGTAGCGCTCCTCGGATGCCGCCAGCTGCCCCACCAGCCGCTGGTTGGCGATGGCCGCCGCCGCGTGGTCGGCGAGTGCGCGCAGCAGGGCGATCTGCGGTTCGCTGAACGCCGCGGCCCGCGACGAGTAGGCGCCCATCGCACCGATCGGCCTCCCGTTGGCGAGCAGTGGGGCGACCGCCATTGAGCGCATCCTCGCCGCCTCGACGATCTGGTCGGCGACGGTGGAGTGCGAGAAGCGCTGGTCCGCCGGGTAGTCGTCGGTGACGGTGAGGCGGCGGGCCGCGACCGCGGTGCCGAACATGCCGACCCCGATCGGCAGCGCGAGGTCGCGGATGAGGGCGCGCGCGGTCGTATTGCTGATCCCGGCGTCGTGCGCGAAGTGGAGCAGACCATCGGCCTCGTCGACCAGGTAGATCATGGCTCCGTCGGCGCGCAGGAGGCGCGCAACCTCGTTGACGGCTGACTGGAGGAGCTCTGCGTCGGCCCGCATCGGCTCTGTCAGGAGGGCTCGACCAGCTTGTGCTCGACAGCCCAGAGGGCGGCCTGCGTGCGGCTGGAGAGGCCCAGCTTGCCCAGGATGTTGCTGACGTGGGTGCGCGCGGTGCGCTCGGTGATCGACAGCTCGTGCGCGATCTCCTTATTGGAGGAGCCGTGGCCGAGCTGGGCCAGTACCTCCTTCTCGCGCGGGGTGAGCGGCTCCACCGGCTCGCTGTCGCGGCGCTGCCGCATGCGCTGGGCGAGGAGCCGTGCCACCGCGGCATCGAGGTGCACCTCACCGGCGTGGGCGGCGCGGATCGCGGCGGCCACCTCGTCGGCGTCCGCGTCCTTCAGCAGGTAGCCCGAGGCTCCCGCCTCCAGGGCCGACGTGACCTTCTCCTCCTCGATGAAGCTGGTCACCGCGATGATCTCGATCACTGGGTGCTCGGCCTTGATGCGGGCGATGGCGGTGAGCCCATCCATGCGCGGCATGAGCAGGTCCATCAGGATCACGTCCGGGCCCAGCCTGCCGGCGAGCTCCACGCCCTCCAGCCCGTCGCTCGCCTCTCCGACCACCTCCATGTCCGGCTGCAGCTCGAGGAAGCCGCGTAGCCCTCGCCGCACCACAACGTGGTCGTCGACCAGCATCACGCGGATGCGGTCCTGCTCGTCGTTCACGCCGAGGAGGATACCCCGCGCTGGGAAGGGATTCCGGCGGCCAAATGACGTATCGCTGTCGCGACCTACTGCCGCCCGGATTCGGGATGCTGCGACGGTGGCGCATCGGCCTGGCGGGTACAGACTGCTCCCATCGAGACCGAAAGGAGGCATTGCAACATGTTCGTATCACAGGTGGTTTCCGACACGGCGGTCCTCGTGACGCGCCGAGCCGATGGCCCCTTCGGTCCAGCCCGCGAGGAGGCTCGCGCCACGGGCATGCGCGCACGGGTCGCCGACAGCTGGCGACGGCTGACGGCTCGCACGACGCCGCAGCAGGTCGTCTGCGCCGACTGCAGCGCCTGACCGAACGCGCCACTACCAGAACGGGGAGGTGGATCGGATCCGCCTCCCCGTCTTCGCATGCGGTTGACGACGCTGGGCCGGCTGAAGCATCCTCGCGGCACGGCGATGGAGCTCGCCGCACAAGCGCCACGGGCGGCGGGCGCAGTCCGGGCTGATGGCTCCTGGTACGGCATCATCACGCCACGCAGGAGGCAGCCCATGCATCTGGTCTTCATCGGGCTCGGCGGCTTCGCCGGTGCCATCACCCGCTACCTGGTCGACGGCTGGGCCACCGGGCTTGGGCGCGGCTCCTTCCCGTGGGGGACGCTCACGGTCAACATCAGCGGCAGCCTGGTCATCGGCATCCTCTTCGCGCTGATGATCGAGCGCTCGGCCATCTCTGCGGACCTGCGCGGGCCGCTCTTGATCGGCTTCATCGGCTCGTACACCACCTTCAGCACCCTGGCGCTCGAGTCGTGGCGGCTGCTCGAGGATGGCGCCTGGCTGCTCGGCGTGGCGAACCTGGCCGGGTCGCTGCTGCTGGGCATCGCAGCGGTGGTGGCCGGTATCGGTATCGGGAGGGCACTGGCATGATGATCGAGGGACGCGGGCTGCTGGTCCGGATCTACATCGGCGAGAGCGACAAGCACGATGGCATGCCGCTCTACGAGGCGATCGTGCTGCGGCTTCGGGAGCGCGGGCTGGCGGGGGCAACCGTGCTGCGCGGGATCGAGGGGTTCGGTGCCCACGCCCACCTGCATACCACGCGACTCCTGCGGCTGTCCGAGGACCTGCCGATCCTGATCGAGGTGGTCGATTCGGAGGAGCGGATCCGGGCGGTGCTCCCCGAGCTGAACGAGATGGTGGGCGACGGGCTGATCACGCTGGAGAAGATCGAGGTGATCGCCTACCGCTCCGGCTCGCGGGAGTAGCCGTGTGCAGGACCGCCGCCGCAGCGCCTGCGTCGCCGGGTGCCGCGGAGCTGGCGGGGGCGCGCGCCCATGGCCGCTGACGGCCACGCGCGCTGCCCGTGGGGCGAGGGCGACCCGCTCTACGCCGCCTACCACGACACCGAGTGGGGCGTGCCGCTGCGAGACGAGCGTGCCCTCTTCGAGCTGTTGATCCTGGAAGGTGCACAGGCGGGCCTTGCCTGGATCACCATCCTGCGCAAGCGCGCGGGCTACCGGCGCGCCTTCTCCGGCTTCGACCCCGTCCGCATCGCGGACTACGGACAGGCCGATGTCGACCGCCTGCTGGCCGATGCCGGCATCGTGCGTAACCGGGCCAAGGTCAACGCCGCCATCGGCAACGCCCGGGCGTGGCTGCGCCTGGCCGACGAGGAAGGGTCGCGCGGCGACCACCTGTGGAGCTTCGTCGGCGGGAGGCCCGTGCAGAACCGCTGGCGTTCCCTCGCGGAGGTGCCCTCCGAGACCGATGCCTCGCGCGCTCTCTCAGCCGACCTGCGGCGCCGCGGCTTCCGCTTCGTGGGCCCGACCATCGCCTATGCCCTCATGCAGTCGGCGGGGCTGGTCAACGATCACCTGGTCGGGTGCTTCCGGCACGCCGAAGTGGCCACTGCCTCGCGCTGAGGCGGTGGCGCGGTTACCGGCCGCGCTTCCTATACTCGGGCGGCAATGCCCCCCATCGCCTCGGTCGACGTTCCTGCCAGCACCGCGAACCTGGGCTCCGGCTTCGACGCGTTCGCCGCCGCCCTCAGCCTGAAGCTGCGCGCGGAGCTGTACCACGGCGATGAGGCGGGGATCGTGCTGAACGCACGCGGCGAGGGGGCCGGAGCCGGCGGCGATCCGGACCAGAACCTGGTCATCCGCGCCTTCCGCGAAGGGTTGCGCGCGGCCCATGGATCCTCTACGGGAAGCGGCTCCTGGCGCATCGAGGTGAGCAGCATGATCCCCGCTGCCCGCGGCCTCGGCAGCTCGGCAGCGGCCATCGTGGCCGGGCTGCTGCTGGGGGCCAGCGTCGGGCGCAGTGCACCGCCGGCCGATCGCCTCCTGGCGCTCGCCACCGATCTCGAGGGCCACCCCGACAACGTCGCCGCGGCCCTCTACGGCGGCTTCGCCCTGGCGCTCGGTGGCGAGGGCGAGGAGGCGCCGCTGGTCCGCCGCTTCCGGGTGCCCGACGGCTGGATTCCCGTCGTCTACATCGCCTCGGCAGAGAGTCGCACGGAGGAGATGCGCGCGGCGCTGCCGCGGAGCGTGGCGCACGCCGATGCCACGCGCCAGGCGGCGCGCAGCGCGCTCCTGGCCACCGCGATCATGGCCGGCGACGCGAGCCTGCTGCGGCGGGCGATGGACGATCGGCTGCACCAGCAGTACCGCCTCCCGCACCTCGGCGGCGCGTCCCAGCTGATGGAGACCGCGTATCGGCACGGAGCCGCCGGAGTCGCGCTGTCGGGCGCCGGTCCGAGCGTCATCGCCATCTGCGACTCGCCGCTCGCCGGGCACACCGTGGAGAAGGCCTGGAATGCGGCCGGGCTCCCGGGCATGGCCACCCGCCTGCGCTTCGACACGGCCGGCGCCCGACTCGCCCACGCCGAGGACGAGCGGTGAGCCTGGTCACGCTCAGCGGCATCGGCAAGAGCCACGGCGCGCAGCACCTCTTCAGCGAGGTAGACCTGCAGGTCAACGCCGGGCGCCGGATCGCCATCGTCGGGCCCAACGGCGCCGGGAAGACGACCCTGCTCGAGATCATCACCGGCGAGCAGGAGGCGGACACGGGCACGGTGACCCGGGCGCGCGACCTGGCTATCGGCTACCTGCGCCAGGAGGTGGCGGAGGCAAGGAATCGGCCGGCCATCGAGGAGGTGCTGACCGGGGCCGGTGCCGTGAGCGGCATCGAACGTCGGATGCACCACATCGAGTCGGAGCTGGCGGAGGCGACGGACGAGTCGGAGCTGGCCGAGCTGATGGACGAGTACGGCCGCCTCCAGCATCGGTTCGAGGCGCTCGGCGGCTACAGCCTGGAGGTCGAGGCGCGACGGATCCTGGCGGGACTCGGATTCGCGGAGTCGGACATGGAGCGGAGCACGGAGGAGTTCTCCGGCGGCTGGATGATGCGCGTGGCGCTCGCCAGGCTGCTGCTGCAGAACCCGGACCTGCTCCTGCTCGACGAGCCGTCGAACCACCTGGACCTGGCGTCGGTCGAGTGGCTGCAGGGGTTCCTGGCGGAGTACGCGGGTGCGGTCCTGCTGGTCAGCCACGACCGCGACTTCATCAACGCCGTCGTCAACCGCGTCGCGGAGCTCAACCACGGGATGCTGACCGAGTACGTGGGCGACTACGGCGACTTCGTCGACCAGCGCGACGAGCGGATCGCGCAGCTGCAGATGGCGGCCAAGGCCCAGGGCCGCAAGATCGCGCAGATCGAGCGTTACATCGAGCGCTTCCGCTACAAGAAGACGAAGGCCCGCCAGGTGCAGAGTCGCATCAAGCAGGTGGCCCGCATCGAGCGCGTGGAGGTGCCGAAGGAACGCAACAAGGCGGTCAGGTTCCGGTTCCCCGCTCCGCCGCGCAGCGGCCGCGTGGTGGTCACCCTGGACCGGGTCGTCAAGCGCTACGGCCGTCACACCGTGTACGACGGACTGAGCCTGCAGCTGGAGCGCGGCCAGAAGCTGGCGCTGATCGGCCCGAACGGCGCGGGCAAGAGCACCCTGCTCAAGATCCTGGCGGGCGTCCTGCCAGTGGATGCCGGCAGCCGGGAGCTGGGGCTCAACGTGCGCGTCGCCTACTTCGCCCAGCACCAGATCGAAGCCCTGAACCCCGCCAACACCGTCTTCGACGAGCTGTCCGGCTCGGCCGCACGCATGAGCAGCGCAGACGTGCGTCGCCTGCTGGGTGCCTTCCTCTTCTCCGGCGAGGCGGTCGAGAAGAAGGTCGAGGTGCTCTCCGGAGGCGAGCAGACCCGCCTCGCGCTGGCGAAGCTGATGGCCGATCCACCCAACCTGCTCTGCCTCGACGAGCCTACGAACCACCTGGACATCGCGTCTCGCGACGTGCTGGAGGACGCGCTCAACGCCTTCCCCGGGACGATCGTCCTCATCACCCACGACCGCTACCTGATCCGCAGCGTCGCGAACGCGATCATCGAGGTGAGCGCCGGCGAGGCGACGCTCTATCCGGGTGACTTCGAGTACTACGCCGCCAAGCGTGGCCTGGACATCGAGACACGGGGGGCGGTGGAGGGTCGGCAGACGCCGCGCGGGATCGAGGCGCAGGTGCCACGGCCGCGCGAGACTGCCGCGGAGACCGCGCAGCGCAAGCGACACGAGGCGGAGACGCGCAACCGCCGCTATCGCCGCACCAGGGACCTGAAAGCCGAGCTCGAGCGCGTCGAGACGGCCGCCCGCGAGGCCGATGCCACGGTTGCCGACGCATCGGATCGCCTGTCGGATCCGACCGTGTACGCCGATGGCGCGGCGGTGAAGGCGCTGATCGAGCAGCACAACGCTGCCAAGGAGCGCTCCGAGGCCCTCGCCGCGGAGTGGACGCGGCTGAGCGCGGAGCTGGAGCGGGCCGCCGCGGAGGACGCGGCCGGGTCAGGTCGTTGAAGGGTCGACCACCTCGTCAATCCACCGACCTGGTCGGTATCGGCCTCATCCTGCTGGCTGCGGCCTGCTTCGGCACGCTCGGCCCGCTGAGCCGGTTCGCCGACGACGCCGGGGTCTCCAGCCTGGCGCTGGTCTTCTGGCGCGGCCTGCTCGGCGCCGCCTCCATGACCATCTTCCTCGCCGCCCGTTACGCCAGGGGCGGGGTCGGATTCGTGCCCATCGGCTCGCTGCCGGTCCGCGACCGCTGGTTCATGGCCGGCGCCACCGTGGCGAACGCGATCCTGAACCTGGCCGTCTTCGTCGCCTTCCTGCGCATCAGCATCGCGCTGGCACTGCTGGTCTTCTACCTCTACCCCGCCTTCGTGGCGCTGATCAGCGTCGGCTGGCTCGGCGAGCGACTGGATCGCATCCGCTGGGCGGCGCTGGGCATCTCGCTGACGGGCATGGTGCTGGTCGTGGCAGGCTCCGGGGGCCTGGGCGAGCTGGACGTCATCGGCATCGGTCTTTCGCTGATCGCCGCGCTGGGCCAGACCTTCTACGTGCTCGCGGCCCGCCATGGCTTCGCCCACGTGCCGGGCAGCCAGGCGGCCGCGCTCACCATGGCCGGGGCCGCCGGCATCTACTTCGTGATCGCGCTGCTCGCCGGGGCGGCCGCCCAGCTTGCGACGCCGTTCTCGGGAGTCGATGCGCTGTGGCCGGTGGCGCTCGCCGGCATCGTTGGTGCCGGCCTGCCGACCGTCACCTACATCACCGGCATTCGGCGCCTCGGCGCGCCGCGCGCCGCCATCCTGGCCAACTTCGAGCCGGTCGTCGGCGTGCTCCTGGCTGCGCTCCTGCTCGCGGAGCAGCCCACGCCGCTGCAGCTGCTGGGCGGCGCGCTCATCATCGCCTCTGGGGTGGTCCTGCAGCTGCGGCCACGAGCCGGCGCGGTCGAGCACGAGGCGGTGGTCGAGCCGGAGGAGCTGGAGAGCGCCGAGACGCGCATCTAGGTCGGTGCCACGCCCCTCGGGGTGTGGTCCGTCAGCGAGCCATGAGCGAGGCGTGGACGGCCTGTGCCGCCGGCCCGACCTGGTCGATCGGCACCTCGGCCCAGACGACGCGCATGCCGCTCTCGTAGAAGCTGCCGGCGCCGTGCGCCGGGATCGGCAGCAGCTCCGGCATGCTCGCTGCGGGACCGACCAGGCTGATGCGCGCGATGCGACCCTGTCGATCGACCGCCAGCATCAGTCCGGCGGGCGGCGACGTCCGCCCGGAGCGCGGCTGGACCTCCGTCATTGGCTGCGTGACGTCCATGGCGCGAACCACCAGCCGCAGCCGTCCGCGGCGTGCGCGGCGGACCGCCACGGGGTGCACGACCTCGGCACCGAGCTCCGCCAGCAGCTCCAGCTGGATCGCGTCAACGACGGGCAGGAAGCGCGCGGCGGGGACCAGGTGCGGATCGGCCTCCATGATGCCCCCGGTGTCCTTGAAGAGCTCGCAGCGGTCCGCGCGCAGCGCCGCCGCCAGCACCACGGCAGAGAGGTCGGTGCCGCCGCGGCCAAGGGTCGTCAGCTCGCCGTGCGCTCCGATCCCCTGGAAGCCAGCCACGACCGGCACCAGGCCGTCCGCCAGCGCGGCGCGGAGCAGGCGCGGTGCCACGCGGCGAACCTCGGCGCCGAGATGGGCGGCCGCGGTGCGGATGCCTGCCTCCGCCCCGGTGAAGGAGCGAGCGGGAATGCCCCGCGCCTGGAGGCCCAGCGCGAAGAGGGCGGCCGAGAGCGCCTCGCCGGTGGCGAGCGCCCGGTCGGTCTCCCGGGCGAGTGGCGAGGCGGCGTCCTGGCGCGGCTCGCGCAGGCTGGCTCCACCATCCGGCAGCAGGACCGACGCCGACGCCAGGATGGCATCGGTCACCCCCTCGAACGCCGACACCACCACCACCGGTCGCACGCCCGTCGCGCGCTGCTCGGCCACCGCGTCCACTGCCGCCGCGATGTCCGCCGGACGACGCAGCACGGAACCGCCGAACTTGTCGACGACGATCGGCGGGGCGGCGGCGGGAGCGGCTCGAGCCGGCATGGGAGCCCCCACTCTAGCCGCCGACGATTGCCGGCAGCTCCTCCAGGGACGCGATGACGTGCACGTCGCGCGGGATCTCGATCCGCTCCGCGCGGTGGTCGGGACCGTCCGCCTCGGCGCGCACCAGCAGCAGGCCATCCATCCCGGCGGCACGCGCCCCTTCGACATCGGCGCGCAGTGAGTCACCCACCATCAGCCCGTCGGCGGCCGCGACCTCGCCTCGGGCTAACGCGGTTCGGAAGAGCTCAGGATCCGGCTTGGCGAGTCCCACCGAGCCGGATGCGAGGACGAAATCGAGGTACGGCGCGAGGCCCAGGCCCTCCAGGATGCCGCCCAGGTTCGAGCCCCAGTCGGAGATGACGCCGATCTTCACGCCACGCTCCCGCAACTCGGCCAGCGCCGGCTCGACGTCCGGGTATAGCTCCCAGGAGTCGGCCGCGAACTGCGAGGCCAGGATGGCATCCAACAGCTCGTGGGCACGGTCGCCGAAGCCGAGCTCCCCGAGCATGCGGCGGTGGTACTCGCGCCAGGTGCGGTCGATCTCCTGGTCACTGCTCCAGGTCCGGTTATCGGGTCGCTGGTACTCGTCCCAGAACCACTGGTCGGCAACCTCCCACGCCCGTCGCACGTCGCCCTCGGTGACGGGATGGCCCCGCTCCTCGAGGACGCCGGTCAAGGCATCTGCGAGCGAGCGGCGCGGGGCGAGCAGCGTGAAGCCGGCATCGAGGCAGACGAGTCGGTAGCCCATGGGGCAGCGAGGGTAGCGCAGACGAGGCCCGTCGTTCTCCAGCCTGCCTCGCGCTACCCTGCCGTGGTGAACGCCTCGCCCGGCCAGCTGCGCTCCATCAGGCGACGGATCCTCGCCTGGTACGCCCATGCGCACCGCGACTTCCCGTGGCGGGGCGCCACCGACCCATGGACGGTCCTGGTGAGCGAGGTGATGCTGCAGCAGACGCAGGCATCGCGCATCGCGGAGCGCTTCCCGCCGTTCATGGACCGCTTCCCGACGGCCGCATCGATGGCGGCCTCCACGGATGCGGAGGTGCTCGCCGCGTGGTCTGGGCTGGGCTACAACCGCCGCGCGGTGGCCCTGCGGCGGACCGCACTGGCCGTCGTCGAGCGAGGCTGGCCATCCGACGTCGCAGGGCTGCAGCAGCTGCCGGGCATCGGTCCCTATACCGCCCGGGCGGTGGCAGCCCTCGCCTTCGGCCTGCCCGTGGCGGGGGTGGATACCAACGTCCGCCGCTGGCTGGTCCGCCGGCTGGGCGTTCCCGTGACGTCGCCGCCCGGGGAGCTGCAGGCACTCGCCGATGCGCTCGCGGCAGAAGCCGTCGAACCGGGCGAGGCAGCCAGCTGGATGCACGCCAGCATGGAGTTCGGGGCTGCGATCTGCACGGCACGGCGACCGGACTGCGGGAGCTGCCCGGTAGCCCGCGGGTGCCCGTCGCGAGGTAGCGCGATGGCCGTTCCGGTGGCTCGCCAGCCCGCCTTCGCAGGCTCCGTGCGGGAGCTGCGCGGCAGGATCCTGCGGCAGCTGGCCGCGGCGCCGGGGCACCGGCTCCCGCTGGCGCGAGTGGTCGAGGGCGGACCCGAGACGAGCGCGCTGCTCGCCGCGCTGGAGCGCGACGGGCTGGCGCACCGGTCGGGGAAGATGCTGCTGCTCGGCCAGGGGGTGCCGGCTCCGGCAGTGGCTACAATCGACGCATGACCTCCGCCACTTCCCGCCCCGCCGGCCTGAGCGTCCAGGTTGGCGACCCGATGCCGTCGGTGGGCCTGCGCGCATCCGACGGGTACCTCCTCAACCTGCGCAGCTTCGCGGGCAAGCGCCCGTCGATCGTCATGTTCCTCGGCGGCCCCACGCTGAAGGGGACGGCTCGCGAACGCGGCGACGAACTGGCCAGGACGCTGAAGGACGCCTACGCTCGGATCGAGCGCGCCGGCGTCGGCCTGGTGGTGGTGACGACCGATTCGGAGCAGCAGCAGGCCGACTACATCGCCGAGATGGAGCTGCCCTACCTGCTCTTCTCTGACGAGCGGCGGACCGCCTGTGCCATGCTGGGCATCCCCGTCCGAAGCGATCGCGGCAACATGAACGCGGAGCCCACCGCCTTCGCCGTGGCGCAGGACGCGACGATCCTGGACATCATCGAGCGGGCGGAGCCGAAAGGCCTCGTCGCACGCCTCCTCGAGGCGATCAACCCACCCGACTGAGGGTGGGTTCGGGGAGGACCGAATGCTAGCCGTCCGAACCCACGGCGCGGGCCAGCCGCTGCGGCTGGAGGAGGTGCCGATACCGGAACCGACCGGCAGCCAGGTTCGCATCCGGGTTTCCGCCTGTGGCGTCTGCCACACCGATGTCCACCTGGCTCGAACGGATCGCCTGCGCATCACCCGACCGGTCACCATCGGGCACGAGGTGGCGGGCACCATCGATGCGTGGGGCGCGGACGCCCGGTCTCCCATGCACAGAGCGCACCTCGACCAGGGCAATCCGGTCGTCGTCTTTGGAGGCTGGGGCTGCGGATCGTGTCGGGAGTGCGCTGCCGGCGAGGAGCAACGCTGCGAGCGTGGAGCGTCCCCCGGCTTCCAGCTCGACGGCGGCTACGCGGAGTACATGCTGGTGCCGCACCCGCGCTACCTCGTCCGGCTGGGCGACCTCCACGCCGACCACGCGGCGCCGTTGGCCGATGCCGGCGTCACGCCGTTCCGCGCGGTCCGACGCGCAGCCCCGTGGCTGGGGCCTGGCGCGCGCGTCCTGCTCATCGGCTTCGGCGGCCTCGGCCAGTTCGCCCTGCAGTACCTCCGGCGAGCGCGCGACCTCACGGTGGCGGTCCGGGAGATCAGTCCGGCAAAGCTCCAGCTCGCCGCGACCCGCGGTGCCGACCTGGGCCTGCTCGACGGGGACGAGTCGCTGGTGACGCTGGGCCTGGGGGCACCGGCGGACGTCGTCTTCGACTTCGTCGGGACCGACGAGAGCCTTGCCTATGCCGCCAGAAACGTGGCGCCCGGCGGCCTCATCTCGCTCGTCGGCGAGGCGGGCGGCGTCATGCCCTTCGGTTTCGACCGGGTCCCGGTGGAGGCTTCGATGACCACGACGGCGTGGGGATCCCTCGCCGACCTGCGCGAGGTGGTCCGGCTGGCGCGCCGCGGCACGCTCCGTTGGGAGGTCGAGCGCATGCCGCTCGGGGAGGCGAATACGGCCCTCGACCGGCTGGCCGCCGGCGATGTGGAGGGCCGCCTGGTCCTCGTTCCGCCCGGCTCCTGAGCGTCCTCAGCCCTCGCCGAAGAACCGGCCCAGCAACCCCTTCGGCTTCTCCGGTGGCTTCGTGTACCAGGGCCCCGAGACCGATTCGTACGCCTCGCGAACCGGCTGGGCGGTCAGGTCGGTCACGGAGAGCGCGCGGCGACCGCCCAGGTGCTCGACGGCGAGCGCGTGGAGGCGGTTGCGCACCTCGTCGAATGCGTCCAGGGCCACGCCATTGGCGAGCACGATGCCGACCGTCCACGCCGTTCCCGCCCGCAGCAGCCAGGCCAGCTCCACCTGCGGCAGCTCCAGGAGGGTAGCTTGCAGCTGGCTTGCGAACGGCTGCGGAACGTCGGCCGGCAGCTCGAGGGGCGGAAGCTCGCCGAACGGCCGGCGCGCGCGCATCGCTTCCGGGGTGGAGGGATCGATGCCTGCGGCAAGGAACGGCAGCACGCTCGTCGGCACCTCCAGCTGGCCGGGAGCGCCGGGATCGATCACGACTCGCTCGCCGCCGCCATCGGCCCGGGCGAAGAGGTCACGCGATGCGAGCTCGATGGCGTCCGAACCGGGCGGGCCGAACTCGCGCAGGAGCTCAGGCGAGGTGTAGGCCGCCACGAAGCGGCCCTGGCCGTCGGTGCCGTGCCGGTAGCCGTCGAGCGGGACGCGCACCGGGTCCACCTGCTCGCCACCGCTGCTGCGAATGGGCACGAGCAGGGTCATGGAGAGCAGCTCGCCCAGGCCGGCATCGCTCATCGCAGCCGCTCCAGCGCGGCGTCGAGCCGCGCCAGCACGCGCTCGCGGCCGAGCAGCTCCATCGATCCGAACAGGGGCGGCGAGACGAGTCGGCCGGTGATCGCCACGCGCAGGGGCCTGAAGAAGTCGCCTGCTTTCCACCCAATTGCCTCGGCCTTCGCCCGGCAGGTGGATTCGAGCACGTCCGCCGAATAGTCGGCGGAGTCGAGCGCACCCAGTGCCTCGCGTGCCGCCGCCACTGCTGCCGCGACCTCCTCGCCCGACCGCTTCTTGGGCAGTAGCGCGTCGGGCTCGTAGCGTGCGGCGACCTGCGTGTCGGTCTCGGTCAGGAATGCGACCAGCTCGGGCGCATCGGCCAGGCGCACCAGGCGTTCCTTGATGAGCGGCACCACCCGGCGCACCGATGCGTCGTCCAGGGCATCCGGCAGGAACGGACGCAGGCGCAGGGCCAGCTGCTCGTCGGTCAGGTTGCGGATGTAGACGCCGTTGAGGTGGTCGAGCCGGTCGGCGTCGAAGACCGCGCCGCCCTTGTGCACGGCGCCGATCTCGAACCGCTCGGTGAGCTCGTCGAGGGTGAAGATCTCCTCCTCGGTGCCGGGGCTCCAGCCCAGGAAGGCCAGGAAGTTGACCATCGCCTCCGGCAGGTAGCCCATCTCGCGGTAGGCGGTGATGGCCGTCTGCGACTTGCGCTTGCTCATCTTGGACCGATCCGGGTTGAGGATGAGCGGGATGTGGCCGAACGTCGGCTCCCGGTAGCCGAGCGCCTGGATCAGGGCGATGTGCTTGGGCGTGTTGGACAGGTGGTCCTCGCCGCGAATGACGTGGGTGATGCCCATCGCTTCGTCGTCGACGACCACCACGAAGTGATAGAGCGGGACCCCGCTGGCGCGCACGATGACGAAGTCGCCGAGCAGGGCGTTGTCGAACTCGACCTCGCCACGGATGAGGTCGTCGAAGCGGATCTTCTCCGGCGGCACCATCAGGCGAACGACCGGCTCACGGCCCTCGCGCGTCGAATCGCTTTCGGTCGGCATCGGTCAGGTGCAGGCAGCGACCGTTGTAGCGGGGCGCCTCCTTGTTGGCCGCCTGCTGCTGGCGAACCGCCTCCAGCTCGTCGGGCGTGCACCAGCAGTGGTAGGCGGTGCCGCCATCCAGCAGTCGTTTCGCCTCGCGGGCGTATCGGTCCATGCGCTGGCTCTGACGGTAGGGCCCGAGCGTGCCGATCTCCTCGCCGCCGGCCGCCTGTGGCCCCTCATCCCAGGTGATGCCGAGCCAGTGCAGGTTGTCGATGATGTCGCGCTCGAACTCGGTCGTGCTGCGGGCGGTGTCGGTGTCTTCGATGCGCAGCACGTACGTGCCGCCGACGTGGCGCGCGAAGAGGAAGTTGTACAGGCTGGTGCGAGCCGTGCCGATGTGCAGTGGCCCGGTGGGGCTGGGCGCCATGCGGACGCGGACGGGCGCAGCGGGTTCGGTCATGGATTCGCCGATGGTAGCAGGCGATTGCGGGAAGTCCGAACTGCGAGGATGCGCGGGTGAGCCAGCTGGCAGTTGACCATCTTGTCATCGCCCACGATGGCGGCACCTATCTGTGCGCCGGCCGCGATGACGAATCTCGGCGTCCCGCAGGGGCCGGAGGCTGACCGACGAGGAGGTGCGCCAGCTGGTGCAGAACGGGGAGATGGCCGGAGCGTAGGCGGGCTCTGAACACTCCTGGGCGTCGCACCCGAACGCACGATCGAATCGCCGGAAGGCGATAGATCGGCGAATCTGCGCCCAAGAGGCCTCCCAGGCGCGCAATTGGCCGATCTATCGGTGCGACGCACGCCTGGAGGCCGCCCAGCGGCGCGCCCCACGCGCACCCGGGACAGATAGATGCGCCAAACCGAGGCCCAAGCGCGGTTCCAGGCGCATTCCCGCACATCTATCGACGCGGTCAGTGCCACCGGGCCACAATGCGCGCCATGTTCCTGAGCGGGACCCTCCTGAACATCGCCGCCGTGCTCGTCGGGACCACGGTCGGGCTGCTCGCCGGCGCGCGGGTGCCGCCGCGGATGCAGGAGAGCCTGACGACCGCCCTGGGCTTCTTCACCGTCCTCATCGCGCTCTCCATGGCGCTCCCACTCTTCACGAGCGACATCGTGCGGCCCGGGGATGACCTCGCGGTGCTGGCCGGCCTGCTCGGCGGCGTGGTCGTCGGTGAGCTGCTGCGGCTCCACGAGGGCCTGGAGGCGCTCGGCGCCTGGTTCCAGCGGCGCCTGGCCCGCGGCGGCGAGCCGAGCCGCATCGCCGAGGCGTTCATCACCGCCAGCCTCGTGTTCTGCGTCGGACCGCTGACGATCCTCGGCTCGATCGAGAACGGGCTCTCCGGCGACGTGACGCTGCTGGCGACCAAGAGCCTCCTCGACGGCGTCGCGAGCGTCGCCTTCGCGGCCGCGCTCGGCGCCGGGGTCTACCTCTCGGCCCTCACCGTCCTGGTTGTGCAGGGCGGAATCGCGGCCGGCGCATTCCTGCTGCGCGACGTGATGGACCCGCCAACCGTGCTGGCCATCACCGCCGCCGGCGGCCTCATCCTGCTGGGAGTCGCGTTGCGCCTGCTGGAGCTGAAGCGAGTGAGGGTCGCAAACTTCCTGCCGGCGCTGGTGCTGGCCCCGCTGCTCCTGCGGCTCGCCGAGCTCGTGCGAGGCTGGATGGGCTGACGCCCCGCGGCTGCGCGACGGCCCGGACGGGGCTCACATGGCGAAACCGTTGAGCGCCCAGATGATGAACAGGACGATCAGGATCAGACCGATGAGGCCCGTCCCGCCACCGTAGTAGCCACCCCATCGGTCGCGATAGCCGTAGCCCACGCCGCCGAACAGCAGCAGCAGCACCACGACCGCGATGATTATCCAGAGCATTTCGCCTCCTTGTGGTTGGGGCGGGCGGTATCGAAGGCCGTGCCCCACGGAGACCTCAGCAGGTTGCGTGCCGACCGCTTGCCGGCACTCAGGACAGGCGGAAGGTCGCCGTCACGCTACCGGAACGGTTGCCTCGCGGATCGAGCACGGGGGCCGACGCGAACTCGCCGAGGCGCTCTGCCGCCACGTTGTCTCCGAGCACTCCCAGCTGGCGCAGGGCGGAGACGGTGGCCGAGCTGCCGGCTCGGCGCGCTCCGTCGCCGTCCTCGATCTTGAGCGAGAGCCCAGCCGACTCCCCGTTCGCGTCAGGCAGCTCCCCCGGGAGCAGCCCGACCGCCTGCACGCCCTCGGCCCCGCCCTTCGAGACCAGGCGCCGCGGTACGGCGCGCATCAGCGCCGTGTCGAACATCGCACGCTCACCGGCGACCAGCTCGGGGTGGGACATCATGGCGTCGCGGATCCGGGCGAGGGCGCGCGACAGCGCCTCATCGGGGATCGCGGAGGGGTCGGCCAGTCGCGCGTAGGCCAGCGCCAGCCCGCGCAGCGGAAGGCCGAAGGTGACGACGCCGCAGCCATCGGTGGCCTGCGCGATCTCCTGCACCGGCACATCGGTCAGACGCGAGATTGTCTGGAGTGCCGCCTGCTGGATGGGATGGTCCGGCTGCCAGTAGGTCTCGACCGGCCATCCCGCCGCCTTGGCATGGAGTGCCATCCCTGTGTGCTTCCCCGAGCAGTTATGTCGGAGC